>CAYRTW010000172.1:0-10893 GCA_964426935.1 uncultured Rickettsiales bacterium
TCACACCATCGCTGTCCCGCCTCCAAGGCGCCCTGAAGAAGGGGGACCGCTGCCAGTGCACCCCGACCGGGGCTGTCGGAGATGGGCAGGGGAGGGCTGTAAAGCCCGACTCCGCGAAGGCGGGGATGAGGCAGGGGGCAGTGGTGGCGATCCCAGTGCATCGCCAGGGTGAACGAGGGACAGAGGGCCCAGGTGAGGGGCAGCACCGGCCTCCCCGACAAGGCGGACAAGGCCAGGGCCCCCGGCTTTACGGTTCCTGCCGGGCCTTCTGGACCATCCACCGCCACCACCACGACCGCTCCATGGGCCACCTCTCGGGCCAGGGACCGCAGGGCTCCGACTCCCTCGGCGCCAGGGGCGACGGGCCTGGAAGTCAACCCCAGCTTGGAAAATCCCCGTTCCTGCACCCTCACTCCCCGGGGTGATTGGGGGGATGTTGGGGAGGAGAGAACCAGCGGTTGAGAGGCCCCCCACAGGGCCCCGTGGACGATATCGTGGCGCCCATGGAGCACCGCCACGATCACCCCTCCCGAACCGTCATTGCGGACCCTCCACCAGTGCTCGGCACCGTGGATATCTACGGGAAGGTGGCTTCTGCCGAAGGCAACGATCCCCAGGTAGGCGCGGGTCAGAAACCAGGTCAGCCCCTCCTCGCCCCATCCGGAGAGGGTGGGCGTCACACCCCGAGGACCACGATCAACAGGGTCATCTCGTCAAGGATGGCGGTGCCGTTGCCCAGAACGGTCAGGGTCAACACGAACACCTGATCCTGCTCTACGGGGACGATGTTGGTGGTGACGGTGAGGGTGAAGGTGACGGTCTCGCCAGAAGTGGCGTCGGGATAGAGCACGGGATCGATGTTGGTGACGAAGCCGTAACCGGTGGGATCATCCACCGACAGGGACAGATCATAGGTGCCGGAGTTGGTGAGGGCCTCGATTCCCTCCAACACCTTCTCGGCCACGTTGCCCGCGCTGGTCTGGAACACCAGGTAATCGTCCGAGGCTCCGTCTCCATCCACGTCCGCCAGGGAGCCGGTCCCGGCGGCAATGCTGTTCATCTTGGAGATGGGAGAGGAGGTGGTCCCCACCCCGATGAACTTGGCGCCGATGGCGTTCATGGCAGCCACCGTCCCCGTCAACCCGGCGGGAGACGAACACGCCGGCGGTACCGAGCCCGCGTCGGCGTCCCGCATGGAGGCATCGGTAGCCAGGACCAGGATGGGCACCGCCCCGGAGCGGAACCCCGCGCCGCCATAGGTGCCGGTGCCGGGCACCGAAGCGCTGTAGGACCCTGCCGCCCCGCCTCCAAAGGTGTCTCCTCCCGAGGCGATGAAGGGGGGAACGTCCACGCTGCTGTCGAAGTTGTTGTCGCAGTCCAGATCGTATCCCATGCCACTGGAGGCCTGATAGAGGGCTTCCATGGAGGACTCGGGGGTGTCGTTGCCGCCAAAGGCGGTCAGAGCCGAGAGAGCGGACTGGACCTGGGAGGTGGAGGTGGTCTGCTGTTGCTTGAGCCAGAAGGGCTTGTCGCCGGAGCTTCCGTAGCCGGAGTATTGATAGTCGTTGAAGCTGGAGACCCCGTAAGTCATGTCCGGGATGGAGGCCGAGGCCTCGGAGACCACCGTGCTGAAGTAACTGGCCACGTTGTTCAGGGTAGAGGACATGGAGCAGGTGGTGTCCAGGAGGAACATCACGTCCCCGTATTGGATTTCAGGGGTGAAGGGGACCACCACCGGGGTGTCCACCCGGGCCTCCAGCTCGGCGTAGAAGACGTCATCGCCAGGATGGCTGGATGCGTTGGTGGGAGAGGTGCCGTAGGTCTGCTCAGCGAGATCCGAATACCCGTCTCCGTCGGTGTCCCGGTTGTCCCGGTTGGGGTCGGTGGCGTCGCCGATGCCGTCGTTATCGGAGTCGGTGTCCAGGAAATCAGGTCGACTGTCTCCATCGGGATCGGATGTGCCGTCCTCCAGGTCCAGCAATCCGTCGCCATCGGCGTCCTCGTCCAGGTAGTTGGGGGTGCCGTCCAGATCGGCGTCGTCTCCACCCTCCAGGACGTCGTCGATGCCGTCGCCGTCTGAGTCCGTGTCCATGTAATCATCGACGCCATCCCCATCGTGATCGGGGGGAACCCCACCGCCGATCTCGTCCACGTCGTCGATTCCATCCCCGTCGTTGTCCAGATCGGAGGAGTCTACGACGCCATCTCCGTCCACATCTCCGTCCCCTTCGTCCCCGTCGAGGATGTTGTTCCCGTCCGAATCCTGATCCAGGTAATCGGCAGTGCCGTCTCCGTCGCTGTCGGCCGGAGGAGTGGCTAGATCCGAGTCTCCGGCCTCATCGTGGTCGGAGACCCCATCTCCATCGGAGTCGGTGTCCAGCATGTTGGGGGTGCCGTCGCCATCGTTGTCTCCGCCCCCCTCATCGTCGTTGGAGATGCCGTCCCCATCGTCGTCGTATCCGGGAATGGCGGTGGTGTCATCGTCATCCCCCGAGGTGTCGTCATCATCGGTGGCGTCGTCGTTGTCATCGTCCCCGTGGTTGTCATCGTCCCCCACGTTCGGGTTGTTGTGGTCGCTCCAGCCCCCTACGGCGCACCCTTGAGAGGCCAGGAGGGGCAGGGAGAGAAGCCAGACGGTGAGAGCAGACCTGATGGGGTTCACGATTCGACCCTCCACAAAGGGGGAACCTCCCGCACGGAGGTAACCGGCGCGTAGCTTAGGAGGGAACATCTGCGGCTGCAAGAGAAAGCAAGGGGGCACCCCGAATCGTCCTCCTCGTTCCCCTCGCGGGTGCCTTCCCCCCATGCTACCCTTGCCCCCGGGTGGCCCGCCGGCCCCCCGTGCGCCCGACCCGAGCGCGCCGTCGCCGCATCCGGCCCATGGCAGAGGAGCCCCCCATCTCCGCATCCCCCGCGTCCCCGCAGGTCGCCCCGCCGTCGCCTCCCGACGCCGAGAGCATCCGCCGTGACGGTGGGGAGGGCGCCGATCTGCGCGGCTGGCAGGGGGCAGGCGAGAACCTTGCGGGCGTTCGCCTGGGGGGAGCCGTTCTGGTGGGGGCGGTGCTGACCCGCGCCAACCTCAGGGGGGCTGACCTGCGGGGTGCCGACTTGACGGGGGCGGATCTGCGAAGGGCGGATCTCCGGGAGGCCCAACTCCAGGGGGCCCGGCTGGATCAGACCCGTTTGGAGAAGGCGAGGTTGGAGGGGGCTCGTCTCAATCAGGCCCAACTCTCCGGTTGCCTCGCTTCCGAGGCGGTCGCCGATGGAGCCGATTTTCGTTCCGCCACGATGCAGGGGGGCAGGTGGGATCGGGTCTCCCTGCGGGGGGCCATCCTGGCAGAAGCCACCTTTCAGGATGTCCACATGGAGGAGGCGGTCGTGGAGCACGCCTCAGCCGATTCTTCCCAGTGGACGGGGTGTTCCCTGGTGGCCACCGACGCCCCGGGAATGGACCTCCGCAATGCCCGTTTTCGAAGTTGCAACCTCCAGGAGATCGATCTGACCGGTGGCGATCTCAGGGATACCCGGTTTGAGGGGGTGGACCTGGCCTCCGCCCTGTTGGATGGGGTGAGGTTGAAGGGGTTGGACCTGCAGGGATGCACCCTGAAGAGGGCCTCCTTTCGGGAAGTGGTGGGGCTGGAACCTGCCCAGGAAGCCCTGCTTCGGGATGGCGGGGCCTGGCTGGCTGGTGGATTTCGGGCCCGGCTCCGGGAGCAGTTGGCGTCCTTGGGCTCCACCTGGCTGCTGGCGGGGAGCGCCCTGGTGGTGGTGGTGGGAGTGGCCTTGTGGTTGGGCTTGCGTCCCACCAGCTCCACCGTTCAGGCCCTGGACGGCCAGGCAGCCGCTCCCCTTCCCCAAGACGTGGGCGGGCCCGCTCAAGCCCAGGCCCAGAGCCAGTCGGCCGGTGGCGGATACCTTTTCGGTCTGGTCTCCCCCACGTCCAAGGATCAATTGGCCTTGGGCATCGCCCTTCACCCGGTACCCTCCGGATCCCTGGCTTCAAGGGGCACCGCCGCCCTGGCCAACGTCCGTTTGACCGCCCGGGATCCCAGCGGTGATTCCCGAAACGCGGCATCTGGCTACGACATCACCGCCGTGGGCGCCCGCAACGACGGTACCGCCATCTATGTGCGCTACCTTTTCCAGGGGTCGATGCCCGAGCCCCGGGACCTTCGGTTCTGGGTGGAACAGGGCAAGGTGATGTCCACCATCGAGGTCAAAATGGACAATCCTCGGTTGGTGGTGCAGATCACCCCGGTGGCAGCGGGGCAGCCCCAGCCTTTGCAGGTTCCCGACGCCTTCGTTCGCTACGAGAGGGTGATCGACGTCACCGTCCCCCTGTCTTCCTTGGGCCCCCGGTTTCGCACCCAGGCGCGCATGTGGGTGAGCGGCTTCCAGGTGTGTTGCCAGGACTTCGATACCCGCCAGGTGCCCTTGGATCGTCTGGATGAGGCCATTGAGGTGACGGCTACCGCTGCGGGAACCAAACCAGCGGCTTCTCCCCCCGCCTCCCCTCCTGCGGCACCCTCTCCCGCCGGGGATGGCGTCAACTCCCAGGGCTCCGCTCCCCCGGGGGTGAAGTCAGGAACGTCCTCGCTGCCCCCCGCTGCGGCGGGCCGCTAGGAAGCTCCAGGTTCAAGAGCGGGTGAGATTCCGAACAGGTTCGATTCTCGAACCTCTCCCTCTGGAGATTGCCTTTTCCGCTGCGGAGAGGATTATGACGTGCGAAAAGGAGGATTCATGGAACCCTGGATCGTGAGCGACACCGACGTCCTCGGGGGGAAGCCGCGGGTGCGGGGGACTCGCCTCTCGGTGGCATTTTTGCTTGAACTCATTGCCAGTGGCGCCACCCGTGAGCAAATCCTGAGTTCGTACCCTCACCTGCCACCGGAGGGTCTCCAGGCCGCGCTTCGGTATGCGGCGCAGTCATTGCAGGGGGATGTGATCTGGGACATCCGTATTCCAGCCTGATTCCGAGGATCACACAGAATGCGTAGCGCAGCGATCCGGCCGTGCAGCAGCATTTCGTGTGATACTCTCCACGCACCCCCTGAGTTGTCCCCTATTGGCGGACGAAAATATCGCTTCTGAGGTGATAGAAGGGCTCCGCATTCGGGGATTGAATGTTGCAAGTGTTGTAGAAAGGGGTCTCGCCGGAAAAGGCGACACTGAGGTTCTTGGTGTGGCCTTGGCTGAGGGTCGGGTTGTGCTGACTCATGATGGCGATTTCGGAACATTGGCCGTTCGTCAGGGTGAGCGGATTTTGGGGATCGTTTATTTGCGACCCGGTCATATCAATTCGAGCGAAGTCCTTCTCCAGATCGATGCAGTGAATGCGGTTGCGATGGTGGCTTTGCCTCCCTTCCTATTGGTCGCACAGCGCAGGGGCCACGATGTCAGAGTAGGGATCCGTCATCTTGACCCGCTGCCCTGAGCCCCTCCTCCCAAACTGCATCGCCAGCTCCCATCTGTTGAGATCCGGGCCTTGTCCCCCCCTCATCGCAATAAAACCCGCAAGTCCACTCCCCGGGCCCTCAGCACCTCCAGGAGGGCCAGGTTGCGAGAGAGGTCGGCCTGAAGTCGGGTGGCCACCGCTTCCCGATGGGAGGCCACCGCCGTGGAGGTGTCCAAGGCCGAAGCCGCCCCCTGACGATACCTCTCCAAGGTGGCGTCCAAGGTCCTTTGGGCGAGGGACTCCCGCCGTAGGGCGACCCGCTGATCCGCTTCAGCCTGTTGGACCGCCAGCCACGCATCCCGCACGGCCAGCTCGGTCTCCCTCTCCGCCTTTCGTACCACCGCCTCTGCCGACCGGACCTGGGAACTCCTGCGAGCCCCCTCCACAAAGGGAGACACCAGCTCAGAAAGGGACCAGGTGAGGTCCAGGCCCAGGTACCACCGGGAGGGATCCCCTGAGGTCCCGGTGTTCTGGGTCAGAGTCGCATTGAACCAAGCGGAAACCTCAGGGATCAGGGTCAAACCGGCGTGGCGCATCGAAAGTCGGGCCGCCTGGAGGGAAAATCGGGCCGCCTCCACCTCTCCTCTCACTTCCCCTGTCCCAGAAGCTCCCTCCAGAATGGGCAGGGAAGCCAGTTCCCAACTCCCTCCCTCCTCCCAGGCCAACCCCAAGGCTCTCGCCAGGCTCAGATCTGCCCTCTTCACCCCCACCCTTGCCCTCTCCCAACTCCCCTCTGCAGCCAGCAGGTCACTTTCGGCTCGATCCCGAGTCAGGGCCAGCTCCACTCCTGCCTCCACCCGGGCGGTGATGGCCTTCAGCACCGCTTCCGCCGCTTCCTTCTCTGCATCGGCTCCCTCCACCGCCGCTCGGGAGGCCAGGGCCAGGCAATACAGTTCGGCGACCCCATACAGAACGCCATGGATCGTCTCTCTCTCTGCCGCCCGCACCCCCTCGGATTCCCGAGCTTCTTGGGCGATCTCTCCCCAGACCACCGGTTGAATCAGGGGAAGGGTGGCGGAGAAGGTGCTGGAGAGCCAGGACTGACGCTGGAAGGTAAGGGTCCCTGAAGACGTCTCGGTTTCCACCGCATGATCGGCCCGGGTGGCCTCGGCGCTCACCCCCAGGGAGGGAAGCAGGGAGGCCCAGGCGTCTCGCAGATCAAGGCGGGCCTGCAGCACCGACTCCCTTGCCTGCTCCAGGTCCTCGCTGCCCTCCTCCGCCAACCTGAGGGCTTCAGGGAGGCTCAAGGACCTTGGCCCCTCCCCACGGGCCAGGGAGCCGGACAGTGGAAGGGCAAGACACACCACCAGGAATCGAAAGAAAGAGGGGGTCATGACCGGCAAAAGGTGTCCATTCCCCGGGCAGGCGTCAAGAACGCCCGGGTGATCGGTGCCTTTCGGTGCTCACTCCCCCTCCAGACCATCCCGTAAATCCCCCATCATGTTGGTGAGGGAGATGCAGCCCAGGGCGAACATGGAGTCCTCTCCCAGGCCCAGATCCAGGTCGCTCCACACCGCAGCGATGCGCTCGGTTCGTTCTCCTTCCAGAGGCACCAGCAGCTCCAGAGTGAAGATCTGGGTGATGGAGGCATTCTCGGCTGAACTTACCGCTCCAGAGGGCAGCCAGCCCCGCAGCACCGCCAGGGGGTGTCCGGTCCCCTCCCAATCCTCCAGGCGGCGAAACTGATCGTTGACGGGAAAGGAGATGAGGGTGCCGGCCACGTCGATGGTGGCATCGAAGGAGCGGGAGGCAAAATGAACCTCCCCCTCCCGGTATTCGGGGATTCCCTCGGCCGCCGTCTCAGCGAACTCGGTGTATGTGGAGGGGTAGACCTCGGCAAAATTTCCCGTCAACAACGCCTCCTCCAGGGTCTCCACCGGGGCGTCGAAGGTCTCTGCCCTCCCCACCGAGGCGATGGCCGAAGGGTCTATTCCCAGCAGCCCCACCGTCGCCACATCTGAAGCGGTGAGGGACTCGAAGCGAAAACATCCATCCTGCCCACTCACATCCAGGAAGGAGGCTGCCGTTTCGATGTGGGCCTTCAGGAGGGGAGCGTAGAGCTCGGCGTCGTAGAAGAACGCCCCGTAGTAGGTGGGGGCTCCCGGTGGAGATCCTTCGGGAGCCTCGGGAGCGTCGGGGCACCCCAGAGCCAGGCAGAGGGGCAGAAGGAGCAGGGGACGGAAGGAAGAGGGCATGTCTGAACTCGGGGAGGGATGGAAGGTTCCAGGGTCTCCAGTATAAAGGCAGTCGCGGGGGGAGGTTGTTCCACGGAAGGAGTGTGCTATCACACAGCCTTTACCGGCTCGGCCCCGCCGAAGCGCCCCTTCAGCCTCCAAACCCCTCATCCCATATGGCCCGAAACTTGCTGACCCCGATTGCACCCCGCGCCCCTTCGCCCGGAGGAGTGTTCATGGTTTCGACTCCAACTCGCCACTCTCATCCCGCCTCGGCCATCGCCCGGTTGCCCCGCTCCGGCAGGGTGTTCATCGGTGCCAACGCCGGCGAGCCTCGGGCCCTGGTGTCGGCCTTGGGGGCGTCAGCGACGGATTTCCATGATCTGGAGGTGGTGCAGGTTCTCTCCTTCGGCTGCGATCCCCTGCTGACCGAAGAAGCCCGGGGCCACATCCGAATGAACGCCCTGTTCATCGGCCCCGCCGCTCGTGCCGCCGTGCAGGGAGGCCAGGCCGACTACACTCCGGTCTTCCTGTCGGAGATTCCCGCCCTGTTCCAACCCGGGGGTCCCCTTCCCTTGGACGCCGCCCTGGTGCAGGTCTCTCCTCCTGACTCCCGGGGATGGTGCTCCTTGGGAGTCTCGGTGGACACGGTGCGAACGGCGGTGGACAGCGCCCGTCTGGTCATCGCCGAGATCAATCCCCACATGCCTCGCACCCACGGAGACTCCTTCGTCCACATCTCCCGCCTGGCCCACATCGTGGAGGTGGATCATCCCCTCCCCGAATTGCCTCCGTCTGTTGAAGATCCTATCTCTGACGCGATTTCTCACCACGTCGCTGAATTGATTGAGGATGGCTGTACCCTCCAGACTGGCATCGGAGCCATTCCCGATGCGGTGTTGAGGCGCCTTTCTGATCGCCGGGATCTGGGCATCCACACCGAAATGCTCTCCGATGGAGTCATGGACCTGATGGAGCAGGGGGTCATCACCGGGGCCCGCAAGTCCATCTACCCCGGCAAGGCGGTCACCTCCTTTGTGCTGGGAAGCGAACGACTGTACCGCTTCGTCCATGACAACCCCGCCATCGAGATGCAGCCCTCCCACGTCGTCAACGATCCCATCCGCATCGCCCGCAATCGTCACATGGTGGCCATCAATTCCGCCCTCTCCATCGATCTCACCGGGCAGGTCAATTCCGACTCCATCGGCACCCGCTTCTATTCGGGAATCGGTGGTCAGGTGGACTTCATTCGCGGCGCCGCCGATTCCGAGGGGGGAAGACCCATCATCGCCCTGCCCTCCACCGCTCGGGAGGGAAAGGTCAGCCGCATCGTGCCAGTGCTGGCGGAGGGAGCGGGAGTGGTGACCAGCCGGGGGGATGTCCACCACGTTGTCACCGAGTGGGGACGGGTGGACCTCCATGGCCGGACCGTTCGCCAGCGGGTGAGGGCCCTGATTTCACTGGCTGACCCCCAGTTCCGGGACTCCCTGGCCCGAGAGGCCCATCGCCTGGGATGGTCATGACTCCCCTGGCCCTGGCTCCCCCCTTCCTCCTGGCCCTCCTGGGGGGAACCCATTGCCTGGCCATGTGCGGTGGATTCAACGCGGTGGCCGCTTCTCGCCCGGATGGCAAGTCCTGGCCTCCCATCCTCGCCTACACCACCGGCAGGCTGGGATGCTATCTCGCCTTGGGCACCCTCCTGGGGTACGCCGGGGGAGCGGGCGGTCTCTCCGGGCCCCTTCCCACGGCCCTGCGAGCGGCGGCCCCGTGGGTGGCGATGGCTGCCCTGGTGTTCACAGCGGCCCACCTCCTGGGGTGGATTCGTTCCCTCCCCCTGCCCTTTCCTCCTCCCCTGCGGCGAGCCCTGGCCTCTTCCCTACGCCGGGGTGATCTTCCCGGGCGGATGGTATTCGGCGCCCTGACCGGGTTTCTGCCCTGTGGCCTCCTCCACGCCGCCCTGGCCCTGGCCTTGGGAACGGGCACCGCCACGGGGGGATTTCTGGTTCTCCTCGCCTTTGGATTGGGCACCCTTCCCTCCCTCCTCCCCATCGCTGTGTTTTCCCAAAAGGTGATGCAATGGAGGGCCCACCCCCGCTTCCGCGCCGCCGCTGCCGGGATGCTGATCCTGGCGGGTGGAGGGGACCTTTGGATGCGCTGGCCCGCTCCCTCCCAGGCGAGCGCCTCGACCCCCGATCCCACCGCCGCCTGCCCCCTTCATCCCCAGGGAATGCCCTCCTCCTCCGCCTCCCCACCGAAAGAGTGAGCCCATCGGGTCTTGCCGATCCTCCCTTCGTCCTTCACCGTATCCTCTCCAACTTCCTTCCAACAAGGGTGGGTCATGGCTTCCTCAGACTACGAATTCATCACCGAATGGCGCATTCCCGCCTCCATCCACACCGTCTCCGACATCCTGGGCAACGCCGATGATCTCCCTCGCTGGTGGCCCGAGGTCTACCTGGCGGTTCACACCCTCTCCCCCGGCGGAGAAGGTGGGGTGGGCAAGGTGGTGGAACTCCACACCCGGGGCTGGCTCCCCTACACCCTGCGCTGGCGCTTCCAGGTCACCGAATCCAACGCCCCTCACGGCTTCGCTCTGAAAGCGGAAGGGGACTTCGTAGGGACAGGGCGGTGGAGTTTCAAGCAGGAAGGAGAGGGTTCCATCGTCACCTACGACTGGAGGATCCGAGCGGACAAACCCATCCTCAAGTACCTGTCGTTCCTCCTGAAACCGGTGTTTTCCTGGAACCACCGCTGGGCGATGGCCAAGGGGGAACAGGCCCTTCAGCGGGAGGTGGCTCGGGTCCAGGCCTTACCGTCTCCCTGACGAACCCCTCTCCCCTGCCCCTCACAACTCCCCCTGTCCATACACCAGATAGGCCACTCCCTCTTCCCCCACCGGCCCATCGGCGTAGGGGGCTCCGAAGGCGAGATCGGGAAGCCCGTCCCCGTTGAAGTCTCCGTCCGCGGCCACCCCCTGGGCGAAAGTGAAGCGGCGAACAGGGTGTTCTCGTGGCGCCATGGGGCGGTACCCTGGGTTTCTCACCACGAAGAGCACCAAGAACACGAAGGTACATGATGGGAATCACCAGATCCGCCTCGGTGATGATTTCCAATTACGGAGATCCTCCCCGATGGCGGATCGACGGCCGTTCGCGGTCTATTTCCATTTCCAGTCGAACATGGATCATGGGCACCGGGCCGCCAATTACGGGGTCCATGTGATTCGACACAAGAATCGCGACAAGACCCCGATTGGACTCA
>CAYRTW010000172.1:10993-13245 GCA_964426935.1 uncultured Rickettsiales bacterium
TACGGGGTCCATGTGATTCGACACAAGAATCGCGACAAGACCCCGATTGGACTCACTGTCAGTTCACCTTCCCGCCACATCCAACCCATCCACCCGATTCCCCCTTCTAAGCGCAAGACAAGATTTTTGGACACCCTGCCTCCCAAGGAAACCGCACAAGTGGGGGCCGCCACCGGCGCATAACCATCATCGAATCCAATGCCAACAGAGGCCACCAGGGTGGAGTCGGAGAGGGGTTCGGCTGCGAGAATCGGAGAAGGTGAGGAAAGGGGGGAGAAGCATGAAGCCATCAGGACAGCGATCAGAATCCCTGGCCTTGTGTCATCAATCCGCCGGGGTTCATTCATGGTGGAGTCCCCCCTCCGCATGGAAGTCCCACCGACCTCTCTCACTGCCTCTGCACGACATATCGACCCTCCTCTTCTCTCCTCGGATGGACCCGCCTCGCATCGGGCCGACCGTGTCTATCATTTCCCTCAGAATCCTCGGCGACAATCAAGACCACCGATCCTCCAACTGCCCTGAACCCCAGTACAGAGCCCGTTTCCGTCCTCCTTGACGAAAGAAGGAGAGCCCCCCTACCTTGTGGCCGCCCGGGGAACGACCCCCAAGGAGAGCCGATGCGAATTTCCAAGGTGTACACCAAGACCGGAGACCGGGGAGAAACCGGTCTGGTGGGGGGCCAGCGTGTTCCCAAGGACCATCCCCGCATTGCCACCTATGGCACGGTGGATGAGTTGAACTCGGTTCTGGGGCAGGCTCGGGCCTTTTTCTCCCAGGTGCAGGGGTACGACGAAGTGCGGAATCGGGTGGAGACCCTCCTCACCCGTCTCCAGAACGAGCTGTTCGACCTCGGTTCAGACCTGGCCACCCGCCCCGAGGATCGCTGGCCGGGGATGAAGAGGGTGGGAGAGCCAGAAATCGAGGCTCTGGAAGCCCTCATCGACGAGCTCAACGACGCCATTCCTCCCCTCAAGGAGTTCATCCTACCGGCTGGGGGCCTGGTGTCCTCCACCCTCCATGTAGCCCGCTGCATCTGCCGAAGGGCAGAGAGAGAAGTGGTGGGATTGGCCCGGAGCGAGGACCTTCAGGGAGATGGCCCCCTGATCTACCTCAACCGCCTCTCCGATCTCCTTTTCGTGCTGGCGAGATGGACCTCCCGAGGCATTGGCGAGGCGGAGGTGTACTGGCAGAGGGATCGGGGATGAAGGGAGGGAGAACCAGGGGTCAGGAACCTACACATTTACATTTGGGTTCATTTTCCTGTCGCGGCGGATGAACCAGCGGGAAGCGCAGGAGGCGAATTCTGGACGGACGGAAGAGGGCGCTCGGGTGGGGAAATCGCTGTGAGGGGCCGACGCTTTTCACCACGAAGGGCACGAAGTATACGAAGGTTCCCGAAGGGAGTCACAGGGGAACCGGGGTCAGGCACCCGCATTTTGACTTTTTGATCAGGCTCGCTGTATCTGGCCGCGTTTGGAGTGGAGGACGATCTGAACGGCTATAAGATTAGATAAAAATAAATATATCAAAATAATTCCATCCCATCCCGCCCCTCATCCTCTCCCTTCCAACACCATCAACATCGGCAGCACCAGGAGGCGGTGCTTGCGAATGGCCTGGAACCCCGCCTCCTCCATCCACTTTCGTACCACAGGCTCGGGCCACACCTGAGCGGATGACACCACCGAAAAAAACAATTCCCCAAACCCCGCCGTAGTGTCCAGGTCTCCGTCTCCTCCGGGATGTTGACTGTCCTGGATGGCCACCGTACCCCCCGGGCGCAGTGCCTTGCGGGCGCGGATGAGGGCGTCTCGGGAGGCGGCCTCGTCCAGATTGTGAAGGATGTTGAACAGCAGGACCCCATCGTAGCCCGTGCCCCAGTCGTCCCTCCGCAAATCCCCATGAATGAACCGGATTCTCTCCCCCATTCCCTCCTTCTCCACCCATTTTCTCCCCTCCACCGCTGCCTCGGGAAGGTCCAGGATATCCACCTGCAGCTCGGGCCATTTCCGGCACAGGGCCACGCTGTACATCCCGTGCCCACCCGCCACATCCAGCACTCGTTTGGGGGGCGAATCAAAGGTGATCTTCCTGGCGATGGGGGGCCCCACCTGTTTGGCGAAGGTAGCCAGCCCCCCCATGTACCGCTGCCAGAATTCAGGAGGATGAGATCTTTCGTGGAGATTCTGGCGTTTGCCGGTGCGGATTCCTTCCTCCAACCCCTCCATGAGGTGGGCCACGTCCTCTCC
>CAYRTW010000173.1:0-13226 GCA_964426935.1 uncultured Rickettsiales bacterium
CCAAGGTCCAGGTAGAAGCGGAAGGGGTGGGCGTCGAAGGAGGCGGCGGAGCGGGTCTGGACGTTGGAAGACAGGCAGACCTCCAAGGGGATGCGGTGGTCGTTGACGTAATTGAGCAGGTCCCCGTTCTCCTTCAACCGGGTACCGTGGCCGATGCGGTGGGCTCCGCAGTAGTGAATGGCCTGGGAGATGGAGTCGGGGCCAAAGGCCTCCCCGGCGTGAATGGTGCAGTTGATGTTGTTGTTGAGGATGAGTCGAAAGGCCTCCTGGTGGTCCCGGGCGGGATAGTTCTCTTCTGCCCCGGCCAGATCGTAGCCCACCACGCCCCGGTTCTTGAAGGCCACCGCCAGCTCCGCCAGGCGCAGGGAGGTCTCGGGGCCGATGTTGCGGATGCCGCAGATGATGACCCCGGTGCGGATGGGATAGACCTTTTCGGCGCGAAGAAGCCCGTCAAGGACAGCGTTTACGATCTGGTCCAGCCGCAAGCCCCGGTGGGTATGGAGGATGGGGGAGTAGCGCACCTCCAAGTAGCGCACCCCCTCCGCCGCCGCATCTTCGGCCAGCTCAAAGGCCGCCCTCTCCAGGGCCGCCTCGGTCTGGAGCACTCGGCAGGTGATGTCGAAGGCCTTGAGGTAGTCCACCAGATCCCGGCACACCTCTCCGGCGTGGAGGAGGGCTCGAAGCTGGTCGGGATCCGAGGCACCCAAAGGGATGTCCGCCTCTCGGGCCAGGTCGAGGATGGACTGGAGTCGAAGGGAGCCGTCCAGGTGGCAGTGGAGATCGGCCTTGGGGATGGAGCGGATCAGCTCGGGGGTGATTTCGGGGGCGGCACTCACGGGGAATCTCCTGCGTCGATGTTCCCGCCATGGTAACATCGACACTGTGCCGTGGCTCTTCTACGAAGCGTGTGACGCCGCCGATGTGCCCCAGGGAACCTGCCGAAAGGTGACGGTGGAGGGGTATCCGGTGTGCATTTCCCAGGTGGACGGGGTGTTCCGAGCCACCGGCGATTACTGCCCCCACGAGGGGGTGAGCCTGGGAGAGGGGGGCCATCTTCAGGGGGAATGGCTCCACTGTGGGGCCCATGGCTGGGCCTTCAACGTGCGAACGGGGGCCTGCGCCGACGATCCCGGGGCCGAACTCCCCCGGTTTCCGGTGGGCAAGCAAGGATCCCGTCTTTTTGTGGGGTTCTGGTCCGAAGAGCCCTCTTCGTCCTGATTTCTCCTGTCCAAAGGGAATGTCCCCCGACCCGCCGGTCAGCGAGGGGCCAGGGTTCGCCAGAAACGGGCGATTTCAGCAGGAGTGGTCACCCAGGCGTCCCCCCTTTCCAGCACCTCCCGATACAGGGCCAGGTACAGGTCCCGGATGACCCGTCGTCCCCCCAGATGGGGTTCTGGGTGGGTGGCGAGAAGGGCCACGCCGCCCCTCTCCCGAATCGAAGCCACCTTCTTGCGGAGCAGGTCCAGGAGATCCAATCCCTGATATCCCAAGGCCAGGAGTCGGTCGTCGGGAGGAAGGGTGATGGGAACGGTCAGGACCCCATGTCGATAGAGGGGAAACACCGTGCCCACCCCCCGTCGGGGAATGAACGCCAGGGAAGTATCGGTGTCGGGAGCGCTGGTGTCATAGCGGAACAGGGCTCCCACTTCAGCCAGGAGGGAGGGGCTGTCCAGGAGGAAGGGGGCGCGGAAGCCCTCGATTCCGTGTGTAGACAGGAGGGGGCGACACCCTTCCAGGGCCTTGCGGATGCGCTCCCTGGAAAGAAATGGCAGGGCGCCATCGTGGGTCACCCCATGCAGTCCCACTTCGCCGGAGGCCGATGAGATGGCCCGGCACAACCCGTCATCCCAGCGATAGCCCTTTCCCACCAGGTAGAACGTGGAGCGAATCCCCACGCCGGCCTCCTCTTCCAGGATCTCTCCGGCGAGAGCCTGCCCGGCGGAGGTGTCCACATCATGGGTCACTGCAAAAGCAAACCGCTTTCCGGTGGGCCAGGGGGATGGGTGTGGTTGCGCTTCCGGCCCCCGGCTCAGGGTCAACAGCCCCTCATGGAGAGAGAGGCGGAACCGGTCCATCCGGGGGTCATCGGGCCAGGCGGGGTGGGGAGGGCAGGCGCCGTGTCCCCCCGGGGCATCCTGGGCCAGGAATCGGGCCAGAGCCTGACGCACCCATCCGGGGGCAGGAGGGTGGGGAAGGGGCAGGCGGGTAAAGGCGGGGCGGGTCTTGGACCACCATCTCTCCTCGGCAAGGGCCCGAAAGCAGGCATGGGGAGAGCCCGGCAGCCGGATCCCCCCCCCCTCGGTGCGAGAAAACGCCGAGAGTGGAGGGCGAGAAAAGGCGTCAAAGAGGGCCTCGGCTCCCCCTGGAGGGGGTCCGCCGGCAAAGGTCACCGGTTTCCCCAGAACCCGGGACAGGAAGCCCCCCAAGGTCTCTTCAGAACCGTCCCAGGCGGCGACGGCCCGCAGGGGATCCCTCAGAACCTCCCCAGAGGGTCCATTTTCGGGAGCTTCACCGGCAGGAGGTTCCGTCATCACGTCGCCGCCGGGCAGAGAGACGGGGCCAGAGGGCAGCGCACACAGGCAGGGGAACGGGCCGAACAGCAGCGTCTCCCGTGCCAGATGAGGAGGTGATGGGCAGAAATCCAGGAAGATTCGGGAAGGAGACGGCGCAGATCTCCTTCGACCCGATCCGGATCGTCCGCCACCGACCACCCCAGACGGCGGGCCAGGCGGCCGACATGGGTGTCCACCGCCAGGGCGGGGATGCCGAAGGCGGTGGCCAGGATCACGTTGGCGGTCTTCCTGCCGACCCCGGGGAGCTGAACCAGGGCGGCGTGGGTGTCGGGCACCCGACCGCCATGCTCTTCTTCCAGGATGCGGGCGGTGGCCACCAGATGACGGGCCTTGTTCCGGTACAGACCCAGGGTGCGAATGAAGGGCTCCACCTCGACGGCCTCGACGGCAGCCAGGGAGGCGGGGTCAGGGAAGCGCTGGAACAGAGAGGGGGTGCAGCGGTTGACCGCTACATCGGTGCATTGGGCGGAAAGAATCACTGCCACCAACAGATGGAAGGGGTTCTGGTGATCCAGCTCACAGCGGGCCTCGGGGTAGAGTTCTTCAAGAAGATCGAGAACTTGTTCCGCTCCTCGCCTCCGCGTGAGGGAGGGGTCCTGGAGAGTCTGGGGAAGGACAGAGGGCATCCCGGCGAGGGTAGGAGCCCCAGCCGTCTTTGGCAACAGGGGTGCTTCGAGGGGGCCTTCGCCTGTATCCTTGCCCCCCCGCCGCAGCGAAGAAGCCCCATGCCCGATACCGTCATCGTCGTCCACGGGTTCCAACGCACCTCCTGGTCCTGCCGCCGCATGGAGGTCGGCCTGAGTTCCCAAGGGTTTCGGGTGGTGAACCGCACCTACCCCTCTTTGGCCCAGGATCTTCCCGCACTGGGGGACTGGCTCCATCGGCTGGCCGAGGCCCAGGTGGAGACCCTGGCGGAGGGGGAGTCCCTCCATGTGGTCACCCATTCCATGGGGGGGCTCCTCCTCCGCCAGATGCTCACCCGCTGGCACCCCCCCCCGCTGCATCGGGTGGTGACGGTGGCTCCTCCCCATCACGGAGCCGAGCTGGCCGTTCACTGGCAGAAACGTCTGCGCCTCCCCTGGGGGGCCTTCAACCCCCTCCAAAAACTGGTTCCCGAGGGGGTGTCCCATTTGGAGAGCCGCGTTCCTGACGGGGTGGAGTGGGGAATTCTGACGGGGGGTACCGGCACCGAGAGGGGAATGAAGCCCTGGCTGACCGGAGACAACGACGGCAAGGTGAGGGTGGAGGAAGCCCGCCTTCCCGGCTGCCAGGATTTCCTGGTTCTTCCCTTTCACCACACCTTCGTCATGGGGCAGGCCCGGGTGATCGAGGAGGTGGGGAGGTTCCTTCTGGAGGGGCGCTTCGACCACCGGGAAGAGGTGGGAGGAACGTCGGCGACGGAGGGCCCCGTCCCGTCCGGGGACCGCCGCTGAAGACCTGGGAGCCTCCTCTGTTCCCTCGGCCTCCTCATTGCTATATAACCGCCCCGCCCAAGGCCCTCCTGGAGGCCCCCCGTGTCCCGCCCCGATGCCCGTGAGCGCAAGCCCGAGTGGCTGAAGATCCGCCCTCCCCAGGGCGAGCGCTATACGTGGATCAAGAGCCAGCGCCAGAGTCTGGGGCTGGCCACCGTATGCGAGGAGGCCCAGTGCCCCAACCTCGCCGAGTGCTGGGGCTCCGGCACCGCCACCTTCATGGTTCTGGGGGATACCTGCACCCGGGGATGCCGCTTCTGCGCGGTAAAGACGGCGAAACAGGGCCGGCCGTTGGATCCTCTGGAACCCAAGCGTCTGGCAGACACCATCGCCGCCATGAGGCTGGATTACATCGTCATCACCTCGGTGGATCGGGATGATCTGGGGGATCAGGGGGCCTCCCACTTCTCCGCGTGCGTGGCGGCGGTCAAGGCAGAGAATCCCGCCCTTCTGGTGGAGATCCTCATTCCTGATTTTCGGGGCGAAGAAGACTGCCTCGCCATCGTGGCCCGGTCGGGGGCGGAGGTCCTGGCCCACAACCTGGAGACCATCCGGCGCCTCACGCCCACGGTGCGGGACGGCCGCTGCTCCTATGAGCAATCCCTCGGGGTGTTGAAGACCTTGAAGCACCTCAACCCCACCCTCCGCACCAAGAGCTCCTTGATGCTGGGGCTGGGGGAGACGCCTCAGGAGATCCGGGAGGCCATGGCCGATCTGAGGGAGGCGGGCTGTGATTTCCTGACCCTGGGCCAATATCTGCGCCCCTCTTCCTGGCATCTGCCGGTTCAGGAGTACGTCCACCCCGAGGTGTTTCATGGCCTTCGGGAGGAGGGAATGGCCATGGGCTTTGCCTACGTGGCGTCGGGACCCCTGGTGCGATCCTCGTATCGGGCCGGGGAGTTCTTCATCCGTCACCTGCTCCGGGGGGAGCCCCTTCCCGAGCCCCCGGTTTCGCCGCTTCGCTCCCGCCTTCCCATCCTTTCCTTGGGGTCCTGAGCCATGGCGTCTTCCCTCCTCTCTCTGACCCCTGAGGCCCGGTCCTCCCTGGTGGAAAATGCCCTGGCCGCTGCCGACTGGTTGGGGGAGAACGCGTCCTCGGGAGGGGGGGGCTTCTACGTTCCTCCCGGCCCCTCGGCCCCCCTTCTGGCCCTCGCCGGGGGAGTCCTTCGGCCGACAGACTGGTTGGTGCCCGGACCCCGGGAATGGCCGTCCCTGTTGGGAAAGGGCGTGTCTCCCCTGCGCCTGTTCCTCCAGGTTCTGGGGAGGGACGGGGATCCTCAACTGGGTCACGCCTCCCCCCTTCACCTGGGGGATCCGGAGCTTCGCATTCTTCCCTGCGGCGGCGGAGTGGGGGCCCGCCTCACCCAGGCCTACGGGCTGGGGCACGCCATGGCCATCGGTGGGGAGAAGGCGGCGGCCCTCTGCCTTCTCGGGGAGGGAACGGTGGCGGAGAGCGATTTTCATGTGGGACTCAACCTGGCGGCGGTGTTCCGAGCCCACACCGTGTTCCTGGTTCATGCCGCCCCCGGCCGGGGGGAAGAGATTGCCGGGAAGGCCCTCGCCTATGGCCTGGAGTCGGGGTGGACCTCGTCGGAAAGCTCCCCCGAAGAGGCCCTCCTTCTCCTGGAGAGCGCCCTGGAGCGAGCCCGCGCCGGCGGAGGCCCCAGCCTGCTTGCCTGGGAAATCCCCCCTGTCGTTTCCTCCTCTTTGCGGGAACCTTCCCTGGCCCTTCTTGCTCGACGGGAGATGCGAAGGGCCTGGGAGGAAGCGCAGGCCGCCCCCCCCCCGCCCCTTTCCACCCTGGAACAGGGGGTGATGTGCCCATGACCCCTCCCGCCCACCTCTTTTCCCATGGAGACCACCGCAGCCCATGCCGGTCATGAACATCATTCAGGCGGTGGGTTCCGCCCTGGAAATCGAACTGGCCCGGGATCCGGGCGTGGTGGTCTTCGGGGAGGACGTGGGGAAGTTCGGCGGGGTGTTTCGCGCCACCGACGGGCTCCAGGCGAAGTTCGGGGAGGCCCGGGTCTTCGACACCCCCCTCACCGAGGCGGGCATCATCGGCGCCGCCATCGGCATGGCCGCCTACGGGATGAGGCCGGTTCCCGAGATCCAGTTCGCCGACTTCATCTATCCGGCCTTTGACCAGATCGTCAATGAACTCGCCAAGATGCGCTATCGATCCGGGGGAAGGATTCCCATGCCGGTCACCATCCGCACCCCGGTGGGGGGGGGCATCCGGGGAGGTCATTATCACTCCCAGAGCCCGGAGGCCTACTTCGCCCATACTCCGGGACTGAAGGTGGTGTGTCCCTCCAATCCCTACGATGCCAAGGGGCTGCTCATCGCCTCTATTCGGGACAATGATCCGGTGCTGTTCCTGGAACCCAAGAGGGTGTATCGGGCCTCCCGGGGAGAAGTGCCCGACGAGGCCTACACCGTGCCCCTGGGGGAGGCCCGGGTGGTGCGGGAGGGGAATCAGGTGACCGTGCTCGCCTGGTCCGCCATGGTTCACGAAGCAGAAAAAGCTGGGGAGCTGGCGGCCGCAGAGGGGATCTCCCTGGACATCCTCGATTTGCGGAGCCTTCAGCCCCTGGACGAAAACGCCATCCTCCAATCGGTTCGCAAGACCGGCAGGGTGGTGATCGCCCACGAAGCCCCCCGCAATTGTGGATTCGGAGCCGAACTGGCGGCCCGCATCGCCGAAAAGGCCCTTCTCTCCTTGGAGTGCCCCATCTATCGGGTGACGGGGTATGACACCCCCTTTCCCTACACCCTGGAGATGGACTACCTGCCCGATGCCAAGAAGATCCTGACGGCAGCGAGGCAGGCCATATCGTTCTAGACGGGGATTTCAGCGCGGTTTCCGGCGGTGCTTCCGCCGAAGGAGCAGGTCATGGCGTTTGAGTTTCGGCTCCCCGACATCGGGGAAGGAGTGGTGGAGGGGGAAATCGTGCGATGGCTGGTCAAGGTCGGGGAGGAGGTCCGGGAAGACCAGCCCCTGGTGGAGGTCATGACCGACAAGGCCACGGTGGAGATCTCTTCCCCCAAGGCGGGCCGGGTCTTGGAAGCCCGGGGAGGTGAGGGGGACATCATCAAGGTTCATTCCGTTCTGGTGGTGCTGGATGTGGGAGGAGGTTCCCAGATTGCGCCGGCCGCGGAGGCTCCTCCCTCTCCCCCAGTCCTGGTTTCTGCGGCTGCGCCGGGGGTGTCTGGGGCGGTGGGTGGGCCCGCTCCCGCAGCGACTTCCAGGCCGGTTTCACCTCCCTCTCCCGCGTCTCTGGCGGCCTCGACCTCGGGCAAGGTGCTGGCCACCCCGGCCACCCGCGCCGCCGCTCGGGATCTGGGGGTGGACCTGGGGAAGGTGCCCGGATCGGGGGACGGAGGCCGGGTCCTCAAGACCGACGTGTTGGCCTTTGCCGCTGCCGGTGGCCCTTCTTCGGCCCCGGCCCCTCTCCCCCCTTCCGCCTCCTCCTCCCGTCCCCTGGCCCTCGCCGCTGCCGACGAGAGGGTGCCTATTCGGGGGCTGCGAAAGCGCATCTATGACGCCATGGTGGCCTCCAAGACCACCATCCCCCATTTCTGTTACGTGGACGAGGTGGACATGTCGGCCCTCTCCGCCCTGAGGGAGCAATGGAAGGGCCCCGCCGAGAAGAAGGGGGTCAAGATCACCTATCTTCCCTTCGTGATGAAGGCTCTGCAGGCGGCGTTCCTGGATTTCCCCACCCTCAACGCCTGGGTGGACGACGCCAGCGCCGAAATGGTGCTCAAGAAGTCCATTCACCTGGGCGTTTCCACCGACACTCCAAACGGCTTGTACGTCGCGGTGGTGCGGGAAATCGAGCACAAGTCCATCTTGGAGGTGGCCCGGGATCTCCAGGCGGTGGTGGCCCGGGTGAGGGACGGCAAGGGGACCCGGGAGGATCTTTCCGGCTCCACCTTCACCATTACCTCGGTGGGCAATTTCGGGGGCATGTTCGCCACCCCCATCATCAACAAGCCGGAGGTGGCCATCCTGGGCCTGAACCGGATCCACGAACGCCCGGTGGTGCGGGAGGGGCAGATCGTGATTCGTCCCATGATGTATGTCTCTTCCTCCTTTGATCACCGGGTCATCGATGGGGCGGTGGCAGCCCGATTCACCAACCGCATGAAGGAGCTGCTGGAAAATCCGCAGCAGCTCTTCCTGGAGATGCGCTGACCGTGGTTGAGGCAAGCACCCAGCCCCGCCTTCCCGAGGGAGCCACCCGCATCCTCCAGCCCGACGGCCAGCTGGCCCCGGGGATGGAGTCCTCCCTTTCCCCGGAGGAGGCCCTCCCCCTCTATCAAGCGATGAGGAGACAGCGCGTCCTGGACGAGAGGATGCTGCTGTTGCAACGCCAGGGTCGCATCGGATTCTATGGGGCCGCCCAGGGGGAAGAAGGAGCGGTGTTCGGAGCCGCCCACGCCTTGAGACCGGGGGATTGGGTGGTGCCCGCCCTGCGCCAGGCAGGAATCCTCCTCTACCGGGGCCTCCCCCTGTACGAATACCTGTGCCAGCTCCTGGGGAACGCCGACGATCCAGTGAAGGGGCGCCAGATGCCCTGCCACCCGGAAGGCAGCCGGTTCCGGTACCTCACCATGTCGTCCTGCATCGCCACCCAGGTCCCCCACGCCACCGGTCTGGCCATGGCAGCCAGGCTCTCCGGCAAGGACGATGTGGCCTTGGGGTTTACCGGGGATGGGGCCACCTCCGAGGGGGATTTCTATGCGGGTCTGGTGATGGCCGCCTCTCACAAGGCTCCGGTGGTGTTCCTGGTGCAGAACAACCAGTGGTCCATCTCGGTGCCGGTGTCTCGCCAGACCGTTTCTCGAACCCTGGCGGACAAGGCCCGGGCGGTGGGAATCCCCTCCCTTCTGGTGGATGGAAACGACGCCCTGGCGGTGCATGCCGCGACCCGAGAAGCGGTGTCCCGGGCCCGCTCTGGGGGAGGTCCCACCCTGATCGAGGCCTACACCTACCGGATGGGGGCCCACACCACATCGGACGACCCCTCCCGCTACCGGGACGAGAACGTCACCGTCGCCTGGAAGCCCTTGGATCCCTTGGTACGTCTTTCGACCTGGCTGCAACGAAGCGGGGTGTGGGACGATATCCGGGAGGAGGCCTTCCTTGAGACCTGGGTCCAGGAGATCAAGGACACCTGGGCCCGGGCCGAAGCGGTGGGGCGACCCGAGCTTTCCTCTTTGTTTGACGACGTGTTCCAGTTCCCCACCGAGGTCCTGGTGGAACAGCGCCAGGGACTCCTCGATCACACCCGCATCCATGGGAGTGCCAGCGATGAATCGCATTGAAACCAACGCCCTGGTCATCGGAGCCGGCCCGGGGGGGTACCCCTGCGCCATCCGCCTCGGTCAACTGGGAGTGAAGACGGTGGTGGTAGAGCGCCAGTTCTGGGGAGGAGTGTGCCTGAACGTGGGCTGCATCCCCTCCAAGGCGGTGATCACCGCAGCTAAAACATTGGAAGGATTGGAGAAAGCCAAGGAGATGGGCATCACCGTGCAGGGAGCGACCCTGGACATGGGGGCCCTGTGGGCGTGGAAGGAGAAGGTGGTCAAGCGCCTCACCGGGGGAGTCCAGACCCTGCTCAAGGGCAATGGAGTCACCCAGGTCTTCGGCCACGCCCGCTTCCTTTCGGCGAACGAGGTGGAGGTGGATCCGGGGGACGGTGGGGAAAAAACGGTCATCGCCTTCCAGAGCGCCGTCATCGCCACCGGCTCCAAGCCGGTGCAGATCCCCGGGTTCACCTTCGACGAGGTGGACGTGCTCTCCTCCACTGGAGCCCTGGATCTCAAGGAGGTTCCCAAGAGGATGGTGGTGGTGGGAGGGGGCTACATTGGCCTGGAGATGGGCATGATGCTGGCCAAACTGGGGACCTCGGTGACGGTGGTGGAGGCCATGGATCAGGTGCTGCCCGGGTTCGACAAGGAGATCGTCGATGTGGTGGTCAAGCACATGAAGAGGGACAAGATCAAGACGGTGCTGAAGGCCAGGGCCCTTGGATACGAAAAGAAGGACGGGGCTCTTTCGGTGAAGATCGAGGTGGAGGGAAAGACCCAGGAGATCTCCTGCGACAAGATCCTGGTGACGGTGGGTCGCAAGCCCCTCTCCCAGGATCTCTCCCTGGAGAAGGCGGGGCTCACCCCCAATCCCCGAGGATTCCTGGTCATCGATGAACAGTGCAGGACCACCGTCCCTCATATCTTCGCGGTAGGCGATGTGGCCGGCGAGCCCATGCTGGCCCACAAGGCCACCCGGGAGGGGGAGGTGGCCGCCGAGGTCGTCGCCGGCAAGAACGTGGCCTGCGATTACCGCACCGTGCCGGCGGTGGTGTTCACCGATCCGGAGATCGCCACAGCAGGGTGGAGTGAGGCCGAAGCCCGGGCCAAGGGGCATGAGGTTCTGGTGGGGAAGATGCCGTTCTCCGCCATTGGCCGGGCCCTGACCCAGATGGAGCCCGACGGCTTCGTGAAGATCATCGCCGACAAGGCCGATCACCAGATCCTGGGAGTGGCCATTGTCGGTCCCCACGCCTCCGATCTGATCTCCGAGGCGGCCCTGGCCATCGAAATGAGCGCCTTTGTGGAGGACCTCGCCCTCACCATCCACCCCCATCCCACCTTGGGGGAGGCCATGATGGAGGCTGCCAACGCCACCTTGGGTCACGCCATCCACATCCTGAATCCCAAGCCCCAAGCGGCCCACTGAGGCCCCGGATCTCCGGGAGGCCCTCGCCCGGTCCCGTCGCTGCCCCTTCCCCTCTTGCTGAGGTATCCTGACGACATCGCCCCTGCGCCGAGGTCCTCATGATCCCACGCGTTTTTCTTTTCCTGCCTCCTTCCCTCCTCCTTCTCTCCAGCCTCTCCCTCCTCGGCTGCGGGGGAGGAGCGATTCACACCGATGACGACGCCACCGCCGCAGACGACGACACCGCCGATGACGATTCGGCGTCCGACGACGACATCCCCGGCACCGCCCTCACCGGCATCGTCACCGGAGATGACTGGACCCTCCCCGACACCGTCGTTCCCGCCGAGAATTCAGGGCTCTATTCCGAGGCCCTGGACGCCGACGTGGGCATCGACACCCGGGTGGTGGACCTGACCTGGGCCCAACTCCAGCCCGATGACGCCACCCTGGTCACTTTCGAAGAAGGCTCCGCCGAGGGGATGGAGCTGGCCTCCTGGGAGGATCAACTGGCGGGAGACGATCCTTACTGGATGCGCCTGTGGATCTCGGCGGTGGCCTGGACGCCGGAGTGGGTGGCCCAGGAATGTGGGCTCCAGATCGCCGGGAGGGATTACGAGGATCAGAGCCACTTCCCCCTGTGGGATCCCTGCATGTGGTCCCATGCCCTGGATCTCTATCGGCAGGTCTTCATTGAGCAGGGGTTGAGGGAGGACCCCCGCCTGCGATTTGTGTATGTCCCCGGCGGATTCACCTGGTGCGAGTTCGATTTCGACATCATTTCCCAGGCGGCTCTCCAGCACGGGTTGACGGAAGAGGACTTCAACGCCTGGTTCCAGCAGGCCATGGTGGATCTGGTGAACATCATGAACGGGGAGAACGACGACACCAGCGACGATCAGGCTTGGAAGCTGGTCTACACCGGGGAGGACTATCCCTTTGGTCCCTGGGACGAGGGGGACGATGGGTTTGCCCACGACGCGGTGAGCTCAGGAATGGGCATCCGCACAGGCATCACCGAGGAGTTCAACTTCCACCTGAACCACGTTCCCGCCTACGGCACCCTCATCAATTCCGACGGCTATATGGAAACCGATGACTCCTGGCAGCTCTTCGACGGACAGCGCATCGCCGCCACCGAAAACGAGTGCTTCTCCGACTGCGGATACACCGTGGCCGACCCGTATTACGCGGTGAAGATGGCCAATCTGAAGGCCCTTCAGTTACGGATGAACTGGATCTACACCCTCCGGGAGTCCGGCTACATGGACGAATACCCCGATCTGTGGTCCTGGGTGCGGATGGAGTTGGGACAGAGGCCCGACACCGCTCCGGACGCCTGGGTGGCCCTGCGGGAGGCGGAGGACACCTACTGGAACGAGGACGAGAGCCATACCTGGGAGGGGGTGCCGTGGGTGAAGAACTGGGAGAGGTGGATCACCCAGAGGGACGTGGAGCCAGATGGGGTGAGCGCGCCCGGCTCCGACGAGGTGAGCGGGGAGGTCAGCACCGAAAACGGCACCGCCTACGAGGGGCGCCGCACCCGCCACGACCTGGTCTCCGACTACCTCTACTTCGACCTGGACGACACCTTTGCCGCGTCCTTGACGGGCCCGGTGGAGATCAAGGTCACCTATCTGGACGAGAGCGTCTGGGAGTTCACCTTGGAATACGCTGGGCCCTTCGGGGTGCGCCAGGCCCCTGCCGTCACCCGGGAGGACTCGGGGGAGTGGCGAACGGCGACCTGGAGGGTGGAGGACGGGGTGTGGGACGAGAGCGTGTTCCCGGGCAACGATTTCCGCCTGTGGAACGGGGGAGACGAGGACATCGAGGTGCGTTTTGTGCGGGTGGTGCGCCTGAGCGAGTAGAGGAGGGTTCTGGGGGAGAACCGTGAGGAAAATGCCCCGCCAAAGTGACCGAAAAGAGTAGCAACCATGCCCCCCACCGGTGCCCAGCCCTCCGCCTCACTCCGAGGGAGGGGGGTGGAACCGAATCAGCCCCACGTCATACATCCTTTTCAAGCGTCGCAGCAGATCCTGTTCTCCCAAGAACCCCAAGGCGTCGATGAGGGCGTAGATGTCCTTGCGACCATCCAGGAGGCTCAGCAGGTAGCCATCGGTGGCGTCGCCTCCGGCCACGGCCTGGGCCGGCTCCACACCGGGTCGGGGGACAGGGATGAACCGGCGTCGATCCGCAGGAGGAGGGGAAGAGGGGCCTCGGGGTAGAGGGGGCGGAGCCTGGGGAGGGGTGGGAGTGGGGGGGGAGGTCGGAGCCCGGGAAGGCTCCCTCTTGGGGAACATGCCGGTCACGTTGGCAGCGGGGAAGCTGGCGGTGATATCGGCCTTGGGATCGCGACGGGGAGCGGGGGCCACCGGTGTGACCAGGATGGGGACGGGATCGGGAACCCCGGGGGAGGGAGCCGGAGAGGGGGGGGGCGGGGCGACGGCGACGGGG
>CAYRTW010000174.1:0-13122 GCA_964426935.1 uncultured Rickettsiales bacterium
GTCTGGACCCGGTACAGATCATCGACAATCAGGTGATTCCCGGCGCCGCCCCCGAGGCTCGTCCCCAGAACGTCCCTGACAAGCAGACCCTCAAGCTGGCTGCCCCCGAGGACGAGACCGCCCGATAGTTTTTCTGCTCAGCCTCCCCCTGGAAATTCGATAAATCCCTCTTCTTCTATCGTTGTTTCCCTTGAGGCCATCATGACGGTGGTCCGCACGGCGTCTTCCAGAGTGAAGGTCTGCCGCAGGAGAAGAGAATGTCTACGTCACGATTGAACGTGTGGGTTACCGAAATGGGGGAACCCTGCACCATCACCAACCGGCGATGGGTGGTGGCGATCTCAAAATGCGATGGAGGAGTCCTGGATTGGGCTGGAGGAAGGTACCGCCACCGAGATACCGATCCCTGGACCGACATCACCCAGCACACCCCACCGGGCTCCAATATCTCGGGGTACTTCTTCGACAGCATTCCCACCTTGGGGGGCCATGTGGAGATCGAATTGCCGCCGGGGCAATATGTGGTTCGGGCCACCATGCATAGTTGGTTTGTCAACGGCAAGCTCTTTGGCAACTGGGCCACTGATCGGGGTGTAGTGACCACCTGCTGCGGGGGTCACTCCTGCGTCACCCTCTACGCCCCGTCGGCCATGGCCTGCTCGGTTCCCCTGTTCGAGTTCGTCTTCCCGTTGCTGATGCGACACAAGGTTTTGGATCCGGAGGTAGGGAAAATGGCCATCGAAGCCATGGCCGCCGCCATCCATCCCCGGGATGCCTCCCGCTTCGAGCGAGGTGAATTCGAAACCCTGGCGCGGGCCTTTGCCACCATGGGAACGGAAAAGCCCGAGTGCCAGGACTGATCGCCAGGGAGTTCAGGACCGGATCTCACCACCGGGAGGAGGAGGTGTCTCCTCTTCCCGGCCTTCCTCGCCTCGCCTCCTTCCTCTTCAGCCTCCTCTCCACCCCCTCTTGAAGCCTCAGGGTCCCCGGGCGCGCCGGGTTGATTTCCAGGGCCTTCTGGCACCATTGCGCCGCCTCCTCATCGTTGCCGGCCAGCCAGGCCAGTTCGGCGAGGGTGTCGTACACAGCATCGTGGAAGGGGGAGGAGTGGCTCACCGGGGAGGTGAGGGCGGCCAGGCACTCCTCCCTGGCGGCTCGATGCTGTCCCTTTTTTCCCAGGGCGGCGGCCCGCATCCACCGGGCAAAGGGCTCTTGGGGATGAGAGGCCAACAGCTTCTCGGCGGCGATCAGAACCCCGTCGGAATCCCGGTGGCGATGAGCGATGAACAACAACTCCGCCCGGGCAGAAGGGGTATCCAGATTGGGGTTTCCCACCCCTTCCAGGAGACGAGCCCGGGCTTCCTGAGGACGGTTCAGTCCATAGAGTGCGTCTAAAACGGCTCCTTCCGCCCTTACCGAGGGGTTTTCCGAATGAGCTTCTTCAAAGGCTTGGGCAAGGGACAACACCTCCTGGTGGCGGGAAGAAGACGCCAGGGCAGGAAGGAGATGACGAGCGCACTTCACTTGCTCGGAGGACGACAGGCGGTTGAGGAAGACCTCCACAGTGGCATTCAATGTCTTCCTGTCATCAAAATCCCGAGGAACGTCCAATAGATAGGCGATTTCCGCCATGCCGTCGCCGGGGAAGCCCTTGGCGGATTCCATGATCCACTCCCCTCCCTCCTGGTGGCGACCCAAAAGATAGAGAGCCCGGGCCTTCACCTCCACCGACGCGGCGTGGAAGGGCCTCCGCGCCAGAAGCTTCTCGGCGACGTTCAACGCTTCTCGGTGATTGCCCGCGTGGAGCAGCCCCATCTCCCGCAGCCAGCGGGTGTGATCCAGGTACCCCAAGCAGCATTGGGCGCAGTGCTCGGGGACCTTCTTGGCCTGGAACTCCCGCCGGAACCTTTCGAACCCCTCGCCGTACCAGATTTCCTCCAGGGATTGGTGGCGCGCATTCCCCAGTTCTTCCCCCGCCCACTCCCAGCAAGGGGAGACTCGACCGTCGTAGTGAAGGACCAGGTAGTACCAGGGGACGAAGCAGTGAGAGCGAAAGAAGGGATCCTCCACGTCATGAACGTCGTCCTCCATCACCCGATTCAGTTTTCCGATGTGGGAGACGATGGAGTTCTCCAGGAAGTTTCCCAAGTTGGTGGCCAGGCGATGCGCCTCGGCCCGGGTGATTGCTTCGTGAATGTGAATGGGAAGCTCTTCTTTTTCCTTCTCCCCCAGCATCATCCCTGGGGCCTCCTCACTCATCTGGTCCTTCAGGGATTGAATGGCCAGATCCCGGACGCCGATGCGGGCCGCCAGATCCACCAGGGCCGGCAGATGCTGGAAGTTTCGATTGGACAGCACCGTGGACATGGAAAGCACCGGGAGGGTGACCCCCAAGCGTTCCTTCCACGCCTGGATTCTCTCCACTCCCCGCAGCGTCCTCAAAAGGCTCCCCGCCGGCGGGCGAATCGCGTCATTGAGAGCAGGAGTGGGACCATCAATGGACACCTGAAGGCGATCCCATCCCATCTCCACGATGCGCCGGGCCCCGTCCTCGTCGATGAGGGTAGCGTTGGTGGTCAGATCCCCCCGCAGCCCGGCCTTCTTGACCTTCTCCATCAAGGCCAGGGTCAGCTCCCGCCGGACAAAGACCTCTCCCCCCACCAGATACACTTCCTCCGCCCCCAGGCGAATGGCGTCCTCCACCAGGCGCAGGAGCAGCTCGTCGGGAACCTCCTTCTCCCGGTTCTGGGCAGGGGTCTGTCCCATGAAGCAGGAGAGGCAGTGGAGGTTGCATCTTTCGGTCAGAACCAGGTGAACCCGCCGGGGGCCTGCCTTTTCTCCGTTTCGCCAGCGCAGGAGGTGGGGATACATCGGGAGCTCAATCGCAGAAGTTGCAGTTGAGGAGATAGCACCCCTCGTGGCAGTGGGCGATGAGCTCCCTCACCAGCCCTGCCCTCTCCCCCCTCCACAGGTCCTGCAGGGAGGTGTCATTCAGGTTTCCGACGGGGGGCATGTCGTGACAGAGGCGTACATCGCCGACGTGATTGATGTTGACGTTCCGCCAGCCGATGTGACAGCGATCAATGCGCTCAGGGAGCACCCCGGGAGGGGCGTGGGATGCGTCGAGAACGGGAAGAATCTGCTTGGGTCCCAACACGGGACGCCGGGTGCCGGAAGAGGGGGCAGCCCCCTTGATGTACCCCAGCCCCCAGGTCTCGGAGGATGGCGGTGGGAGTGAAGAAGGCGAGGAGCGTCGCCAGGGGAGCATTTCGAAGGGAAGGGGAGCGGGCTCAAAGTCCTCGGGGCCGTCTCCCCGAACTCCCCAAAGAGCCTCACCCCGCAGAGGCTCCCCTTCTCCCCCTGGCCCGGCAACGAAATAATCCCTCATCCCCTCCAGGTGCTCGACGGCGTTGTCGATGGGAAAATCTCGCTTCTTGAGGTCGATCAACTCGTCCAGGACAGCACGAACGGCGGACGGATCCCGAGGCCACAGCTCGCTTCTCATCAACCAGTCCCGGTCGTAGCGGCTCCAGAACGGGGGATTGACGGGCTGAAGAAGGAGCCAGGCGAGCCCCTCTTCCCGAAGCCACCTCGCCAGAGAGGGCAGGGATCGGTAGTTTCCCTCCTGGATCACCGCCAGCAGGTTCATGGAAAGAGGCCTCCCTCCTTCCCGCCCCACCTTGTCTCGCCGGGCCGCATCCAAGGCCCTCGCCGCTCCCATCACTCTCGCATGGGAACCGGTCCTGCCCCGGATGCGGTCGTGAACGCTGGGTTCCAAGGACTCCACCGAAAGATCGATGTGATGCAGTCCCCCCTCCACCAGGCGCCGGGCCAGGGCCTCATCCAGAAGAGCCCCATTGGAAGCTAGAGACACCTGCCCCCCTGAATCGGCTCCTTCCTGAATGATTTCAGCAAGATCAGGACGAAGGGTGGGTTCGCCACCGGCGATGAACAGCTTGTACTTCCCGACCCACCCTCGCAGCTCCTGGAAAGTGCTCTTCAGCACTTCGGTGGAGAGAACCCGGCGATCCTTCACCGTCCATGAAAAGCAATGCCGACAACGCATGTTGCAGGTTTCGGTAACCAGCACGGTTACCTTGGAAGGAAGAAACTGCTGGGGGTGAAGGCGGCTCTCCTCCCCTTCCCCCCCGGGCTCAAGGGACCCGCCCGGAGAAGAAGAGGAGGGGCTCAGAGGTTCCCTCACCCTTTGATCCCATCGCACCAGATGGGGATGGGCTGGGGTTCCAGGGTGACTTCCTGGCCGCCGGTGTCCACCAACGGATCGGTGGTGAAGCTGCCATAGGCGCCGTTGCTGCCATACTCGTCAATGGTCACCGAGATGGCCTGACCCGCCTGGGTGTTGGAGGAGAAGTACCGCCCGCCCGAGAAATTCTCTAGCAATTGCACCTGGTTCATGGAGGTGTAGGTGCCCGCCCCGGCAAAATCTCCCCTCACAAAGAGGCGCAGATTCCAGGAATACTGGTCGCTGGTGAAATAGGTGAGTTGAAGCTGATTGCTGCCCAGGTAGGACGCACAGGAGAGGGTCTCCAGGGTGACCACCTCGGACGCCGCTCCATCGAGTTGAAGGTCGAAGGGAAAGGGAGAAGGGGGCAGTTCAATGGTGTCGTCGTCGGAGCTGGCGGTGGTGTCGTCATCCCCTGCCGAGTCGTCGTCCCCTGCCGAATCGTCATCGGATGCGTCATCATCGGAAGCCGAATCGTCGTCGTCTCCTCCTCGGCAACCGGGGTGAAAAACCAAGCCTCCCCCCACCAGAAGGGAAAAAGTCGTCATCCAACACCACCTGCCCGCGTCCATGGATGCTCCCGTTCCTCCCCCCGGCAGTGTCGGGCGGGCCGGGAACCGCGTCAAGAAGATCCTGCCCGGCTTCCTCGGTGGAGGGGCTTGCATTCAAAAAGAGGGCGCGTATAGTCCACCGCCCGTGCGCGGAGAGGCCTGAGAGGCCCCGCGCCTTGAACTGTTTTCAGGAGGCTTTCCCTTGGTCCAGGTCGTCTCAAAAGAAGGCGAGCCGGTGCAGAAGCTGATCCGCCGTTTCCGCCGCAAGGTGGAAAGGGCCGGCATCCGCGGAGACGCCCGCCGCAAGCGCCATTACTTGAAGCCCTCCGAGCGAAAGCGCGAAAAGCGCCGTCGAGCCGAGAAGCGCCGCAGGAAGGAACTGAGGCGGCGGGGCACCGAGGGTTAGCCTCTCGCTTCCAAGGAGGGGTTTCCCCCACCTTTGAGAAGCTTCCCCCGCTCCGTTTTCGTTCCATCGCCTCGGTTTGAGTTTGCCTCTTCGACCCTGCTCATCTTGATGATGGGCGGGGTCGTTGTGTTTCTACCCTTCTGCGGTTGGAATCTGTGAACAGAGGCGCAGAAAACGCGAGGGGCTCGCGTGAACGAGGACAAAGAAGACGAGGGAGGAAAGAAGAGGAAAGGGGGAGCAAACGGGGAAGGGGAGAAACGAGGGGGACGCCGGAACCCCCAGCAATTTCCCCCAGGAACATCGCCGGGAGAGGAGAGAGGCCCTGTTCCCACGAGCGTGGGGAGGGTCTCCTCCTCACATCACATGGCCTTGCCGCCCTTGGCCGCCAACTCCTCATCAATGATCTCGGAGAAGGCCTCGATGGGACGGGCTCCCGACATGAACCGACCGTTGATGAAGAAGCCCGGAGTCCCCGACATACCCGCCCTCTTGCCGTCGGCGACGTCCTTGGCCACCTCGTCCTTGTGGGTGTCCTTCATCAGGCATTCCTTGAAGGTCTCCGTCTTCAGACCCACCGTCTGGGCGTGGGCCACCAGATCGTCGTCAGACATCTTCTGGCTGTTCTTGAACAACTCGTCGTGGTACTCCCAGAACTTCTGCTGATCGTTGGCACACTGAGCGGCTTCGGCGGCCCTCCCCGCCCGGTTGTGCATGGGCAAGGGGAAGTCGCGGAACACGATCTGCACCTTGTCCCCGTACTTCTTGGCCACCTCGTGAACGGTAGCGGCAGCCTTGCTGCAATAGGGGCACTGGAAATCGGAGAATTCCACAATGGTCACCGGGGCGTCCTTGGAGCCCATGCTGGGGTCATCGTCGACGGAGACCTGGATGCGGGGAGCGGAGAGGAACACCTCCACCTTGGCCTTCTCCCGCAGGGCCTTCTTGAAATTGGCCTCGGCTTCGGAACGACCCTGCCTCTCCAGATGACGGGTGATGCGATCCTTCATCTGCTCCAAAGGCTGGCGCATCTTGTCCTTGTTCTCATCGTAGAACTTCTGGATGGCGGCATCGTCCACTTTGGGAATCTTGGAATCGACCTCCTGCTTGACCAGCTCCTCCTTGGCAACTCCCTTCTCCTTGGCCGCCTCCTCCATGAGTTGATCGTCGATCATCTTGTCGAGGGCCTGCTTGCGGGCCTCATACAGGCGCATCTGAGCCTGGACCACCGCTGAGGCGGCTTCCGCCTCCAGATCGGCCAGCTTGATGTCTTTGCCCCCCACGCGAGCCACCGGATCGGGCAGGCCCTCGTCCATGGTGACGACCTGAGGGGGGGGGCCTGAAGACCCTGAGGAAGAAGAATCACCGCCGCCGGTGCAACCCCCGAGGGCGCCCGCCAGGGTGAGGGCCAGCAGGGCGGGCCGGAAACGGAAGAAACGCATGAAAGCTCCATGACTGGAAGCCCCAACGGCGGGGACCCCCTGGGAAAGAATGCGCGGTAGGATAGCGGAAACGCGGGCCGGGGCAACTCCGCCCGCCTCTCTCGGAAAGAGGGAGTCGCGGAGAACACCTGTGGAACGCTCTTCATCCCTCTATCCACCTCGATTTTTCCCCCCTCCGCGACGGGCGTTGCGGTCCTTTTTCCTTCTGCCCCTCTCCCTCCTCCTCCTCGCCTGCCCTCCCCCTCCCGTTGCTGCCCCGGCCTCCATTGACGAGCTCGCTCACTGGTCCTTCACCACCTATGAACCGGGGGACCCCACCTCGGACTCTCTTCGGGCCGAGGCAATGGACAACCTCCTCGCCTGGCAAGAGCAGCATGTGGAAACGGGAGAAGAGGGAGGAAGCCTTTCCGACCTGACTGAAGAGGAAATCTCCAGCCTCTCCTCGTTACAAGGCCATCCCGACCCCGGGGAGGCGGTGGGGGTCTACATCGCGCGTCAGCTCCCCTGCACCCTGGAACAGGTGTCGGCCATCCTCCTGGAGCCTCACCAGGACGAGCAGTATCCGGGGAACTACACTTCCTATCAACGGGAATTTCTCAGTGATTCTCAATGCTTTCTGAATGAGTCTTGTGATTTCGTGGATTGGGTGGCCAGCGTCGAGGACAGCGTGTCCTTGGCCAGCTTCACCTACCAGATGCACTCGGGAGTGCGGCGGTGGGTGTTCCCCCGGGGCGAGGGAGAAGAAGGCCCCACTACGGCGGTGGCCTCTCAAACCTACATGCCGGCGGCGGCGGTGAGCAGCGCTCCCGACGTGGGAGGATTCGAGCAGACCTACCAGGTTGAGGTCTTCGTTCCCGATGGGGAGGAGATGGTGGTGCATCTCTACGGATTCTGGAACGAGGCCTATCTGAACCTGGGAGACGCCGACGAGGGGTGGTGGGCCAACCAATACCTGGACTCCCTCAGGGACTGGGACGACCGAACCGCTGAACTGTGCCAGGGAGAGTGACGATGGGGGTTCCTCTACCTGCCCCCCGGTGTAGAATCCGCCCTTCTTCCTGCTGGGAGGGTCTCATGTCTCGTTTCCCCCGCCTCTTCTCTCTTCTTGTCGCCACGTCCCTCATCTGGATGGGGCTGTCGGGGTGCGGCGGTGGAGGGTACACCACATCAGGGTACCCCCTCCTGGACTACTTCCCCATTGATGGAGGAACGATGTGGCGCTACACCGCCGCCTCCTCCTCGGTGCTCTGGGAGGTGACGGCGGAGGGAGGTGGCGAAGTGGAGGGAGAGACGGTGCAGGTTTTCTCCTGGAGGCTGGGGACCGAAGACGCCCTGGACGAAGGCACGGTGCCAGTGGCCTTCGAGACCTTCTACTCCGCTGAGGAGCATGACCTCTATCTCCATGGTCATGCCTCTCGGGGCACCGAAGGAGACGCCGCCCTGGGAAACTTCCCCACCACAGCAAGCTATGCCGACCCTCCAATCACCCTGGCCCAGGACGGCATGGTGTACTCGGAAACCATCACCACCGAGACCGGTGGGAACACCTACACCTCCCAACTCGCCAACGAGATCGATGGGCTCCAGACTTACGGAGGCGGGTCTTTCGATGGGGTTCTGGTGCTGGATGTGACCGACGAAGGGGGCACCTTGCCTTTTGCGGGCTCATGGTATCTGGCCAACGGATATGGCCTGATCCAGTTCCAGTTCGCCTTTGACGAAGGAGAGACCTGGACCCTCAAGTCGGTGGAATCCTTCTGAGCCCGTGTCTTTTTGAAAGGCCCTCATGAGCGATGAATCCAGCGGCCGTCCCCCTCGACCCGGGCCCTTTCCCATACGTCTGCAGATCGATGACGACGTAGCCCAGGGGATGTACAGCAACCTGCCCCTGGTAGCCGCCAACGAAAGCGAATTCGTCCTGGACTTCGCCTACGTCCAACCCCAGGAGCCCAAGGGGAAGGTCAGGGCCCGGGTGCTTCTCTCTCCTCGTCTGGCCAAGCTCCTGGCCCTCCGCCTGCGACAGAGGGTAGAGCAGTATGAGGATCGCTACGGGGAGATCCCCCTGCCCTCCCCTCTCATGCTGCCTCCCCCAGATGGAGAATCGATCAATTGAGAGGCCTCCCCCTCGGAGCGCTGGCCCTCCTGGCCCTGACCGGCTGCGGCGATCCCCCCTACGCCACCGTGGACGTTCAACTCGACCTCCATGTGCAGGATCAGGACGATCCCTGGGCCGTGCTGAGGGGGGTGCGAATTTGCGTAACTGGTCTTCAAGGGGGTGGAATCACCGAAGATCGCCCATCCGATCCCGGCTCCTACGTTCTGGAAGGCCTTCCCCTGGACAGGGAAATCGCCATCACCGTCCAGGCCCTGGACGAGACCCCCACCGAGTTGGAAGCCGGGCAGATCCCCACCGTCCTGGCGTCGGTGAGCACCCTTCCCTTCACCCTGGCGGAGGGGGGAGGTCCGACGGCGCTGGTCATGAATCTGGGGTTGTGCGACGGGGACTGCCCCCTCCTTTGCGAAGACTCCGGGGGGGTGAGGGGGACCGGTCTTCTTGGGGTGCGGCGGGTCGAAGACGAGTAGCAAGAGGTTGTTTTTACTACGATCTTTCTTCAAAAAGCCGGGCTGCTCGTCGGGCGGCGCTGGCTCCCACTCCGATGGACAAGAAGAGGGGCACGGTCACTCCCAGAAGGAGGGAGGAGGGATCGGGAAGATACAGGGTGTGTAGGGGGACCCCCGTTCGCGCCTCCACGGCGTTGGCCACCATCCCACCCACCCACCATCCCAATCCCAGTCCGCTGAGAGTCCCCGCGAGCCCACCCAGGAAGCCTACTCCCAGGGTTTCCGCCACCAGGATCCACCGGATCTGGCGCCGACTGGCCCCCAAGGCTCGCAGCAAAGCCAGCTCGGGAAGCCTCTCCCTCACCCCCGCCGCCACCGCCACCAGGAGGGCCAGAGAGGCAAGACCGGCAAGAAGAAATCCCAGGCCATAGGCGACGCTGCGGGCGAAGGAGATGGCCTTCCCCAGCTCTTCCGCCCAGGCGTGCTCGGGAGTGGGTTCCAGGCCCATTCCCCGGCAGGCAGCCACGATTTCGGTCAGATCTCCGGCGTCATGCGCCACGATCACCGCCGAAGAGTAAGGAGGATCGTCATCTCCAAAACGCCGGGCCCCCTCCCGTACCAGATCCAGGGGGACCCCGGCGGCCACCGTGGAGATGCGCCGGGAGGTCCCCAGCAGTCGCCCGGAGACCGCCCATGGGGGCCCATCCGCCCGCCCCAGAGAGGATTTCCCCAAGGTCAGGGTGGCGGTCAGCCCTTCCAGGGCCCGAGGGGACAGGCGAGGAATGCCGGCGCCGGGGGCGATTCCCTCGTTGAACAGGGTGAGGAGTCCCTCAGGAGCAAGAACGGGCACGGGTTGACCAGCAACGTAGCGAAACTCTTCAGAAAAGGATTTTGACTCCCGGGCCAGTTCTTCAGCGGTGATCCCTTCCAGCACCGCGTCGGTGTACAAGCTCTGCCCCAAGGCCTCGGCCCGGATTCCCACCGGAAAACGGCTGATCATGCGAGGGTGAACCGCCTCCACCCCCGGCAGGGACCGCAAGGCCTCCAGCCGATCCTCCCGAAAGGGACGCCCTCCCAGAAGGCCGCCAGCCCCTCCTCCCAGTTGGAGGATCCCCAAGCTGCGCTCCCGGGGCGACACCCTCACTTCGGTGGCGGGAAGGCCCCGCAGCAGACCATCCACCAACTCCACCTGAATTCCTCGGGCCAGCCCTGCCGCCATCACCCAGGCCATCACCGACAGCCACAGTCCTCCTCCCGCCGCCAACAGCCGACCCAGACCCGCCTGTCCCGTCCACCATGCCACCCGCAGGGCACCCAAACGGGGAGAACCTTTGAAGGATCGGCCTGTTGTTCCGAGAGGTTGACTCATCGGGAAGAAGCACGGAGCCCCAAAGGAAGGGGGCTCAACCTTGAGAGGAGGGAGTCCCGCCGAAGGACGGAGGAGGGGGAGGAGGGCCCCCATAGGACGGCGGCGGAGTGCTCTTCTTTCCCCGCCGCATCATCCACACGATACCCAAGGCGGCGGCGATGACCCCACTTCCGCAGCAGCAGGTTCCCAAGGCCATGGCTCCCAACCCTGCCATCCCCGCCTCCTCGTCCGTCCAGGAGGAAGACGGGGTGGAATCGGCCTCGGGAGCCTCCACTGTGGGAGCGGGAGCCACCTCCACCTGGGTGACAGCGGGCTCTTCGGCGGGAGGAGGGGGGGGTGGAGCGTCGGTGACAGAAGGACCCTTTCCTACCCCCTTTTCATTGCCAGGAAGGTTCTTGCAGCCGCCCTGGCAGATCCCGTAGGCCTCCTTGCAGGCAATCCGACACGCCTCCTCAGCCCCCTTGATGGCGGCATCGGTGGCGGCATCCCCGGTGCGGGGGATGCGGCAGGCATCCAGACACTGGGTCCGGGAGGTGCGGCAGTCCGTCGAACATTCCTGATAGGCAGAAACGGCCTCAGCGGGGGCGCCCCCCAAGAGGACCCCCAGCAAGAGCAGCAGACCGAGGAAGGGGGAAGGAAGACGGAGGGGACACATCATGGCGGAACTCCAGGGCCCCCTCCACGCCGGGTGCGGACACGGGAAAACCCTTGAAGGGGCAAGGAACCGGTGCAGGGTAGACGATGCGAGCCCCGATGACCACCCGGTCAGGAAGGACGGAGGAGCCCTTTCTTTCTGCGTCTTCGGGATCCTGCCTTCCCCCCATTCTCAAGAGAACAAAGCCGAGTAGAATTGATTCATGCAGGCGGAACACAGGACGATCCCCCGGCCCCTTTTTGCTCCCACCCTCCCCGAGGGGATGCCCTCGGACTCCCAGGAGGTGGAAACTCTCGCCCGCGACCGAGCCCAAAGCGGGGATCTGGCCACCGCCACCGCCCTCCTCCTCAGGGTTCATCTGTCCACTGTTCATCGCTTCTGCTCCGACTGGACGGGGGGAAGCTCCGCCACTGAAGAGCTGTCCCGGGCCGTGTTTCTGAGGGCCCATCAGGCTCTGGCCAATTTCCGTTTTGATGTTCCCGCCCGGGCCTGGCTCCTGCGGATTGCTCGAAACGTCTGCCTGGAGCACGACGACCGGGTGACGGTGACCGGCCGCTTCTTCCCCAGGGAGGGGCGAGAAGGGGAGGATCTGGCCCCCCCTCCACCGGGAATCCTGGTGATGGACCGGGACGCCGTGTCTCGCATGGAGGAGTCCCTGGATCTCATCAGCGATGAGGATCGAGCCCTTCTCCTGGTCCGCCATCGCGATGGAGTCACTGAAAGTGAGCTGGTGGTGATCCTGGGGGAGGACGCCCCGGGTGTGCAACGGCGCCTGCATCGAGCCCTTTCTCGGGTGATGCGCCCCCTGGCCCGGGCCCACGCCTCCTCGTCCACCGGACCTCGTTGCTCCCACTCCATCGCCATGGCCTTGGCGTCGGAGAGTGGCGATTGCCCCACATGCGCGGTCTGGCGGTCGGTGTCCGCTGAAGTCCAGGCGATCATGGCCGGGGTCAAACGCCCCCCGGACCCGGGAACGGAGCTTCTCTCCCGCACCGTTGAGGCGGTGGCTTCGGCAGAGTTGCACCCCGATCAGGAGAAGGTGCTCCTGCAGGCCGTAGCAAGGCAGGTGCGGGATCGGAGCCTCGGCGCCAAGCGCTCTTCCGGGGCTTCCCCCCTCGCCGGCTCCCCACTGGCCTCCCGCCGTCGTCATCCTCTGTCCAAGTGGCTGTCCAGCCCCCTGGGAGTTGCCCTCGCTGCCGCTGTTGGAGGGATCCTGGTGGTGTGTGGGGTGCTGGTGGTGCTACGGGTCCTGCTCCATTAGATGGGGCCGGAGTTCACGAATCGTCCGTTCAACGCCTCGCCCTCTCAAAGTTATTCGTAGACTCCCCGGCCCTCCCTGTACAATGCCAGACAGCGTGAAGTGCCACATGGCTGATCCCGAGGATTTTGCCCCCCTCCTGCCCGAGGCTTTGCGATGCCTGAGAGCCTGCCCCGCTCCCCCTTTCCCCTTCTCCTCACCCTGCTAGGTGCCCTGTTTCTGACCGGGCTCGCCGGATGTCTGCCCAGTGAAGGGGACGATGACGATGACAGCGCCTCAGGAGACGATGACGACGCCACCTCAGGGTTGACTCCCCCCACAGTGAACTCGGTCAGCAGCCCCACCCATGAGACCACCGTAGTTCTCACCGGCGTGGCCGATCCGTCGGTGGGAATCCGGGTGCAGGGGGGATTGTCCACGGTGCAAGGAGAAGCCGACGCCGGCGGGGCCTTCACCGTCCCGGTTTCTCTGGTCTCCAACGCCATCAATCACCTGGAAGTCCGGGCCTTTTTGGACGCTCAGACCTCGGAGCCGACCCTGGTGGAGGTGGAGCAGGATTCCATCGCCCCCAGTCCTCCCGCAGTGGACGAGATTCCCGACCAGACTGCCGCCTTGACCCTCACCATCACCGGAAACACC
>CAYRTW010000175.1:0-13071 GCA_964426935.1 uncultured Rickettsiales bacterium
ACCGTCACCGAGCCCGCTTGCCATTGGTTGGGCTGGAGGGTCAGGGAGTAGGGATCGGTGGCGGCTGCCTTCCACAGGCGGTTGAAATCGAATACGGGAGGAATCATGGAGTTGTTGGGCATCTTCTGTCTCAGCGTGAGCCGGCGCGGGACCATCCCTGGTGGGGTCAGCTCAGGATCGCTCCCCCCCCAACCTTGCCGGGTCTTGAGCGGAGCGGCATCATAGCGATTGAATGAGCATCGGGAAAGAAGCGCCACTCCTGTCGGAAGGGACCCTCCTGGGAGGACGGTTTCGGGTCGTGAGCCCCCTGGGAAGGGGGGCGTTCGGGTCGGTCTACGCCTGTGAAGACCTCCTGCGCGGGGACCGGGCGGCGGTCAAGATCCTTCATCGCCCTCACGGCCGTCCCCTGGGCCGTTTCTATATGGAGTTTCGAGCCCTCCAGGGGTTGAACCATCCCGGAGTGGTGGCCGCCCGCACCTTCGCCCGACACGGCGGATTTCCTTTCATCGCCATGGATCTGGTGGCGGGAAGGCCCCTCAACCAGGCGCTGGCTCCTCTTCCCGCCCCCCTTCCCCGGGTGGTGGCGGTGCTGAGGCAGGCCCTGGATGCCCTGGCGACGGTCCACGATCGGGGGCTGGTGCACAGGGATCTCAAGCCTGCCAACATGTTGCTGTCCGAGGGGGATCGCCTGTCCATTCTGGACTTCGGCGCTGTCCTCCTGGCGGATGGGGATGAGACCTCCCTGTTCTTGGAGGGGGGAGCGGTGGGAACCCTGGCCTACATGGCTCCCGAGGTGATGAGGGGGCAGTCCCTGGACGGCCGCACCGACCTGTACAGCCTGGGGGTCATCGCCTACGAACTGCTGACCGGGAGGCTTCCCCATCGGGTGACGGGTTCAGCCCCCGCGGCCATGCTCCAGATTCTCAAGAGCGTGGCGGCACCCGTGGCCTCCTTCCGCCCCACCCTGCCCAGGGCCCTGGCGGAGGTGGTAGATCGCCTGCTGGAGCGCCAGCCTTCCGACCGGTTCCCCAGCGCCACTGCCGTCCTGGACGCCATGCAGGAGGGAGGGCTGATCCGGACGTCGGTGCGGGCCACCCAGCATCCCCGCTCCTCTCCGGCGGCACCGGGGGAGGAGCTGCCCCTCCTGGGTCGGGAGGAGGCCATGCAGGCGGTGGATTTTGCCGCTGCCCAGGCGGAGTCAGGGAGGGGAACCCTCCTGGGAGTGGGGGGAGAGATGGGTTGCGGTTTGACCCGGTTCCTCAAGGAGGCGCGGGTGCGCCTCTTGGAGAGGGGGTGGCTGGTGGTCCCCTCCCGCCCCGAAGAGTGGACCCACCCCGGTGCTCCCGGGCAGGCCCTGGCCACTCGGGAGTTGTGTGCCTTCCTGGGGACTTCGGGGGAACGGTTCGGCCCCCTGGTGAGCGCCCTCCTGGATCCGGATCCCGCCTCCATCTCCACCATTCTTCCCTTGGGAGCGGACGATCTCCGTCATCGTCGCCTGCAGGGGCTTCATGGTTGGCTGCGTCTCCTCCAGGCGGCCTCCCAGCAGGCCCCGGTGGCGGTGGTGCTGGAGGATCAGGACCGGCTGGATCGGGCCGGGCGTCCCCTGGCCACCTGGCTCTGTGACAACGTGCGGGAGATGGAGGGGAGGATCCTGGTGCTGGCGGGAGGCATTCCTGCTCGGGACATCGAACTGCGGCGGCTGGCTCCGGTGGAAGTGGAGGCCCTGTTTCCCGAAAGGGGAGACCTGGGAATGGACGATGCCCGGGCGGCCCGGGAGCTGTTCGAGAGGACCCGGGGGGTGCCCGCGCTCCTGGCGGCCACCCTTCAGCACTGGGCGCGGACCGATCTCGTGCAGGCCGTTCCGGGAGGATTTACGGTGAGCCGGGCCGGGAGGGAGGCCTTTGCCCAGCCGGAAGGGCTGGATGATCCCGCCGCCGAGTTGACCGAATCCCGCTACCACGACGTGCTGGACTGGGCCAGCTCGGAGGCGAGACGCCTCCTGGCGGTGGCCTGCCTGGTGGATCTTCCCGGCTCCCTGTCTCTGCTGGCTCGCGCCTCGGGAGTCGATGAGTGGGAAGTGCTGGCTCCCCTGGAAGAGCTGGTCAACCTGGACCTGATGCGTCAGGAAGGGGGGTTCCGCCTCTTTGTCCCTGTTCATCCCGCCTTGGAGGCCCTTGTCCAGGATGAGATGAGCGCTCAGGAGAGGGTGACCGTCCACCTGCGGGTGGCGAAAGCGCTGCGGGAGGAGGGGGGACGTGACGCCGACATCGCCCGCCATCTGGAGGCGGCAGGTCAAGAAAAAGAGGCGGCGGAGCTGTACCTGCGGGCCTCCCTTCAAGCGCTCTCCGCTCATGACGTGGATGGTTCCTTGGAGTGGGCATCTCGGGCAACGGGGCTTGGAGATGATCCCTTGCTTCATTGGCGAGCGCACCTGCTTCGGGGGCGAGGGGCGCGTCTCACCGGAGAGGTGGCGGTGGTGCGGGAGTCCTCGGAGGCCCTGTTGCGTCCCCCGCCGGGGATTCCCGCTGCGGAGAGGGTGGAGGGAGCCCTCCTGGTGGCTGCGCAGGCGATGGATTCGGGGCAATCTCAGCGTGCCGAGGAGGCACTGGAGGGAGCGGAGCAGGCGGCGGGGGAGGCTCCGGGCCTGAAAGCAGAGGTGCATCTTCGCCGGGCTCAGTGGCTCATCCGGTCGGGAAGAGGAATCGGCGGGGAGGAAGAGGCGAGGCAGGCCCTGCTGGGGTTCCGGCGAGCGGAGATTCCCCGAGGAGCGGCCCGGGCCCTTCACACCCTGTCGGCGGCGGTCTACTCCCGAGGAGATTACGGCGGGTCCGCTGCCCTGGCCCGCGAGGCGGTCTCGACCTTCACCGAACCGCAGGATCGGGCCGATGCCGCCCACTCCTGGTATCAGTTGGGGATCGCTCTGGCGGGGGAAGGGGAGGAGGAGAGGGCTGGAGAAGCTCTGGCGGAGGCCCGGGATCGCTTTGCCGAGGCGGGAAATCTGAGGGCCCTGGCCTACGCCCGTCTCGCCGCCCTGGATCTGGCCTGTCGCAGCGGCGAACCTCCCCTGGCCCTGGCCCAGGACGTGTTGCGCTTCACCACCCGCCTGGGACTTCCCGAGCTGGAAGCGTATGCCCACCTGTCCCTGGCGGCGGCAGGAGGGATCGACGGTTCGGCGTCTTCGGCGGTGCGGTCAGCCCGGAGGGCGGTTGATCTCTACCAGCGCATCGGCAATCAGGTGTACGCCGGGTTTGCCTTTGCCCGTCTGGCCCTGGCGGAGAGGAGACGAGATAGGGAGCCCGCTGCCGACGATGCTTCCGCCCGAGCAGTGGCCCTTCTGGATGAGGCGGCTCCCCCGGATCTGCGCTGGCAGGTGCAGGTGGTCCGGGCCCGTTGCGCTGCCGATGGGGAGGTGCGGGCCGAGGCAGCCCGGAAGGCGGGAGAGGGGGCCCTCCAGGCCCTCCAGCGCCTTGCCGGAGACGATCCGGAGGGCAGGGAGAGGGAGATGAAGAGGCGTCGAGATCTCTGCACCCTACGAGACGCTCTCGAGATCGCCGGCCTGTCGGTACAGGGCTCTCGAAGCGCCCGCTGAGGCTCCTCCCCTCCGGCGGTGGAAATTTCGGACGTGCATTCCTGGAGGGCCCTCCCCGGGGCATGATGGGGCATGGACTCATTCATCGTCGGAACCGCCGGGCACATCGATCATGGCAAGACCCGACTGGTCAAGGCCCTCACCGGGGTGGATACCGACCGGCTGATCGAGGAGAAGAAGAGGGGCATCACCATCGAGCTGGGTTTCGCTCCCCTGCGCCTTCCCAACGGAAGGCGGGGGGGCATGGTGGACGTGCCCGGTCACGAACGTCTCATTCGCACCATGGTCGCCGGTGCCACCGGCATCGATCTCGCCCTCCTGGTGGTGGCAGCAGATGAGGGGGTGATGCCCCAGACCCGGGAGCACCTGGACATCCTCGCCCTTCTCCAAGTTCCCTCCTTGCTGGTGGCGTTGACCAAGGCGGATCTGGTGGACGAAGAGCTTTTGGAGCTGGCCACCCAGGAGGTCTCGGAGCAACTGGAAGGCACCCCTTTTGCCGGGGCCCCGGTCCTTCCCGTTTCCAGCCTGACCGGCCGGGGCATCTCCGAGCTGTTGGCGGCCATGGTGGAAGCGGTGGGTCTCCTACCGGAGAGGGAAGATCGGGGGGCCTTCCGCCTGCCGGTGGACCGGAGCTTTTCTCTCAAGGGGTTCGGCACCGTGGTCACCGGCACCTGCACCCGGGGCCGGCTGGCCACGGGCGAGGAGGTGGAGGTGCTTCCCGGCGGCAGGAAAGCCAAGGTGCGAGGATTGCAGGTCCATGGGGAGGCGGTCGCTGCGGCCGGTCCCTCCCGGCGGGTGGCGGTCAATCTCCAGGGGCTGTCCGTCGAGGAGGCCCCACGGGGCTCTCTCCTGTGCACTCCGGGGACCCTTCCGGTCTCCTCCATGGTGGATGTTCGCCTCCATCTCCTGAACAGTGGCTCCGTCCCCCTCAAGAATCGAGCCCGAGTGAGGGTTCTTTCCGGAACCGCCGAGGCCCTGGGGGTGGTGCAGTTCATTGGGGAGGAGGAGGGGGACCCCCCCGATGTCGAGCCGGGACATACCGGCATGGCCCAGATTCGCCTTGATCAACCCCTCCCTCTGGGCCGCTCCGATCTGTTTGTGCTCCGGAGGGCGTCTCCCCTGTTGACCCTGGGGGGAGGCACGGTGTTGGACCCCCAACCACATCGGTATCGCCCCCGGGAAAAGGTCCGTCACCGACGGTTCCTGGAGGTGCTGGAGGGGCGCCCTTCGCCGGAGGAGGCCATCCTGGCCCTCCTGGACCGGGAGTTGCCCCAGGCCCTCTCTCCGGGCGCGATCTCCCTGCGACTGGGGTTGGCCCTCTCCTCCATCCGACCGGTCCTGAACGAACTGGAATCCGCGGGGAAACTCCTCTGCCTGGAGGGGGGGAGCGCCGTTCATGCCCGGGTGGTGGAGCACTTCTCCCCCCTCATCCTCCGGGCTCTGACCGAGTTTCACGCCCAGGAGCCTCTTTTGCCGGGAATCCCCCGCAGTCATCTGCGAACCCGGATGCCCGGACGCCCCGATCCTCGTCTATTTCAGTGCGTCCTGGACACACTTCTATCTCGGGCGGTCATCGAAGCCGACGAGGTCTCGGTCCACCTCCCCGGCCAGGGCATTCGGCTGACCCCCGATCAAGAGGGGGCTCTCCGCCGCTTGGAGCTCCTGTTCCGTGACGGGGGGCTGGAACCTCCCTCTCCGGAAGAGGTCCAGCGCTCCCTCTCTCCCCGCTCCGATGTTCCCAGCCTCCTCGCCCACCTGCTGCGCCAGGGGGTCCTGCTTCGGGTCAAGGAAGACATCCTGGTTCACCGGGAGCCCTGGGCCACCCTGGTCCTCCAGTTGCGCCAGTGGTTCTCAGAGCACGAAACCATGGATCCTGTGGCCTTCAAGGACCTGACGGGCCTCTCTCGACGGGTGGCCATCCCCATGCTGGAGCTCCTGGATCGCAGCAAGATCACGGTGCGGGAGGGGAATCTGCGCCGGTGGAGGGGAGAGGGGGCGTGAGGAGGGCCGGGGGTCCTCGGAAGGGGGGGGGCCCGAGGACGCGCCAGAGCCCACCCTTGCCTGCCGAAGAGCATCCGTGCTAGCGTCGCCGCGACATTTTGTCGAGTGTTTCCACAGGGTTCATCGGCGCCGTCTCCAACAGGCTCAAACCAGCCCGGGAGAGGGGGGGCGGCCCGTGTCGAGCACCCGGAGGTTGGCGTTTCCATGAGGCATTCCCCCGTTTTTCGGGCTCTCTCCAGCCTGCTCCTTCTGACCGCACTCCTCTTCCTGGGGACCTCGGCGCCGGTCCGGGCGGAGGAGGCGTCGGGACTGTTGTTCGTCTCCGCCACCCCTCCCGGGGCCCAGGTGCTGCTGGACGGGAAGGCGGCCGGGAGCTCCCCCCTCACCACGGTGGCACCAGCGGGGATGCACCAGGTCCGGGTGGAGTCCCCCGGGTACGAGTCCTACACCCGCAGCGTGGAGGTCGTTGCCGGGAAGAAGGTGGTGGTGGAGGCGGTGCTGGTGCGGGTCGCCGGTGCCCTGGAGGTCCAGGTCAACACCAGCGACGCCCAGGTCTTCCTGGAGGACCGGCTCATCGGCAAGGGGGGCACGGTGAGGGTGGATCCCCTGGATGCCGGAGTCTATACCCTGCGGGTGGAGAAGCCGGGGTTTGAGATGTGGAGGGGCAAGATCACCGTTTTCCGGGGGAAGACCCTGGCGGTACCGGTGATGCTGGCCAGCGCCTTTGGAGTGCTCTCGGTGGAGACCGATCCGCCCGGGGCGAGGGTGTGGGTGGATGGCAAGGACCGGGGAGTCAGCCCTGCTGTTGTAGACGGACTTTCTGACGGACTGCACGGGGTTCGCCTGTCCCGAGATGGCCGTGCGGACATGTACCAGTCCATCAAGGTGGAGAGGCAGCGTCGGGTGTCCATTCGGGTGGCCCTCCCCGAAGCTGGGGGAAAGCTGGTGATTCGCTCCTCGCCGGGCACCCCTCGCCTGTTCCTCAATGGCTATGCTCTGGGAGAGTCCTATGACACCACGGTAGACAACTTGGGGGCGGGGACCCACTCCATCCGGGCCGTCCTCCCCGGGTACGCTGACGCCTTTGCCACCGTTCAGGTGACTCCCGGGGAGACTTCGGAGGCGGTCCTCAAGCTCTTCCCCGTCAACGCTGACACCGGAGTATCCGACGCCCAGGTGCTGAAGCCGGCCAACCGGACCCGGGCCATTCCTTGGATCATCCTGGGGACCGCGGTGGCAGTGGGAGCTGGCGTAGGCATTGGCGTAGCCGTAGACGCTTCAGCCGCCCCACCTGACACCACCATCGATCCTATCTCCCCTCCTGACGCTACCCTGGGAGTGTCCCTGCCATGAGCGGTGCATTCATCCGTCGTCCCCAGACGTTGTGGGGAAAGGCCCCCCTTTCGGTCGTTTCGCTGATTTTGCTTGGGATGTTTTCCGGGTGCCAGCAAGATCCTCCCGTTCAGGAGCCCCTCTATGGATACCTCCTGGTGTCCGTGGCCGCCGACGACGTGGGCGAGGTCCTGGACAAGGTGTCCACCATCGAGGTCATCGTCGATCCTCAGGACCCCTGGGTGGATGAGGAGGGAACTCCTCTTCCTGCCGGTCCCATCGAGGGAGGGGAGGCGCGCCTCGAGGATCGGATCATTGGCGACTCTGCGTTGGAGATGGTGGTCCCCGTAGACCTGAGTGGGTGGATCGACTCCTCATCCCTCCCCACCTTGCGCCTCGCCTTCGGAGCCGAAAACGTCGGCACGGCGGTGATCCTCAGCGCCGAGGGCTTTGACGCCAGCGGTGAGTTGAACGCCGCATCAGGCACCTCGTCTCTGTACGCAGCCTCCGAAAACGAGGTGAGCAATGCCACGATCCCCGATTTTGAGGTCCTTCCTGACATCAAGCCCCCCGATCCCGAGTGTGGCGACGGCGATGACAATGACGAAGACGGCTGGTTTGACCTGGACGATCCCGGCTGCGGCGGCGACGAGGAGGGGGAATCGGAAGGGGGATTTGATGCCGACTATGCCTGCAACGACGGAGTGGACAACGACGGGGATGGTCAGGTGGACGGTGACGATCCCCAGTGCACCTCTGCCACGGTGAACGACGAAGGGGAGGTGGTGAACCCCCTCGCCGACTGCGACGATGGCGTGGACAACGACGGGGACGGTTGGGTGGACGCCGACATGGACTCCAGTTGCGCTCACGAGCCCGACGGGTTTGAAGAGGGGTTGACCGCATCGGTGTGTAACGATGGGGTGGATAACGATGGGGATGGCGTGGAAGACGCCAGCGATCCCGACTGCACCAGCGGCTACGACAGCACGGAGGAGTTCTACATCGCCGCCTGTAACGACGGAGAGGACAACGATCTGGACGGCTGGTTGGATCTGGAGGATCCCGGCTGTGAGGGGGATCCGGAGGGGGCCAGCGAGGGGGGCTTCGGGCCGACGGATTGCAACGACGGGTTCGACAACGACGGCGATCACGACGTGGACGCCGAAGACGAACACTGTTCCGACGGGGCCGACGACAACGAGAGCACCCCTTCGTGCTCCGACGGGGACGACAACGACGGCGATGGCTGGTGGGATCTCGAGGATCCCGGCTGCCTGGACGCCGGGGATGAGGACGAAGAGGGAGGCTCCGGGGAGGAGTGCGGAGATGGCCTGGACAACGATGGGGATGGGTATTGGGACGGCAACGACCCTCACTGTGACGACGCCTGGGAGGAAGACGAGATCTCCCTTTGCCGGGATGGGGTCGACAATGATCTCGACGGTTGGGCCGATGAGGAGGACCCGGATTGCAAGGAGACCGATGACCTGGAGGGGTACGAGCCCGCCAACGGCGATCCACTGGCCTTCGACAACAGCGAGGAGCCCGAGTGCAACGACTCCTTCGACAACGACGGCGATGGGATGCAGGAGTTGGACGATCCGGACTGTGCCGACGCTTCGGATGTGTCGGAGGCCGAGGCCGGCCACCAGGACGGTCCTCAGTGCGACGACGGCATCGACAACGACGGGGATGGAGAGATCGATCGGTTTGATTTCGACTGCGAGAGTGGGTTCGACGACCAGGAGCTGGCCAACCAGTGTGGCGATGGTGCCGATAACGACGGGGACACCTGGAGGGATCTGAACGACCCCGGCTGTGCCGACGGGATGGACGACAACGAGAACGAGGGGTTCTCCGCCTCCCAGTGCCACAACGGGATCGACGACGATGGGGATGGCGATGTGGACGGGGACGACTCTCGCTGTGCTTCGGCGACCGACGTGTCTGAAGCTCCCCTTTGCGAAAACGGGGTCGATGACGATGGGGACGGATGGTCCGATCTGAACGATCCCGGCTGTACCGGATCCACCGATGACACCGAAGACGATGGCGGTCTGACCGTGTGCAGCGACGGGATCGACAATGACGGGGACGGGTATGTGGATGCTGCCGATCTGGACTGCAAGAACGGCGATGACGACCGGGAGCACACCCCCGAGTGCGCCGACGGCCTGGACAACGACGGGGATGGCTGGATCGACGGCACCGACACCGGCTGTCCCGTCGATCCGGGGGACCCCGAGTTCGACTTCGAGGTGGGGAGTTCGGGGACCGAGTGCGACGATGGGGTGGACAACGACGGGGACGGGGAAACCGATGGATACGATCTCCACTGCACATCGCCGTCGGACGATCAGGAGGCCCTGGTGGAGTGCTCTGACGGGGTCGACAACGATGGGGATGGCTGGACGGACGCGGAGATGGATCCCGGCTGCAATGGCGACGCTGACGATCTGAGCGAAACCGGTGGCAGCGGGGTCTGCAACGATGGGCTGGACAATGATGGGGACTTCCGCATCGACGAATATGATCCGGACTGCGTCACCGGCTACGACATCAGCGAGGCGGTCCCCCAGTGCTCAGACACGGTGGACAACGATGGGGATGGCTGGGTAGATGCCGGCAATGATCCGGGGTGTGAGGGAGACCCCCAGGCCGAGCTGGAAGGGGGGCTGGGGGAGGGTCCCTGCAACGACGGAGTGGACAACGACGTGGACGGCCTCGTGGACCAGGTCGACCCTCAATGTACCGATGCCTGGGCCCTTTCCGAGGCCGCCGATCCGTGCGCCGATGGTCTGGACAACGACGGGGACACCTGGACCGATTTTACCGATCTGGACTGCATTGAAGGAGTGGGCAGGGAGATGGGAGTGTCCACCTTCGCCTGTTCCGACGGAGTGGACAACGACGGAGATGGTCTGGTGGATGCCTTGGATGTCCTCTACTGCAACACCCCCATCAACAGCAGCGAGTCCACGGCGACCGGAGACGATTGCCTGGACGGAGCGGACAACGATGGAGACGGCTGGGCCGACACCTTGGATCCCGATTGCTTCGTCTATCCCCACGACGAGGTGGGGCCGGGCTCCAACGAGTGCAACGACCTCCTGAACAACGACGATGGTGATGGGTGGGTGGACGTCCTGGATCCCGAATGCAGCGACGCCTTTGACGGGTCTGAGCGCCCCAAGACCTGCAAGGATGGGGTGGACAACGACGGAGATGGTTGGTCCGACCTCTTCGATCCCGATTGCTGGTTGGAGGGATTCGAGACCGGCAACGATGACTCTGAGTGCGGCGATGGCATCGATAACGACGGGGACGGCTGGATGGATGGGGCCGACCTGGGATGCGACAGCGGCCTGTCCCGAGAGGACGACAACACCCTGTCCTCCTGTCTGGATGACGAGGACGATGACGGGGACGGCTGGGTGGATGAGGCCGATCCCGACTGCTTCTCCGCCTTCCTGGCAGAAAGGGGGGGGACTACCTTCCAGCAGTGCAACGACGGCACCGACAACGATGGAGACGGCCTTCGGGACGGCAATGACCCGGATTGCGACGAATATTCTGACATCGCCGAGATGGCGGCCTGCATGGATGGGGTCGACAACGATGGGGATGGCTGGAGCGATCTGGAGGATCCCGGCTGCGGCGACATCGGCACCCGGAACAGCGAGGACGGCTTCGGAAGTGGCGCCTGTCTGGATGGGATCGACAACGACGGCAACGGATATCGGGATGGCAACGATTTGGGCTGCACCGATGCCTTTGACGCGACCGAATAGCCGTTCCCTCCCACTCCAGGGCCCTTCCGCCTCCGCCGGGGGTCTCCCTCCCTCTCCTTCCCTCCCCGCCCATGCCTGTTGCTGAGTCCCCCTGCCCTGTCTGCGGTCAACCGGCAGCCCCCCGGACCCTCCCGCGTTCCCCCTGGCCCTTCTGCTCTTCCCGCTGCCGCATGGTGGACCTGGGGAAGTGGCTGGGAGAGGACTACCGCATCCCCGGGACAGCCGGTCCCCGGGACACCGATCCCTCCGAAGACGGGGAATAGTCTCTCCGGAGGCGCCGCTGGGAGGTGTCCGAGCCGCCGTCCGATTTCTGGACCGATGTCCGAAAAATGGACGGCGATGAGTCGGCTTCTCAATCGGCCTTTCTAAAATAAATACAGTAAAGTCAAAAACTTACCTTTCCATTCCCTTTGTGGCCCGGTCCTTGCCCATCAGGGGGCAACAAACGAGCTTCTCGACTCCACGGAGCGGGAATGGAGTGGAATCATGTCTGCGGATCGAAAGAAGTCCCTTCAGGACGCCCTGCAACTCATTGAGAAAAACCATGGCAAGGGGGCCATCATGCGCCTGGGGGACGGTACCGCCCGAGAGGGGATCCGGGCCCTGCCCACTGGTTGCCTGAGTCTGGATCTGGCCCTGGGAGTGGGGGGTGTACCCCGAGGAAGGGTGGTGGAGATCTTCGGGGCGGAGTCGAGCGGCAAGACCACCCTGACCTTGCAGTTGATTGCCCAGTGTCAGCGCCTGGGAGGCACCTGCGCTTTCATCGATGCCGAGCACGCCTTGGACACCACCTACGCCTCCAAGTTGGGGGTGGACGCCGCTTCCCTGTTGGTGAGCCAGCCTGACACGGGGGAGCAGGCCTTGGAAATTGTGGACATCCTGACCCGGTCCGGGGCAGTGGACCTCATCGTGGTGGACTCGGTGGCGGCCCTCACTCCTCAGGCGGAGATCGAAGGGGCCATGGGGGATGCCCACGTTGGTCTCCAGGCACGTCTGATGAGTCAGGCCTTGCGAAAGCTCACCGCGTTCATCTACCAAAGCAACGCGGTGGTGGTGTTCATCAACCAGATCCGGCTGAAGATCGGGGTGACTTTTGGCAACCCCGAGACCACCACCGGCGGCAACGCCCTGAAGTTCTACTCCTCCGTACGAATGGAGATCCGCAAGGCGGGCACCATCAAGCACAAGGAGGAGATCATCGGGGGAAGGGCCCGCATCAAGGTGGTGAAGAACAAGGTGGCGCCCCCATTCCGGGAAGCCGAAGTGGACGTTTATTATGGAACGGGAATCTGCCCCTACACCGATATCCTGGATCTCGCGGAACAGGCGGGGTTCGTTCACAAGTCAGGGGCTTGGTATTCCGCCGGAGAAGAGAAGCTGGGGATGGGGCGGGAACAGGCGAGGCACTACCTGTCCAATCACCCCCAGCTCTTCGACGAGCTGCGCCTGCGTCTGCTGGAGAAGGCGGGGGTGGTGACCGAGGGGCTCCCCACCTCCTGGCGCTCTCCCCTGTCTCCTCCAGCGGCCTCTCCCCGGGCAGAGGAAAATGGTGTCGTCGGCAACGGTGTGACCGGGGTTTCCCCGCCGGTCTGAGACCCCCGGGCCAGGAGAAGGTGAGGTCAAAGAAGGACCGCACCTGTTCCTGAGGGGCTTTGCTACCTCGACAAATCCCTTGGGATCGCGCCCCAATTGCTTCCGGACGCGATCCCCCCACTTCGGGGAAACCCTCTCAAGTCTCGGAATCGACGGAAGGAGGAGGAAGGGCCGGGGAACGTTCGGGGCCGATGCCCGCCGCGGGAGGAGGGGTGCCGCCGCCGCGATGGGGTCCACGGGTCCCTCCTTCAGAAGGGCCCTGAGGGCGGGAGGGGCCCTCCTCTCGACCGGGGGCGGAGATTCGGGAGCGTCCCTGTTCCCCAGGAGGGGGGTGCCTTGGTGGGTTGCCATGGCGACGTGGATCGGGAGGGCCACCCCGCTCCTGTCGGGGACCCGAGGGGCTACGATGGCCTCGATTCCCATTCCCGGGTTGGCCTCGCCCCTCCACCGCTCCACCCCTCGGGGAGGAGGGGCTGCGGTGGGAATCTCCACGACCAGGGGATTCCGGGCGGGTCGGGCGATTTCCGCCCCCTCGCTCCTCCCGGGGAGGCCTCGGATCGGTGCGTTGGCCCTCCCCTCCGAGGTCGTTTCCGGGTCGAACACCTCCCCCCGAGGCTTCTCTCCTGCTGTCAGTACCCTGTCGCTGCCCCCTTTCGTCCCTGGGGGGCCTCCCTCCATCGTTGCGGGTTGAGGAAGAGTTCCGAGTTTGCAGGTCTCCTCCCGGTTGGCGCAGCTCCCGATGGCCCTCCTCAAACTGCCCCT
>CAYRTW010000176.1:0-13064 GCA_964426935.1 uncultured Rickettsiales bacterium
GGTCCCGCTGGCTCTCCCTCCCTGCGGATGTCTTGGGAGGAGGAGGGAAACTGCTGGGAGATGGAGAGACGATTGCAGCCTTGTGCCAGGCTCTTCGCGCCGATGACGGATGTGTTGAGAACGTCAAGCTGTTTCTGGAGTCTCATGAAGGAATCGCCAGGGTGGAGCTCAAGGAGGAGGGAGACAGGGTGGTCATCGAGATCCACGGGGGGGCTCGTCCCTCCCGCCCCAATCGTCCTCCTCCGGCTTCTTCTCCAGAGGCGACGGCGGTCGTCCCCGCGTCTCCTCCCCTGGGACGGGCGACGGTTTCCTCTCGACTTCTCAACCCTTCGGGGCGTGTTCTCCTGGATAGGAGGGGAGCGGTCACCGAACTCCTTTCCTCACTGCGACGGGAATTGCACCTGCCTCCTCAGGCCTTCAAGCCAGCGGATCTCGCTTCCCTCACCCAAGTATTTGGAATGCGGGTTGCTTCTCTGGAAGAGGTGGAGGCCAGAGCTGACAAACACCAGATCCGCCCTTCCCTGGTGACTTCCCTGGCGGACTTCCAGCGCTGGCTGCGAAGCGCTTTTCTGGAAATTCAGGCCGAGGTCTACGGACAACGTTACACCACACTGGCCGTAGATCGGATCGAAGAGGCCAAACTGGATGCGGACTGGCGGGGATTTTGTTCTCGGCCCGATCTGCTTCGCTTTGCCCTTTCCCTTCGAGGGTTTTTTGAGAATGGAGGCAGTCGTGCCTGGGTTTCCGTGCTGGTGCAGCGCAATCCCGAAGCGCCTCTCTCCGGGGATGCCGAGGGCAAGATAGGTCTCCATGCATACGACGACATCGGGGAAATCGCCCTCCTGGCCGCTCCGGGAGTGGAGTTCGCCTCGCAGGCGGAGGTTCTCGCCTATTGTCGGAATCGGGGAGATGTGTTTGCAGTACTGGACGGTCCCTCCCGACCCTCTCCCGACATGGAACTTCCCGTGGATGATCGGGGATATGGAGCCCTTTATACTCCATGGCTGAAGGTGCGAAACCCGTTTCATGATGCATCCATCCCCTGCTCTCTTCCTGAGGTAGAGCTTCCTCCTTCCGGCCACGTCCTTGGAATCTATGGGCGGGTGGATGGGGAGAGGGGAGTTCACAAGGCACCTGGAAACGAACTCGTGGTGGGGGTCACTGGGCTGACCTGCGACATCAACCAACGGGAGCAGGAAAGCTACAATCCCAAGGGGGTGAACGTCATCCGCAATTTTGCGGAAATGGGCCGGGGAATTCGTCTATGGGGGGCACGCACCGTGGCCACCCGATCCAATCCTGCCTGGCGCTACATCAACGTCCGCAGGTTGTTCATCATGGTGGAGAAGAGCATTCTTCTCAACACCCAGTGGATCGTCTTTGAACCCAACGACCCCCACTTGTGGAAGAAAATTGTCCGAGACGTAAGGGCATACCTCCTCCGGGTGTGGAGGGATGGGGCGTTGTTTGGAGGAACGGCCGACGAAGCCTTCTACGTCAAATGCGACAAGGAGACCAACTCCCGAGAAACCATTGATGCGGGGCAGGTCATCGTCGAGGTGGGCATCAGCCCGGTCAAGCCCGCAGAATTTGTCATCTTCCGGGTCGGTCAGTGGGATGGCGGAGCCAAGATCAGCGAGTAATCACACCAAACAGGGCACACCTCGTCGCCCCAAGGAGAAACCATGGCCCAGGGAAACAACCGAAACACCACCGACGCCCTCTACGGAGCTTACAACTTCTTCCTTGAGATCCAAGGAGTGACCAAGGATCACACCACCGTGGTGGGAGGGTTCCGCAAAGTAAGTGGCATGGATTCCAATACCGAGATCGTGGAGTTCAAGCAGGGAAACGATCCGGTGGTCCGCAAGAAGCCCGGGCGAACCACCTACAGCAACATTGTTTTGGAAAGAGGGTTCACCAACGCTGACGACCTTTGGGAGTGGCGCAAGGGGATCGAAGAGGGCAAGATCGACCGTCGATCAGGTTCGATCATCGTCTTGGACCAGAATTTCGAAGAGGTTGCCCGATACAACTTCTATGAAGGGTGGCCGTGCAAGTGGGAGGCCCCCCCCATGGATGCCGAGTCCTCGGGCCTGGCCATCGAAAAGGTGGAAATCGCTGTGGAGAGGGTAGAGAGGGCTTCTTGATATCATCGAGCGTGCATACACCAAATAGTGACGATTGGAGATTTTCATCATGCAACTTCGCACTGAATATGAATTCAACCTTCCCCGAGGTTATGTGGACAAGGAAGGCAACCTTCACCGCCAGGGAGTGATGCGACTGGCCACGGCTCGGGACGAAATCACCCCCCTCACCGACCTGCGGGTCCAGAGAAATCGTGGGTATTTGTTGGTGGTGTTGTTGTCCCGGGTGGTCATTCGACTCGGAGACCTCCCCGAGGTCAACACTGGAGTGGTGGAGGGCCTCTTTGCCGCCGATCTTCGCTACCTGGAGGAGTTATACAACCGCGTCAATGGCGACGGATCCCGTATCGACGTGGAGGTGCATTGCCCGGAATGCGGCACCCGCTTCCAGAAGGAGTTTGGTCGCATGGGGGAATCGTGAGCTACCCCCTGGAAAAGCTCCATCAGGAGGTAGCCTTTATTTCGTATTATTTTCACTGGTCGCTGGATTCCATTTTGGAGCTGTCCCACGCCCAGCGGCATGTCTGGATGCGCGAACTCTCCCGCATCCATCAGGAGATGAAGTGAACCATTCAATACCAGAGAAATTCCTCCCATCCCCTCCGGGGCTCTGGGTTGACTCCCGGCCTTTCGTATCTCGCGGTGGTTCTCGCCTTCGGGCGGGTGTCCTGGTGGTGGGAGATCCCCAGGACATGGATCCCGCCCGGGCCGCCTTTGAGGGAGCGGGAGGGACAGGGATGATCTTTGTTGCTGCCCGGGGGCGGCTGGAGATGCAGGAAGCGTTGAAAACCGTCTCCCAGCACCTCTTCCCCCGTGCCCTGGTGCTGCTATCACCACGGGAAATGGAAGGCTCCCCTGAGGCTTTGGGATCTCTTCTTCACCATGCGGGGAGGACAGCTTGTGAAGCAGGTACTGTGGTTCTCATGGACGCGCCCGGGGAGGATCCGGCCTCAGCGGCGCGGCTCATCCAGGACGCAGGGGCGGAACTGAACTGGCGATGGAAAGAGAAAATATCCATGTTTTTTCCTGCTCTGGGGCTGGGGAGGCGGGGGATTCCGGCCAGTGCCGCAGTTGCCGGTGCTCTGGTCAGGGGAGAGGAGAGGGAGGGCCCGTGGGGACCCGTTTCCCGGGTTGCTGGAGTCTGTCTGGGGAAGGCCGTTCCCAAGCTACGGCTGGGAGTTTTCGAGGAGCAGTCTCTAAGGACTGCTGGGATCAATCCCATCCGAGTGCTCCACGGCGTAGGGGCGGTGTCCTTTGGGGACTCCACGCTGTCCTTGTCCTCTCTGGCCAGTGAGATTGCCCGAGTTGCGGTGATCCGTGAATTGCATCTCGGTCTCCAGTGGGCCGCCTTTGAGGTGGATGGACCAAGGCTGCGTGCCCAGGTGAGGCGGGAGGCAACCGCCGTGCTGCGAAGGGCGTGGGAATCGGGAGTTCTGGACGGAGAAACTCCCTCCCAGGCGTTTGCTGTCGCCCTGGCCGAGGCGCCTCACTCTGACACAGAGGGAGTTCCTTCGCCTCCTCGGTTGACGATCTGGATGCGCCCCGCTCGTTCCATGGCCAGGATCCACATCTCCCTGCAACCAGGAGTCCCTTCTGCATCGGGGAGGGAGTTCCCATGAGCAATCCATCCACGTCCGATGAACCGGTGGCGGGGTGTCTTTTTGCTGTGGAGGTGGATGGCATCCAGCAAGGGCTGTTCACTCGGGCTTCAGGTCTTTCCAGTCGAAGTGATGTCTATGAAATCCGCGAAGGGGGTCGAAACGATGGAGTACTCAGGTTTCGCGGCCAGGGGCGATGGGGAAATCTGGTGCTTCAAGGGGCCATAGCGACCTCTCCGGCCTTGTTCGAATGGAGAATGGACGCGCTGGAAGGAAGGGACGGTTTTCGAAGGGATGGGGCCCTGGTTCTTCTCGACGCCGCTCTGGAGGAGGTGCGACGCTGGGAGTTTCGAGAAGGATGGCCGGTGGTCTGGGAAGGACCGGAAATGGATGGGGGGAAATCGGATCTGGCCGTAGAAAAGCTGGAAATCGCCCATCATGGGTTGGAGGAAAGGTAGAGCATGCCAGAAGGTCGTATCGACAAGGCGATCCTGCTCAACCTGGAAAACGGGGAAGAGATCGCTGTGCAATGGAATCCTTCCGACTACCAGATCGAGAAGGACGTAGGCTGGAAGGAACAAGAGGTGGCGGGGAGGGACGCACCGGGAGTTGAATTCACGGCTGGGGGCAGGAAAAAACTCTCCATGCAGCTATGCTACGACACCAGCGACACTGGCGGCGACGTTCGAGAGCAGACCTCACGGGTGGAAGGATTGGCCACCGTGGATCGAAGCCTGGCCAGTCCCCGACCCCCTCGGCTCCTGTTTCGCTGGGGAGGATTTGAATTCCGTTGTGTCCTCCAATCCTGTTCTTCCCGGTATCTTCTTTTTGCCGAGAACGGTGTCCCCCTGCGCGCTGAGTTGCGAATTTCTCTGGGGGAGTTTGTCGAGGAAGACAATGGGGCAGGGGGCAGCGCGGGGGGACCATCGGCCATCCCTGAAATGACCGAAATCGGTGCCGAGGAGCGGATCGATCAGGTGGCGGAGAGAGTCTACGGGGATCCTGCCGCCTGGCCCCTTATTGCCGAGGCCAGCGGAATCGAAGATCCGCTGGATCTGGGGGAGGAGGAATGGCTTTCCACTCCCCAGGGAGGGGGATTGTGACTTCATCCGCAACCAATCTGGAGCCGACTTTCGCCATTGCCATTGATGGCTCTCCGCTCTCTTCCGCCGATGCCCACGCCATCCGCAGAGTGGTGGTGGACGAAGCCGTGGATCGGTTGGACGCCTTTGATCTGGTTCTTGCTCCCGATGGGGGTCCGGGGGGAGTGGATGATCAGCTCCCTTTGGGGGCGGTGGTCTTCCTGTCCATGGGGTATGGCAGCGCGTCTTTGGACGATCCACTGATGGAAGGGGAAGTGACCACTCTGGAACCCTCGTTTCCCGAGGGAGGACCGGCGCGACTGAGGGTGCGGGGGCATGACCGGCTACATGGACTGGGTCGAGGGGTGGACACCCGGGTGTTCGAGGATCGCACCGATGCCGATGTGGTAAGGCTGGTGGCCGCTCAACTGGGACTCTCTGCAAAAGTAGACGACACCGATGAACCCCGCTCCCACACCCTCCAAAGGGCATGCTCCCATGCCGAGTTTCTGCAAGGGCTGGCGCAACGCAACGGTTTTCATCTTCGCATCCGGGGTTCAACCTTGGAATTCTGCCGTCCCCGGTTGGACCTTCCCCCTTCACTGAGCCTGACGTGGGGAGAGGACCTCATCGCCTGCGATCTGAGCTTCTCCTCCTTGGGTCAAGTGGATCAGGTGGTTGTGAAGGGGTGGGATTATCGCCGCAAGGAAGTCATCACTGGCATTGCAACGGCGGATCAGCTCCTTCTTACTGGGAGCGGTACTTCTGGCCCCGGCGCGGCTTCCCGAGCCCATCGCTCTTCTGCCACGCTCACCCTGACCGACGGTAGGGTGACTACTCAGGCGGCGGCGGATCGAGTGGCCGCCGGAGAACTCCAAGCGCGGGCCTCCCGCTTTGCCAGGGGAACGGGTGTTGCACGGGGAAATCCTTCCCTGCGGTCGGGAGGCACCCTGAAACTCAACGGCCTGGGGCCCTTTGATGGTGCGTGGTTTGTTACTGCCACTCGCCACGTTTTCGATGCCCGGACCGGATATCGAACCGGGTTTGAGATCACCCGTAATACGGGTGCCAAGGAGGCATGAAATGGGCACTTACCGTCCAAGAGGAGGTACCGGCTGGGCCTTTCCGGTACGTCCCGGCATGGGAGGTGGAATTCCCCTGGTGGGGGAGGAGGAGGCCATCGAGAGGGCCCTGCTGTTGATTCTCCATACCCGGCACGGGGAGAGAGTGATGCGTCCTGGGTTTGGATGCCGGGCCCATTCCCTTTTGTTTCGTCCTCTTTCTCGTACTGTTTTGGACGCGGTCTCATTCCAGGTAGAGGAGGCCATTCGTCAGCATGAAGATCGGGTAAGGGTGGAAGAAGTGCGGGCAGAGCGACATCCCCAGGATGCGGCTGCGGTGCAGGTGACTGTCCGCTACCGGATCCTTCGCACCGGGTCTCCGGCTCAGTTGGCGTTATCCTTGTTCCCTTCCATGGGGGCGCCGTCTTTCCTCGCAGCAAAAGGTTGACCATGAACAACACTCCACCTCTGGTCCATTTTTCCCACGCCGAGTTTGTAGCCGGAGCCTTGGAGCGAATCCCCCGCTACTGTCCGGAGTGGACGGATCGGCGTCCCTCCGATCCGGGAGTGACCCTGGTGCATCTTCTGGCCTGGATGGCAGAGGTCACCGCCTGGAGAGTCAACCGGATCCCCGGCCGGGTGTATGCCGATCTGCTTCACCTGCTGGGGGAAGGTCGTCGCCCCCCCGAGCCCGCCACGGCGTGGGTCACCTTCCGGCCTCTCCATGGCGCTGCGGTTGGCACCCGAGTGGTGGTGGGAACTGAAGTGTCCGCCCGCCAGCAGGAGGGCAGGCCTTCCATTCCTTTTCGCACCCTGGAGGAGGTGGTGGCCCATCGAGTGGAGGTCCGGGAAATCCTGGCATTGGAGTCAGGAGGGTCGGCGGGGATCCGAGGTCGGGCCTTTGCGGTGACGCCCGATCCTCTTCATGCAGGTTCCCTGCGAGTGGGAGATGGCCGCCATGGTGCTCCGGTGCTGGCCCTGAAGGAGGGGGAGGATCGGTTGCGGGATGGCCAGTTGGATCATAAAGTGTTTCTGGGGGGAGAGGCTCTGACTCCACTCCAGGATGTGGGCTCGCGGTTGCGCCTCCTGGCCCATGCCGCCGGAAGGGGGCCCGTCCTTCCTGGGTTGTTGAAATGGGAGTACCCCACCGAGAAGGGATGGCAAACGGTTCCCATCCAAGGGAATGGAGGGGACGAGATCCCCACAGGCCCCCTTCCTGGGTGGATTTTCCTGGCCTCTCCCGACCCCTCTGTGGCCGAAGCGTCGCCCCGCCCCTGGCTGCGGGCCACTGTGGATTTGGACGGTGCTCTGCGACGCGCGTTGGGTCAGCCAGGAAGGGTCAGGCTCCTTCCGCCAGGCGGGGTGATGGCCGCAGGAAGAGCCGCGTCCATTGAAGTCGTCGGAGAAGGGTTGCATCTGAGGTTCAAACTCTCTCGCCCCGGTTGGCTGCGGGATGAGGGGACCCTGACGATATCCTTTCCTCGCCTGACTCGTTCTCAGGAGCAGGCGTTCCTGCTTCCTGAGTGGACGTGGTCCTATCACGCTCTCGGGAAATGGAATGAGATTCCGGCATCCCAGGTGGAGGTCCACGGTCTGGATGTGACGCTTCGGGGACCCTTGCCGGACCTCTCCGCCGAGGGCGAAATGATCCAAGCGGAGAGGCGCAGCGCGGTAGATCTTCGAGTGCTGGGAGCGGGATTGGAAATGCAGCCAGCAGTGGAAAAGCCCATCACACTTCGGGTTCTAGCGGGACGAGATCTGTCCTCCCTCAGGGAAATCGACCTGTCCTCTCCCCCATTTCACCCGTTTTCGGAGCCGTCTGTAGGACTTCCGCCGGAATCAGGTACCGCCCTCTATTTGCTATCGGATGCTTTCAGCCCGTCTTCCGCCTCTGCCTCCCTTGCCCAACGACGGGTGGAGATTGCCTTGCAGTGGGCCTTCCTTCGTGGAGATACCGGTGAGCACCTTACGGGGGGACAGGTTCCCGATCATGCCGTGTCGCTGGAGGTGTATACGGCCGAGGGCTGGGTTCCCGTGCGGGGATGGAGGAGCGAAGAGGCCTCTACGTTCCGACTCGAGACGTTGCCCAGGTGGAGTGGAGGGTCAGAGTCCATGGGGGGAGGGGTGATTGTCCTGGACCGGGCTCTCCATCTGGAGCGGGCTCACCCTTGGACCTTTCGCACCGGAACGACCCATGCTTTACGCCTGGTGCTCAAGGGCTCACGGTTGTCTCAACCGGGCACCCCCCAGCACCCCTGGCCGCGCCATGTCCACCCCGAGTTCCATCAGATTCGCCTGACCATGGCGACGGGGGGAGTGACTCACGACCTGACTGGGGCCCTTCAGGTCATCGGTGTGGAGCGATCTCCCAGGCTTCCTCATTTCACCTGGGTCCATTCCCTGGAGAGGGAGGCGGCTCCACAGGTCTCGCCCTATCCGCCGATGGAGGAGGGAAAAGGTGACTGCAGGGAGGTGTGGCTTCGGATGCATGGGGAACTCGCCGAGGGCCTGCCCCTTTCCCTCGCTTTTCGTGCTGGAGAAGAAATGGAGGGAGGTCCCCTGGCGGCCTCCTGGTCGGGATGGACTGGAACCCAATGGGCCCCCCTTTCCGGGCTGTCTCGGGCTCACCGATTTGCCGGAAATGGCTGGTTGCGCTTTGTTCCTGACGCCTCCGCTGCACGTTGTGCCGCATCCCCGGAGGGGTTGTGGATCCGGGCGGTTTTACCTCCAGGTCCTCCCCTTCCTTCCTTGCTCCACCTTTTGGTCAACGCCGTCGAGGTGGCCAACCTTCGTCCAGCCCGTCCCGTCCCTCTGGTCCACGGTGCGACGGGAACCCCCAGCCAGCGCATTGCCTTGGGAGTGGCGCCGTGGTTGGTGGAGGAGGGGCGGGGCGCTCCCCTGGCTCCAGCCATTGCCACTCAAGCGAAAGTGCATGTGCGGGTTCATGGCAAGCCATGGAGGGTTCGCATTGGCCGCAACTTGGAGGGGGAGGGTCCCGACGAGGAGGTGGTGGCCTTGGACCCCGTGGCGGGGGAACTTCTCCTTGGTGATGGCCGCTGCGGAAGGATTCCACCGCCGGGTCCCCAGGCGGTGGAAGTGTGGGGAATGGTGACCGATGGGGCCAAGGGCCAGGTGGGGGGAGGAACGCTCCGGGTCTGCTCCCGATATGATTCCTCCCTTCAAGCGGAGCAGCCCTTTCCCAGTTGGGGAGGAAGAGACGTGGAAACGATGGAGGAGTCCCTCCAACGGGCTCCCCTGGCCCTCAAGGCTGAAGAACGGGCGGTGACGGCAACGGATTTCGAGAACCTTGCCGTCCGTCTGGTTCCCGATGTGGCCCGGGCCAGGTGCTTGGGACCGGTTCCAGGCCTTCCTGGCAGAGTCGCCCTGATCCTGCTCCCTTCTCGGGGAGGATCTCCTTCGGGTCTGTCTGCACGGGTCGAGGAGGCGCTGCAGTCACGGTGTCTGGTGGGAGTCCAAGTCTGTGCCCGGTTGGCTGTAGTCAAGACATTGGACGTGGAGGTGGTGGTGAACATCGGTGAATACGCTGATTTTGGAAAGGTGGAGTCGGATGTGAGAGAGGCGGTGATTGGCTATCTGGATCCTGTCTCAGGTCCCCTTCCTCTGCGGACACCTCATCATCGCATAGGTCTCTCCGAGGTGATACGGGGGGTTCATGGCGTGGTTGGAACGCCGGCGGTCACCCTTCGCCCCCGAGAGGAACCCTCTTCGGCGTCTGCAGATGCTTGGACGCCGGGTCGAGTGCGAGTGTCTTGTGGGGAGAGGGAATGGAGGAGGTCTCCATGAATCCCCCCATCACCGACGTGTGGCCTTCCCTGGTGGGATGGAATGAGCACGACGCCAGGGCTTTCCTGAAGCGACATGGCATTCCGGTGGTGGAGACCGTCTTGACAGCGGGGAAGGAGGAATTTCGTAATCGGGTGGTGGCGGTGGAATCTGTTCCCAATGGGCCTCTGGCCACTTCGGGGATGGGCAGGATCCTTCACATCGAAGCCCGGGGGTGGGCCCGGTATCTTCCTGAAATCTTTCGGGGAATGGGGGATGCCGGAGAGACCCCATTTATAGAGCGGTTTCTCCTGCTGTGTGAGGAGAGGTGGAGGGAAGTGGAAGAGGGAGCGCGAAGCTGCAAGAGCCTGCTTTCCCCTTTGGAAGCCTCTCCCCCCGTGCTGAAGTGGATGGCGGGTTGGTTGGGGGTCTCTCCTCGTCTGTCTTCTGAGGTGTTGAGAGCGCTGCTGCCTGAAGCGGTACACCTGCACCGCCATCGTGGCACTTCCGCAGCGGTGAAGGAGAGGGTGTGGCGGGAAGCCACGGTCTCGGTGCAGATCCTTCCCCAACTGGGGCCAGCGGGGATCATCCTGGGAGGGATTGGGCATTCGGGAACGCCCCGGGCTTCGTCCACATCCACCGCCTGGCTGGACGGGGCACCACCGGGTCCCTCTCCCTGCTGGGTCACGGTTCGTCTTCCGTCGTGGGGGGAACTCTCCGCAGATTTGGGAGAGGAGGATGCGGAGTCTCGTTTGCGTCATGCCTGCGAGGTGATTCGTCGAGAAATGCCCGCCCACCTTCACATCCATATCGAGGGCGGATTGCCCCCTCGCCCTTGCGCTCCCTCTTACGAAGGAGTGCGAACCCTTGTCCGGGGACAACCTCCCCACCCAGGATCTGTCATGACACTCCGGCTTCGACCCTTTGCCGGGCTTCCTCTGGGAGCTTCTCATCTGGTGGATGAGCAGCTCTATCATCGGGAGGCGCGGCGGCGACATCTTCTTCATCACCATGGTGTTGGCATCGTTTCCGGGCTTGCCTGTGAGGAATTGGAGGATCGGGAGGTCATCGCTGTCTCCAAAGGATATGCCATCACTCCCATCGGAGAAGAGGTCTGCCTTCCCGGCGGAATCCTCCTCTCCCTGTCGGCCTTGGGAATCCGGGGTGGTGAGGAGTATCGGGTGGTGCTGCGATTTGTGGAGGCCCCTGATCCCCAGTCCTATCTGGAGCCTTTCGGCGGGGGGGAGGCCGAGCCCTGTCGCATTGAGGAAGGGGCAGAAGTGGCCCTCCTCTCTTTGGGGACCCCCCGGGGGCAGAACGAAGTGGAGTTGGCCCGCTTCGCCGTGGACGAGAGGGGAAGGATGACCGTTGCTGGCCTGGACCGATCCCACGCACTGAGATTCCGCGCCCCTCGCCCTCCCGAGGACGGGGTGGTCAAAGATGGAGTCAAGGCTTTGGTGATGGGCCTTCAACGCCTTCCCTTGTTGGTTGAGGGAGGGAATGGAGTCGGGATGTGGCTGGCCATGGCCACAGCTTCGGTGGATATCGCCTTGCTGGGGGAAAGCCTCTCGGGTGACGAGGCGGCCTCCCTGGCGGTCCATCTCCTCCTTCGGGGGGAGGCGTGGTTTGCCCAAGATCCTTCTCCTCGCCGTGCCCAGAGTTGGAACACATGCGCCCGGGCAGCCCTGTCGGATTGGAGGGAAAGGGATGGAGACGGTGGAAGAGGGCGGATCGGCTGGGCCATGAAGTGGTTACCTCTTCTTCGGGCGGCTTTGGAATCGCAACCCCATCTCTCCTCTCCCCAAAGGGTGTTTCGCGAAGTAGCTCGGGAGGAACCTCCAGTTCTTCATCCCATCGACGAGGGGAGAGAGTCATGACACTTCCCCTCCCCAATCCAATAACCCACCCCCTCCATCCACCGCATTCCATTGAAGACCCGAAGAGCCTCCATGTGGAATCCCGGGCAGTCATGTATTCGGAATGTCTTGACTTTCGAGGGTCAGTGGCGGCGGAATCCCGATTCCTGGTGGTGGGGGCGGGAACATTGGGAAGCGAGACCTTGAAGCATCTGGCCCTCTTGGGGGCAGGGATGGTCTTCCTGGTGGATCCTGATCGGGTGGAGACTCGCAACCTGGCCCGATCCATTCTCTATACTGCCGAAGATCGGGGGGCCTTCAAGGTGCAGGCGGCCACCCGCTTCTTGCATCGGTGGGCCCCCGACAGCCACTTTCTGCCCATTCCTGGTGATATCCGTTTCGATGTGGGAGGGGGCCTGCTGCGAAGGGTGGATGCGGTGCTGTGCTGCGTGGACAACCGGTTGGCTCGCCTCCACCTCTCCCGGCGATGTGCCAGCCTGGCCGTGCCCTGGGTTGACGCGGCGATCGCCGAGTGGGCTGCTCGGGTGACCGCCTTTTCCCCTGATCGGGGGGGATGTTACGAATGCACCCTGACTCCGGGGCAATGGGAAGAAATCAGCCGAGAGAGGGGGAATGCCTCTTGTGAGGCGGGGGCAGTGGCAGCCTTCAAGGCAGGTCGAGTCCCCACCACACCCCTTTCTGCGTCCCTGGCGTCGTCTCTTCAAGTGGGGGAGGCCTTCCGACTGGCCCATGCCCGGCGCCTGCCTGAAGAGGGCTCCAAGTACCAGGTCTCATTCGGAACTGAACGCTATCTGACGGGTCCAGAGAGGACCCTGGTTCACTCTCGCTACTCCCCGGATCCCCAGTGCGGAAGCCATGGTGAGCGGTGGAATGTGGTGGAGGACGAGGCTCTGACGTCGGCCGATACCCTGGGAACGGTCTGGGAGAAGGCGGTTTCGCACCTGGGAAGTCATGACCTTTTCTGGAAGCCCATGAACGAGCCGGTCGCTTTGGCTCGCTGCCTGGCGTGTGGATTTCGGGAGAGGCCCTGGCTCCCTCTGGAGTCGAGAGGACTGCGGTCCGGCTGCCCCCGGTGCCGAAAACCCCTGTTGTTTCAACCCATCCATAGGGTGGGCAAGGCCTCCCCCTTTCTGCGACGGCCGCTGTGGGACCTGGGAATCCCACCCCTGGACATTCTCACCTTCTGCGATCAGGGGGGGAAGGCGCTGAGGCTTGAACTGACAGGGGATCTGGGTCGATATCCGGAGGCGTTGAGGACACCCCCGCAAGAGCTTCCTGTTCCCCCTGCTCTCTCACCCCAGCGTCGGGTGGTGGTGTCCTCAAGGGGCAGCCCGTGAGCCGGCTTTTGCCCTTCATGTTGTGGTTGGGAATCCTCTTGGCCGTTGCCCCCTTCTGGCCCATCTCCTCCGCAGAGATGGGGCCCTGCCTGGCGTTGATGATGGGGCTGGGGGCCCTGGGAGCGGTGTCGGTACAAGCGGCCCAGGGTGGGGAAGCGCTGGGGGTGGGAGGAGCC
>CAYRTW010000177.1:0-12817 GCA_964426935.1 uncultured Rickettsiales bacterium
GTTCCTGCAGTCTTCGCAGCACGCCCAGCTGATGACTGCGGTCGATCACCTGCGCCTGTCTCAGCAGGCCACGGATGGCGAGACGCGGCGACACTTGCTCCTTCAGAGCAAGCAGCTGTTCACGACCCTGGCCCATCCCTCAGGGCCTCTCTGCCATTGGCGGGATCCATCTGATAGGAGCGTCGATCTCCAAAGGAAGGAGTGGATTCGGCGGCGTCCCGAAAGGGTCCATAGAAGCCGGACGCGAACTTGGCGGCGTAGGCCATGATGGGGACTTCAGTGAACCCATGACCGTCCAGGGCGGCGCGAATGGCCCCGACCCTGCCATCCATCATATCCGAGGGAGCGATGATGTCCGCCCCTGATCGGGCATGAGACAGGGCCTCCTTCACCAGAAGAGCCACAGTAGGATCGTTCTCCACCTCCCCATTCCGAATCACCCCGCAATGCCCGTGATCGGTGTACTCACAGAGGCAGACATCGGTCACCACCACCAGGTGAGGGAAGGCCTTCTTCAGAAGCCCCACCGCCTTCTGAATGATCCCGTCGTCCGCATAGGCACCACTGCCCACGGCATCTTTTTCGGCCGGGATCCCGAACAGGAGCACCGAGAGGATGCCCAGATCCACTCCCCTTCCGGCCTCAGCCACCAGTTGGTCCAGGGACACTCGGAACTGCCCTGGCATGGAGGAAATTTCCTGACGGATTCCCTGACCATGGACGATGAACAAAGGCCAGATGAGCTGGTCCACTCGCAGCCATGTCTCTCGAACGAGACGGCGCAGGGGCTCGGTGCGACGCAATCGGCGCATACGCGTGACAAGGGGAGGAGGAGTCATCTCTGAATGTTCACTCTTGGGAGAGGGGGGAAGCGAACGCCGCCGGAATGGAGGACGCTTTCGCCAGGGAATCCACCAGGGAGTCCAGGGAGGCGACGGGGGCTTCCAGGTGGACCGGGAGACCAGCCCGTCTACACGCCTCGGAGGTAATGGGCCCCAGGGTGGCGATGCGGATGCCCGCCAGGGTCGAGTGGAAGGAATCCCCAAGCAATTCATGAAGGTGTCGTACTGCCGATCCTGAGGCGAACACCACCCAATCACATTGAATCCGAGGAAGGGACGCCGCCATCTCCCCTCCCGCTTCGTTCAGAACCACCCGATAGGCGGGGGCCAGGATCACCCGCGCCCCTCGCTTCCTCAGGCCGGTCACCAGCTCTTCCCTTCCTTCCTCAGCCCGGATCACCAGCACTGACCTGCCCTCTACCACCTCCTCCGGCAAGAAATCCAAGAGGGCCTCCGCCTGGAACCGGGGAGGAACCCAGCGCGGCTCAATCCCCAGCCGGGTCAGCGCCCGAGCGGTCGCCACCCCCACCGCTCCGCAGTTTGCCCCTTGCCAGATCCGGGGATTCAGCCCCAGATGAGACATCCTCTCCCCCACCGCTCTGGCTCCGTTGACTGAAGTAAACAGGACCAGGTCAAAGCCCGATAGATCCCCCAGGGATCTATCCAGAATCTCGTAAGAGGTCGGCGGAACCACCCTCAGCACGGGAATCTCCACCACCTGGGCTCCCCTCTCCTTCAGCTTGCTGGAGAGCTCCCCCGCTTGATCGCTGGCCCGGGTAACGGCTACGCAGACTCCCCGGAGGGGCAGGTCTCCGCTCATTGGTGCCAAGCCCCAGGAACTCCCTCCTCGACCCGAGCCTTGGCGAGGATCTCCTCAGCGCCTCCTTCAAGTAAATCATGAAGAACTTGATCTACAACAGATCCAAGCTCCATTCCCGCCGCTCGGGCAGAGAGAGAGCGAGTACCATCCCCCATTCCCACCCGGGCCCTCATCTCCCATCCTCCGTGCTCCAAGGGACGGACATGGGCGGCGGCGGGCACCTGACAGCCCCCCTGAAGGGCATGAAGCCAACGGCGCTCCCCCTCCACCGCTTGGGCAGAAATCGGGTCATGGAGGGGGAGCAGGGCGGCGGAAACGGTTTGATCTCCCTCGCGAATTTCGATTCCAAGAGCGCCTTGCCCAACGGCCGGCACCATCACGTCCCAGGAAAGCACTTCGGATACTCCCTCCTCTCTCTTCAGGCGCTTGAGACCCGCCAAGGCGAGAATTGCTGCGTCCACTTCCCCCTCCTCCACCTTGCGAAGGCGAGTGTCCACGTTCCCTCGCAGGTCCACCACTTGGAGATCGGGACGGACGGACAGGATCTGCGCCCTCCGCCGCAGGGAGGAGGTCCCCACCCGCGCGCCCAGAGGAAGTCGCTCCCAGGAGAGCCCTCCCCTCGCCACCAGGGCATCCCAGGGAGACTCCCGGGAGGGAATGGCTCCCAAGCACAGGCCTGGGGGCAGGGTCGTGGGCAGGTCTTTCATGGAGTGAACGGCCAGATCGATCCTGCCCTCCAGGAGAGCGTCTTCAATTTCCCGGGTGAACAGCCCTTTGCCACCGATTCGAGAAAGAGGGGCGTCCTGAACCGCATCTCCCCGGGTGCGTATCACGTTGAGGGAAACGGTGAGGGAGGGATTGGACTCCTCAAGGCGGGCGGCGATGTGGCGGGCCTGCCAGAGGGCCAGGGGCGACCCTCGCGTGCCGAGTACCAAGGAAGAACGGCTCATGAGGGAATCCTTCGGAGGGGGGAAGCGACGGGGGTAGAGGATTCCTGACCGCTGGAATCCCCTTCGTCGACCACCATGGCCAGGTCCGCGCCTTCCGTGCCCATCATCCGGGAAGCCAGCTCCAGCCCTTCATCATCCCCGGCAGCCCCCATCTCCTTGATGGTGAGGATGGGATGGTGAAGGAGTTTCTTGATCAAGGCTTGAGTCATGACGTCCAGGGCACTTCTCAGTCGCTGCTGCTGCTCTTCGGGGTAGTCGCCAAACTTCTCCACGGTCCTTTGCACCTCCCCCTCCCGGACTCTTTCCGCCTTCCGAACCAGGGATCTCACCACCGGCGCTGCTCTCGCCCCCCCCAGGGTGATCCGGTACTGGGAGACCTCTGCCTCGACAATTTCTTCCGCCGCCCGAGCCGCCTCCTTGCGGGAGCCCAGATTGCGATCCACCACCGCCTGGAGGTCGTCGATGTCGTACAGGTAGACGCTTTCCAACTCCCCCGCTCGGGGTTCGATGTTACGGGGCACGGAAATATCAATCAGAAACATCGGCTTGCCCCGGCGCTTTTTCATGGCAGCCTGGACATCCTCCCGAGTGATCAAATGGCGCTGGGCTCCCGTGCAGGAAATCACCACGTCGGCGTCAACCAGAGCAGCGGGGACCCCGGACAGATCCGAGGCGGTTCCCCCGAACTCCGCCGCTACCTCCTGAGCCCGGGCCAGGGTGCGGTTGGCCACATGGACCTTCCGCGTTCCCTTCTCCACCAGGTGACGCAAGGCCAGGATGCCCATCTCCCCGGCTCCAACAATAAGGGCAGAGGTGTTGGCCAGGTTGTCGAAGATGTGGCGGGCCAGTTCGGTGGCAGCGTAGGAAACGCTGACGGCGGCCTTGGCCAGGGCGGTCTCGGTGCGAACCCTCTTGGCGGCGTGGTACGCCCGAGCCAGCACTCGGTGAAGGACCGCTCCTGAGGCCCCCTGTTCCAGGGCCACTCGGTGAGCCGCCTTGACCTGTCCCAGGATCTGGGGCTCCCCAAGCATCAGGGAGTCCAGAGAGGAGGCCACTCGGAAAAGGTGCCGCACCGCGTCTTCTCCCTCATGCTGATAGAGGTGCCCCGGGGAGGGCCTGCTCTCCCCCAGGCGCCCGCTCAGCCAGCGACGCAAATCCCCGGATGCTCCCGATTCCCCCTCGGTTACCGCCATGATCTCCACCCGATTGCAGGTGGAAAGCAGCATCGCCTCTCGCACTCCTGGCAGGGACCGGATCTCCTCCAGGGCCCGAGGCAGATCCCCTTCCGGCACCTCGGCCTTCTCCCGGATTTCTACCGGGGCGGTGCGATGGCTCAGTCCTGTCAGCAGCAGCTTCAAGACAATGTCCTATACGTGGCTGATGGCGACCAGCTGAAGGAGCACCCCGGCAAAGCCCAGGATCGCGACAAAGGCCGCCCGCCGCCCCCTCCAGCCCAGGAGAAGACGAGCCTGCCAACCCAGCGCGTAGATCAACCAGACCACCAGAGCCACCATGACCTTGGGGACCGCTACTTCTCCAGGAGAATCAGGGCTGGCAGCCCAAAACGAGCCGGCCACTATGCCGGCCGTGTAGAGAAGGAGACCTGCTGTAAACACCTGATGGTTGGTCCGATCCAGGACCTCCAACGAAGGAAGCCCCCCATCCTCGGATAGATTCACGGCCCGGCGCCGCAGCCGCCTTTCCAACAGGAGGTATCCAACTCCCGCTGCAAAGGAGACCCCAAACAGGGCCTGTCCGGCAAAGGTGCAGACGATATGTACCGGCAGATACAGACCATGAAGGGCTTCCGGGGCAAAACTGCGCCTCCCCGCCACCACCAGGGCCGCCAGATAGATAAACAATGCAACCGGGGCCAGGAACCCCCCCAGGCTCCGGATTCGATACCGCACCGACATGCCCAAGAAGGCTCCCAGGAGGCACCAGGAAAAGATGGCTAGAGAGGCCTCATGGGGATCCCCCAAGGTACCCCGCACCAATCCCAAGCCCAGGACCAGGGAATGGGCAGCAAACCCTCCCAACAAGGCAGTGAATCCAAGGCGCAGCAGGTCGGGGCGGCGCAGCATGTTGCCCAAAGCATAGAACGCGGTGACCACCGCGTACCCGACCACGGTGGCCACGAACAGGCCGTGAGTCAGCTCATCCAGCACGATTCCCCTCACCCCTCCCCATTCGTGTTTCCCTTCCGCGAGCGGGGTGGTACCGGAGGCTTGCCTCCCCCGAACAAAGACTTCAGAGCTGACCACCCCGAGCCCGACTCTGGCGAAGCGCCCTTCTCCGAAAGCTCTCCTTTCTCTTGACGTCGCTTCAACAGGCGCAACTCCCTCTCCGCATCTACCAGCTTGGGGTCTGCCTCCATAGCGGACCGGTAATATTTCATCGCCCTTCCCCACTCCTGCTGCTTTTTGGCGATATGCCCCAGATAGAGATGAGCCAGGGCGATGCGGGGATGAGTATCGAGGATCTGTCTGAGTTCCTGAACAGTGACTCCCACCCTCCCCGGATCCAAGGCCAGTTGGCTCCACGCCCGCATCGCCCGGTATTGGGGCGAGTCGGGATCCAGTTTCACCGCCATTTCCAGGTGGGCACAGGCTTTTTCCAATTTGCCGTTGCGAAGGGCCAACTCACCCTGCTTGAACTCGATGCGGGCCATCTTGGGATCGACGGTCACCACGGGTGCTCCCCCCTCTTCCCCACCTCCCGTTCCCGTAGCCATCCAGCCTTTCTTCTTCTGAGGATCGGAAAGGGTCTCGTAGGCCGTCAGCAAGTGGGTCTGGATCCGGCGGGAAAGGTCGACCACCCGGGGATGCTCGGAATGAAAGAGGTCGGGGTGATGGCGCTTGGTCAGGTCCAGGAAGGAGGCCTTGAGGTGCTCGGGAGAGGCATCGGGACTCACCCCCAAGGCTTCGAAATGATCGTCAGACTGGAGTCGATGGTGGAGATGGGCCAACTCCTCCGCTTTGCTCCAGGACGAGGGGGACATGGGAGGAGGGACCGCCCCCACCACACCCACATCCATCAGCACGGAAAGCAGAGCCCCCCTCTCACCGTATTGGCCGGGATCTTCCCCCATGAAAACAGAAACGACCTCCGACACCCGCTTGTTCCGAAGCGCCAGGGGGCGGAGTCTCTGGATGGCTTGCACCTCCCGAGGGGTGAGTCCCCAGCTTCGCTCCACTGCCTGGGCGGGAAGGCGAATCACCGCCACCTGATCGGAGGGCAGAGAAAGACGCCCGGCATCGCCCGACTCCCCGCGCCTCACCTTCCCTTCCAACAACAATCGAAAAACAGGCAAAGGTGAAGGAAGCCGCCGAGCCAGGGAGCCTCCCTCAACCCATCGCCCAGCACCGGAAGGGACCCGCGCCACCCTCCCCAGGAGATCGGCAGCGGCCACCCGAACGGCTTCCTCGGCTCGATGGGGAGGGAGCGCGCGGGCCGCGATCAGGTATCCGATTTCCGCATCCACGTCCCCCGGGGCCGGTGGATTTCCCAGGTGAGCCGGTCGTTCCATCTCCCCCTGAACCCAGGAACGAATCAGCGAGAATCCACTTCCAGCTCCTTCGATTCCCGCCAGCCTTCCCCCTTGAAAAGCCAACTCCCCCCGGACCTCCATCCCGTTCAAGGAAAGGACTCCGGTGCGATCCTGGGAGGCGGCGAAGAGGAGGCGGGAGGCGGGGATCTGGGTAAGATCAAAGGGGCCTTGGCTCAGCAGATCCACTTCCGGGGGGCTGGGAATCCGGGCCAGCATCGACAGGAGATCCCCCTCTGGCGGGGGAAGAACGCGCCCCAGCTTCTCCAGGGCATCGCCAGGAAAAAGAGGCCGAGACAGGAGTCCCCCCAGGTGCAGTTCCAAGGGGGCTCCGACGAAGAATTCCGCCTCTCCGGACGAACTTCCCAGGAAGTAGAACGTCAGCAGGCGGGGGGACTCTGCCTGAAGGGTTCGGGCTAGATCGATGCCACTTCCCCGTCCGGGAAGCATCAAGTCCAGCACGACCAGGGTGACAGCCCCGCCTCTCACCCCCATCAGGGCTCCATCACTGGAAGTGGTCACCTTGAAGTCCACCCCCAGCACCTCGCACGTCCCTGAAAGGGTGGCTCGGGCCAGGGCATCACTGGTATGAATCAGTACCTGGGGCATTCCACATCAGGGATGGGGGGAACGAAGGGGCTTCAGGCAGGGCGGAACGGAGTACGAAACGCCCGGGCATCCTAAACCTGGGGATGAACTTGGGCAAGTTGACACACCCCCTCGCTGGAAATACCCTTGCCCGCCTCGCCTCAATCCGCGTGCCACGTCCCTCCAGGGGGAGGGAGTGGCCACTTCCGTTCAGTCCGGAGGGTTTCCATGTTGCGCTACCAGGGCTTCTACCTCGCTCAAGGGGGCTCTCCCGGTGGACATCCCGCCGATCCGGTGGCGGTTTCCCGCGCCCTTCTGGAAAAGGCCCCCATCCTGGTCTACTGCCTGGATCTGGCGGGCCGAACCGTCACCGTCAACCAGCGCTTTCGGGATGTGACCGGTTGGGATGTTCCCGACCTTCCCGATGGAGAGAGGATCCTCCAGGCCCTCTATCCCAGCGAGCCCTACCGGCAGGTGGTTCGAGCCCTCCACGATAACTGGAGGGAAAACAAGCACGTCCGAGATCAGGTCACCACCATCGCGGATCGCGCCGGGGCCTATCACAAGGTGTCTTGGAGCAGCGCCCGGCTGAGAGACGCACAGGGACGCACCGTCGGATACATCGCCATGGGCATCGACGTGTCGGAGGAGAAGCATCTGGAGCAGTGGGCTCGCCTCCAGACCGGCGTGATGGAGAGGCTTTCTGAAGGCGTGGTGGTGGTGAACCTGGAGGGGCAGATCATCTCCTGGGCCGGCGGAGCGCCCTCTCTGCTGGGATTCGGCCCCGAGCATCGTCTGGGACAATCCGCAGCGGTCCTCTTTCCCGAGGAATCCAGGGACTCCATGGACGCCCAGGTGCTGGCGGGGTTGGCCACTGAAGGTCGCTTTGAGGGCGATCTGCCCCTTCTACGCGCCGACGGTCCCCCCCTGACCTGTCATCTCCAGGTTCATCTCCTCAGGAATGAGCACATTCAGGAAGTGGCGCGCCTGTACAGCTTCTCAACGGGTGAGGTGTCGGCTGAGACCTCCTCCCACCTGGAAGCCCTGGAGGCCCACTGCGCCGCGCTGGCCGCTCGGGCTGGCGAGTTGGAGGGCCGGCTGGCTGCCTTGGGACAGGATGCTGCCCAGAATCGGAGTGCCTGGCAAGAGGCAGATGCTCAATGGCGAGAGGCAGACCGCCAGTTGAAGGAGGCCCAGGAGGCCCTGGCCCGAAGCCAGGCCGAGGCTCAGGAGGCCCAGGCCCGCCTGCGACAGGACACGGATGAAAAGCTGGCGGCGCTTCAGGTCGCGGCGGATGGGGAAAGGCGGGCGTTGGAAGCCTTGCTGGAGGAGGCCCAAGCCGAAGCGGCCCGATCTCTGATGGAACAGAAGCACACCCTTGAAGCAGACCATCAAGGGAGACTGGCCGAGCTCCGCCATGCGTGGGAGGCCGAAATCCAAGCCCGCCTCGCCGACCAGCGCCAGGCCTTTGATGCCAATTTCCAGGAGCAGTTTGGAGCCGCCGAAGCCAGGTACATGGCAGAGCTGGAGGAGCTTCGCACTAGCGTCAGGAACGCTTCTGAGGAAGCGGCCGCATCGGTCGCCATCACCGAGCAGAAGTTCCAAGGAGCCATGGCCGAGGCCCAGGCCGCCTGGGAACAGGCCGAGCGAACTTCCACCGATCTCACCCGGGTTCTCCACCGGGAAAGAGCCGAGCATGAGGCGGCCCAGTCTTCCCTGCGGCGAGAGGCTGAAGCACGACTTTCCTCGCTTGAGGCACGCCATCAGGGGGAGTTGGAGGAGATCCAGGCGGAGAGACAGAAGGAACTGCAGGCCCAGATCCGCACATCTCGCCAGGACTGGGAGCGGCGTGAAGGGGAGATCCGTGCCGAAGCGGTTGCTCGAATTCAAGCCTTGGAGCAGGAGCTGGCCTCCACCCGCGCCTCAGCAGAAGCCGAAAGGATTCGGGCCGCTGACGCCATGCGGGAGGAGAGGGATCGCTCCATTTCCGCCGCCGCCCACGCAGATCGCCTCCTTGCTGAGGCCCTGACTCGGCAGGCCACTGAGATCGACACCAAGAATCATGTCGAGGTCTCTCGCCTCATCGCTGAAGCAGAGTCCCTGCGGGCGGTAGTCAACGCCTCTCACGAGGAGGCCACAGCCCAACTCAACAAGCGCTACGAGATGAGAGAACGAGATCTCCGGGCGGCTGCAGAGTCCGCCCATGGTGAGGCGCGGCGGGCCAGGGCCTCTGGAGAACGATTGATCCAGCATCTGGAGTACCTCCAGGCCATTGCCGTCATCGTGTGCGATGCCTCGGGTCGAATCCAGGCTTGGAGCGCGGGAGCGGAAACCGCCACGGGATACGGCCGGGATCAAGCCCTTGGCCGCCTTCTCCATGAAGAAGTGCTGAGGGTTCCTGGCCTGGAATGGGCAAGGCTGTACGGGGCGGTGACCCAAGAACAGCACCTCCATCGCGCCATCGCCTACCTGGATCGCAACGGGACCCAGCGCATCGCTCGCCTGGAGGTCCTTTGCATCCCCGGGGACGGGGGCAATCGCGTCGTAGAAATCATCCGGGATGCCTCGGATCGGGCTGCCCTGGAGGAGGCCCTGTTCGAGGAGAGGGCCATGGGAGTGGTGGGACGTCTCACCGTGCTGTTCAGAGGCCAGATGGAGCGTCTCTCCGAAGCCCTGAATCACGATCTCGACCGCATCGAGAGGGACGTAAGGGACCTGGGACAGGTGGTCGCCACCTGGCGCAGCGGCGCTCCTGCTCATGAAATCGAAGACAGGGTGAGGGCCATCGACCTGGACGCCATCCTGAGAAACCTCCCTCGCCTCATGGATGACACCGAGACCAGGCGCCGGGATCTCCGCAACCTCGCCGCTGATTTGCGACGGTATGTCGCGGCCCTGGAGGCCGGTGAAGGCGTGGATGCCGGTCGCTTCCCCATCCACGAAGCGGTGGAGAGTGCTCTTCATCTCGCTACAGGGGATGACCTCCCCCAATTTGTCCTGGAGCGCCACTACGGAGAACCGCCGGCGCTGCGGGGCAGGGGCCATCTGCTCTTTCCCCTCCTCACCCAGGTGTTTGGTACCGCCGCCCACCACCTCCTGCTCCGAGACACCGACCGCCGTCTGGTCATCCGCACCCAGGGAATCCAAGGGCGCGCGGTTCTGGAGATTCATCACAGCGGCAAGGTGGCGTCCCCAGAGGATCTCAAGGACCTCGCTTCTCCGGTGAGGGCTACGGTAGCTCCCGGCGTCGGGCCCTCCGGACTGGCCTATGCCACATGGTTGGCCCATCTGGCGGGAGGGACCCTCCTGGTCACTCCAGAAGAGGACTCCACCACCTACCGCCTCGATCTACCCGCCGCTCCTGCGGGCCCCGCTCCCCCGGCTTGGCGTCTGGATCTGGCTGCTGATCCCCTCTCCAGCCTTCGTCAGCCCCTTCCCAACCCCACCGTCGCCGTGCCGTCCGAGGAGGAAGTCCACCCTTCCGCTTCCCCGTCCCTCCCCTCCATTGAGGTCGCCCCGACTTCTTCCCCCGTCGAGGTGAACACCGAGCTGCTTCCCTTTACGGATGCGACCATCCCCCTGGACTTCCAGATTGTCGAGCACAACGCCTCCGACATACTGGAGGAGGAGGTCGTTGCCGAAGAGGACATGGCAGCCGAAGAGGAGGAAGAGGAGATCGCCGCTGCCGAGGCCGCTGCTGCCCTGGCGGCTTCTCATCCAGAGATCCACACGGCCCCCGCTGCCGCACCCCTTGCCGACATTGAGGAAAACGACCTGGGAGATCTGGAGCTGATGGACGATCTGCCCGTCGGCGAGCCTTCCCGGGACGCCCTGATCTCCATCGATATGCCCGGCGGAAGCGATGAGACCCTGACCAGCGCGGTCTGGGCCACTGGCGACATTTCCCTCCCGGCCACCCTGGCCACCGACTCCGTGGATGTAGCCATGGGGGATGTCATGGAGGTCACCGACTTGATCGCCGACTCCTTCCCTGACTCGCTGGTAGCCGGAGAATCAAACATCGAGCGGATCGAAATCGATGCCCAGCCGCCGGTGGAGATCGATGAGCTTTCGTTGGAGGAATCCGGGGGGACGGAGCCCTCGTCGTCTTCCCTGCGAGCGGGTACCGGAAGTCAAGGAAAGAGGGATCGTCGTCGCAATCGCCGATAATTTTGAGCGCTTTTTTGTCTTCCATCTCGGATCATTTATCAAGACATACAATAACGTTACACTACGTATATCACGCACTGTAACGTGTATTAATAAAGTGGGTGTTTCATGTCTCAACCGGCTCCACAGCGATGGCTCGTCAAGTCCGAGCCGGAAAAATACCCATGGTCAGCCCTGGTTCGTGACGGCAAGACTTTTTGGGATGGTGTTCGCAACTTCCAGGCGCGCAACAACCTGCGTGCCATGAAGACGGGGGACCGGGTCCTCTACTATCACAGCGTGGAGGAGAAGGCGGTGGTGGGCCTTGCCCAGGTAGTCCGGGAAGCCTGGCCCGATCCTACCGCCACCGAGGGGGACTGGAGCGTGGTGGATCTCGCTCCCGTGAAGGCCTTTTCAGTGACCGTGCCCTTGGAGCAGATCAAGCATCACCCTCAACTGGGAGAGATGCCCCTGGTACGCCATTCCCGTCTTTCGGTGCAACCGGTCTCCGAGGAAGCGTTTCGTATCATCTGCGCCCTGGGAGGGCTGACCGAGATTCCCTAGGGAGATTCCCGCTGGACCGGGCCCGCCCCTCTTCGGAGGGGGGCCCCAACGATGAGGCGCGGGGGCCTCTCAGGCAGAGGGGATCATGGGGACAGCGACGGGCACCGCTTCCACGGAAGGGGGAGGCAGAGGGGGCAGGGGATCGGGGCGTCCATCCCGAAACGCCACGTTCAGGACATCATCAATGGTGTCGACGAATATGTAGGACATTTGCAGTCGCAGAAGTTCGGGGATGTCCAACAGGTCCTTGTCGTTCTTGCGGGGTAGCACCACGGTGAAGATTCCCGCCCGGCGCGCCGCCAGCACCTTCTCCTTGATCCCCCCCACCGGGAGCACCTTTCCCCGCAGGGTCATCTCTCCGGTCATGGCCAGATCGTGGCGAACCAGACGGCCGGTCAGCGCACTCACCAGGGCCACCGTCAGGGTCACCCCCGCCGACGGGCCGTCCTTGGGAATGGCTCCGGCGGGGATGTGGATATGGAGATCCTGGTTCTTAAATGCCTCCGCCGCCACGCCCAGCTCCCTCCCGCGGCTGCGGATGTAGGACAGGGCCGCCTCGGCAGATTCTTTCATCACCTCCCCCAACTGCCCGGTGATCTTGAACCCCTTGGCCCCTTCCATCCGAGTGGCCTCCACAAACAGGATGTCCCCCCCCACCGCCGTCCAGGCCAGTCCCACCGCCACCCCTGGCATGTCCATCCTTTCGGCGATCTCCGGAAAGAACCGCCGGGGTCCCAACAATTCCCCGACTTCAACCACCGTGATGTCCTTTTTCCAAGGCTGGCCTTTGGCCACCTTCCGGGCCGTCTTGCGGCAAAGGGCGGCGAACTGCCTCTCCAGATCCCGCACGCCGGCTTCCAGGGTGTAGCTTCGCACCAGCTCCCGCACCGCCTCATCCTCGAAGCGAATCTGGGACTTCTTGAGTCCGTTCTCCTTGATCTGCTTGGGAATCAGGTGTGCCTTGGCGATTTCCAGCTTCTCCTCTTCGATGTACCCAGGAATCTCAATAATTTCCAAACGGTCTTTGAGGGCAGATGGAATGGTCTCGGTCACGTTGGCGGTACAGATGAACATCACCTGGGACAGATCGAAGGTCACGTCCAGGTAATGATCCACGAAGGTGTGATTCTGCTCCGGATCCAAAGCCTCCAGAAGTGCCGAGGCGGGATCCCCTCGGAAGTCATTGCCCACCTTGTCCAGCTCATCCAAGACCATGACCGGGTTGCGGGTTCCCACCCTCCGAATGGACTGAACGATGCGACCGGGGAGGGCACCGATATAGGTGCGCCTGTGCCCGCGGATCTCGCTTTCATCCTTTACCCCTCCCAGGGCGATGCGGGCGAATTTACGCTTGAGG
>CAYRTW010000178.1:0-12767 GCA_964426935.1 uncultured Rickettsiales bacterium
CTCGCGGATGCCGGGAAAGGGGAGGCTGGAAATCACCGGGCAGCTTGGGGACGTGATGAAGGAGTCGGCCCGCGCCGCCCTGACCTACGTGCGAAGCAACGCCGCTTCCTTGGGGGTCGATCCCCATTTCCTGGAGACCCAGGACATCCACATCCACGTTCCGGCGGGGGGCATTCCCAAGGACGGGCCGTCGGCGGGGGTGACCATGTTCACCGCCCTGACCTCGCTGTTGACGGGGAGAAGGGTGAGGGTGGACACCGCCATGACCGGGGAATGCACCCTTCGCGGCCGGGTGATGCCGGTGGGGGGCATCAAGTCCAAGGTGCTGGCCGCCCATCGCGCCGGGATCTCCCGAGTCATCCTGCCCATCAAGAATCAGCGGGATGTGGACGAGGTTCCCGAGGAGGTTCGCCAGGGAATGGAGTTCATCTTCGCTGAGGAGATGAGCCAGGTGCTGGCCGCCGCCTTGGAGGAGACGCCGGTGGCGGATGGGGGAGACGTGCTGCCCGATGCCCAAGAAGGGCCCGGAGGGCTGGAGCCCCTGGGTCCGGCAGCGGTGGTGTGACAGACCCCTTCTTCCTTCGGCCTGGTGGATGAGAAGGGGCCTCCCGGCGAGGGAGGGGGATGGGGCTTTCCTTTTGGGGGTGCGCCGGGCATCCTCTCCCCATGGAACTCCCTGGTTTTTCCCTGTCTTTCTTCGAGCATGAGGGATATCGGCGCCCGGTGTATCAACAGGGTTCCGGCCCTGGGGTCGTCCTCATCCACGAGGTCCCCGGCATCACTCCCGAAGTGGCAGGCTTCGCCAGGCGGGTGGCGGACCAGGGTCTCACCGCCGTCCTCCCCTCCTTGTTCGGCGTTCCCGGCAAGCCCTTCACCCTCCCCTACGTGGTCGGTCAGGCCCTCTCCTTGTGTGTTCGTCGGGAGTTCAACCTGTGGTCCACCTCGCGCACCAGCCCCATCATCACCTGGCTGAGAGCCCTGGCCCGAGAGGTTCATCAGCAGAAAGGAGGGCCGGGGGTAGGAGCCATCGGCATGTGCTTCAGCGGCGGGTTTGCCCTGGCGATGATGACCGACCCCTCGGTGGTGGCGGCCGGCCTGTCTCAACCCTCCCTGCCCATTCCCCTGACCCCGGCCCGAAAGAGGGACCTGGGCCTGTCTCCTCCCGATCTGGAACTGGCCTGCGCCCGCGCCGCCGCTGGGGTCCCGGTGATGGGTTTGCGTTTCACCCGAGATTTTTTTGTTCCTGACGAGAGGTTTGATGCCCTGAAGGAGTCTCTTGGGAAGGCGTTCACGGAGATGAGCCTGGATTCATCCCCTGGAAATCCATGGGGATTCCCACTGACTGCCCATTCGGTCCTCACCATGGAATTGCGGGATCGGGAGGGTCATCCCACCCGGGAGGCCCTGGAGAGGGTGTTGACGATGTTTCGAGAGGCCCTGCTGTCTTCACCTCCTGTTTGATTTTGGGATGCAGGATGAGCGAGGACCCCATCAAGAAATTCACCGTGCCTGGAGTCGCCACTTCGGTCCCTGAGATCACCCCTGTCTCCCGCCAGGGTTTCTGGCGGCTGCTCCCATCAATCCATCAGGCTCAAATCCTCCTCCCGCCGGTTTTCAGGAATAAGCCGGGAGAAGTCCCCCGCTGAGGTCAGGGGCTCCCGGGGCGGCGACAACGGGGGCTGGTATCCTGGCGTTCCCACCGAGACAGCTTGCCAGAAGGAGTAGGCCTCCATTCCCCACATTCCCAATTCCCGCGAGCCGTTGCCGCTGGCGCCCGTTCCTCCGAAGGGAAGAACTCCACCTCCCCCTGAGGGATTGATGTGGATCATCCCCGCTCGCACCTCCTCCTGGAACCTGCGGGAGTGAATGGGATCAGGACTCAACAGAGTGGCGGTGAGGCCATAGGCCGTGCCATTGGCCAGGTGCAGGGCGTGGTCAAAATCCTCCACCGCCAGAAGATTCACAGTGGGCCCGAACACCTCCTCCTGGGCCAGGCGCCCTCGGGGATCCACCTCCTCCCATACGGTGGGCCAGACATAGACCCCATCTTCGGGATGTCCCTGAAAACCTTGGGGAAGAGCGTCGTTCATCACCCGCCCGCGACCGTGGAGGAGGCGAGCCCCTTCGGTGCGTCCCCACTGGTAATGCTCCAGAAATCGGGGCAGGTAGCGGGCGGAGAGGAGGGGCCCCATGTCCACCTGGGGAGCGAACAGGGGATCTCCCAGGCGCACTCCCGCCACTCGTTCCAAAAACAGGGTGCGGAACTCTCCGTAGATTCGACGGTCCACCAGGAGGTTGCCGGTGGAGGTGCAGCGTTGGCCGGTGTTGGCGAAGGCCGCCGAGAAGGCCCTCTTCACCGCCGAGTCCAGATCGGTACCCGCCATGACGATGAACGGGTTCTTTCCTCCCAACTCCAGAGAATGGGAGACCACGCTGCGCCCGCAGACCTCTCCCACCCTCCGGCCTACCGCCGTGGAGCCGGTAAAGCTCACCTTCTGGATCCACCCCTCCTCCACTCGAGAGAGGAGAAATTCCCCCGCCTCTCCTGCCCCTCCGCCATGGATGACGTTGAGCACCCCTGGGGGAAGACCGGCCGCCTGAAACAGGGAGGCGATGGCGTGGGCGCAGCCCGGCGATTCCTCAGACGGCTTCCAGATCACCGTATTTCCCGCCAGGAGGGCGGGGAGGAGCTTCCAGAAGGGGATGGCCACCGGGAAGTTGGGAGGGGTCACCAGGGCCACCACTCCGTAGGGCCTCCGGAGAGCGCGACATTCGGCGGGAGGAGCGGAGGCGGGGATGGTCAGGCCGTGGGGGCGCCAAGCCTCGGCGGCATGAAAGTCGGCGTTCTCGATGGCATCTTCCACGTCCCCCAGGCCGCCGGGGACCACCTTGCCCACCTCTCGGGACACCAGCAATCCCAACTCCCGGCAGTGGCGGCGCAGCAGGCGGCCTACCGAGGCGATGACCTCACCTCGGGCGGGCATGGGGGTGGACCTCCATCCGGGGAAGGCGCGAGTGGCGGCGTCGCAGGCGTCCAGGACGTCTTCCTGGGTGGAGCGCGGGGCGGTGGCCACCGCGTCGGCAGGGCAGGCGGGGTTGGTGGAGACGAAGCGCCCTCCCCCCCGAGCCTCCCGCCATTCCCCTCCCACCAGGTTGGTGGCGAACAGGGTGTCCCCATAACGGGCTCCCCGGGGGGTGTTCACATCGAAGCGCATGGATGAGTCTCCTGGACGGGGCGAACCGGCGGGGAGGATACCAGGATGGACCCAACAAGGGTTCGGGAAACTGGAATGGGGTATGGGGAAAGGAGTGCGTCCAGTACGTACTCGATCTTCCCAAGCAGCAAGAATGGGCTCGTTCAAGTACCCTTTGGCGGTGAGATCTCTTCTGCCCAGCCTCTTCCCCCTCCGCCCTGCCCTTCTCCTGGCCTCGGCCTTTTTCGCAATGGGGAACGGAGCCCCTCCGGCACGACCCCTCCTCCCCTCCGTTCCGATGAAGCCCTGTGGATTGTGGGGCACCCCGCCCCAGCCCCTGCAAGGAGGGATTCCCTTTCGCCCCAGCCTTTCCGGCCCCGAAGAGACGTTCCGGACTCCCCGGTCGGGAGTGCTCATTCACTACACCCTGGAGGGGGAGGACGCCCTGACCGTTGTCGAGGACGTGGATCCGAGCAACGGGGTCCCTGATCAGGTGGATGCCATCGCCGACGGATTGGATAGAGTCTGGGCCATCTATGTGGAAGAACAGGGATTTCGAGTGCCCATGGGGGACGGGAGTCGGGGAGGAGATGAGGCCATCGACGCCTATGTCCTGCAGATCGATGCGCGGGGCTATGCCATTCCCGAAGTCATGGAGGATGGGTACACCGCCTTCATGAAGCTGGATCCCGACACCCCCAACCTGGGAGAGGAGGTTCAAGAGAGCGTGGCCGGGCACGAGCTGCACCACGTCCTCCAGTTTGCCTATTCGGTCGAGGCCGACCCCTGGATGTATGAGGGAACCTCCACCTACGCCCAATATCGGGAGTTCAGCAGCGATGTTCTCTCCACGGCCCGGGATCTCCTGTGGGCCATTCGACTTTCTGCTCCCGAGCGCCCCCTCTCCGATGAAGGAGGACAATACGAATACGCCGCCTTGGTGTGGGTGAAGTTCCTGGTGGACCGGGCCGAGGGGCTGCCGACTCTGCGTCGTTTGTGGGAGGCCCTGGAGGAGAAGGAGGGAGACTGGAAGAGGGCCCACGCCCTGTTGGGGGAGGATTCTTCGACATCGGTGCGAGAGCTGGTGATGGAGCACACCGTCTGGAATCTGTTCCCCGGAGCCGGGCAGAACGGCGGAGGGTATGAGCCCGATGAGACCCTGTGGGAGACTCCGGTGACGGTGGGGTTCGGGTGGGAGAGGGAAGGGGAGTCTGCTGAGGAAGGGGAAGGGGAGGTGACCCTGGCCCCATTTTCATTCTCCTATCTGCGTTGGACCGCCGCCGCCACTTCGGGGAGCCTGACTCGGGTGCGGTTGGCCTGTCAGGGACCGGACGGGGCAGAGGCGCGGGGCCTGTCCCTGGTGAGAGATGAGGGGGGAGGTTGGTTGAGTCAAGGGGAAGCGACGGAGGAAGATGCTGATTCTGTTGAACTTTTTTCTCCTTTACTGATGAACACCAAGGAGGAGGCGGTGTTCATTCTGGCCTCCTTCGGTGAATTGGAGGCGACGTACTCCTGCCAGATGTCCTCCCAGGCCTTTCCGACGGAGTCGTTCCAGGAAGGGGAGGGCTGCTCCCAGATGCGGAGTGGGCGGAGCTCCTGGGGTGGAATGGCTGGCCTGGGGGGAGGACTGCTCCTGATCGGGGCAGGACGATGGCGGCGCCAGACGGCACGGCCTCGGGTGAGGTTGCAATCCCGCCCTGACGTGCCATGATCGCCGACTCCTTGCAGGTGGCTCCGCTGAACGTCCATGGTTCCTGAACCCTCCCTCCCTCCCTCTTCCCAGAAGGCTGAGCCGCCCCCCTCCCGGGAGGAGATCGATCTTTATCGCTCGGAGATGGCCCCTCGCTTGGGCCTCCTGGTGGTGTTCTTCCGCATCTTCTTTCGCCATATCACCTCCGATGAGCGAGCCCTGGCTCAGCTTCGGGATGTGGCGAAGCAGGGGACCGTGGTCCATGTGATGAGGAACCGCTCCGTCCTGGACTACGTGTTTTTCAACGATTACTTCCGTCGCAACGGCATCCCCCTGGCCCGATTCGCCAATGGGATCAACATGATTCCCTGGCTGCCTTTGAGTCGGGCGGTGCCCTTGGGGTTCCGCAAACTCAGGGAGAGTCTGGCGGGGCGGCCTGCTCCCGATCCGGTGGATTCGGGCTTTCTTCGGCGCCTGGTGGGGAGCGGGCAGACCGCCCTGGTGTTCCTGCGGCGGCGAGGGACCTGGCTCTTTCGCCGCCCCCAGCGCTCCAAAGCCGACCTCATCGAGGAGTTGATTCGAGCCCAGGATCAGTCGGACAGACCCATCTTCCTGGTGCCAGAGACCCTGGTGTGGCAGAGGCGGCCGGACCGGGCCGATCCCGGCCTGCTGGGAATGGTTCTGGGGCAGGGGGAGGATCCCGGGAGGGTGTGGAAGCTGTTCCACTTCTTGTTCTTCCACCGTCACGCGGTGGTTCGCATCGGTGAGGCCATCAACCTGGCGGAGTTCCTGGCCGAGGAGAGGCAGAAAGGAACCCCCATTCCCACCATCGCCCGCAAGCTGTATCGCCTGCTGCGGGGGTATCTCTACCGGGAGGAGAAGCTGGTCAAGGGGCCAGCCATCATGCCCCGGGGGAGGATGTTTGAGCGGGTGCTCGCCGATCCTCGGGTGGCCCAGGTGCTCACCGAGGTGGCGGAGCAGGAGGGGAAGCCCCGGGAGGCCATTGCCCGCAAAGCGTGGAAGACCTTGGACAAGACCGCCGCCGATTTCCGCTATGTGTGGATTCTGGTGGCGAAAACGATTCTGGATGTGGTGTTTCAGCGGATCTACTCAGGGGTGGAGTTTGATGAAGAGGACTCGGAGAAGATCCGCAAGGCCGCTCGCCGGGGCACGGTGGTGTTCATTCCCTGTCACCGCAGCCATCTGGATTACATCCTCATCTCCTGGTGCGCCTTCCAACAGCACATCCAACCTCCCCATATCGCTGCTGGCATCAACCTCTCCTTCTGGCCGGCGGGCCCTTTTCTTCGCCGCTGCGGGGCCTTCTTCATCAAGCGCAGCTTCAAAGGGGACGCCCTGTATGAGGTGCTCCTCACCGGCTACGTCCGGGAGCTGACCCGTCAGGGGTATACCCAGGAATTTTTCATCGAAGGGGGGAGAAGCCGCACTGGCAAGCTGCTGCGCCCTCGGGTGGGCCTCCTGGGAATGTACATGGACGCCGCCGCCGATCGCCTCGGCGGAGATGTGCTGTTTGTGCCCATGGCCTTGGGATACGAGAAGGTTGCCGAGGAAAAGGAGTATTTTCGGGAGCTCACCGGGGGAGAAAAAAAGAAAGAGGACCTCGCCGCCCTGGCCCGGACGACCACCATCCTGGGGAGGCGGTTTGGGAGGGTCTACGTCAAGGCGGGGGAGGCCATCTCTGCTCGGGAGACCATCGAGGCCCTGGAGAAGCCCTACGACTCCTTGGACGGAGAGGAGAGGCGGAGCCTGCTGGGGGACCTGGGTGAACGCCTGATTCACGCCATCCACGAGGTGACGGTGGTGACTCCCTCGGCGGTGGCGGCCACGGTGCTTCTTTCCCATGAGAGGCGGGGAATCCCCCTGCCCGACTTTCGCCGTCGATCCCAACTGCTGGTGGAGTTTCTCCTGGCCCGGGGAGCCATCATGAGCCGGGCCATGGCTCAACCCGAAAAAGCCCTTTCAGACGGCATCCGTCAGTTTGCCGGGGATCGGCTGGTGGAGTTGTTCGATCCCGAACACGAGGAGCAGTCGGTCATCGCCATTCCCGAGGAGAAGAGGCTGACTCTGGACTATTACAAGAACAACATCGTCAATCACTTCGCTGGGGCCTCCATGTACGCCCTGGCCCTGCGGAGCGGCGATGGGGAGGCCATGGCAGAGGAGGCCATTCGGGAGAGGTTTGTGTTTCTGCATCACCTCTTCGCCGAGGAGTTCACCCAGCCCCCCGGACGCACCGAGGAAGATGCCTTTGCCCAGGCCCAGGAGGAATTGATGCGGGCGGGAGTGGTGGAGAAAGAAGAGGGTGGCCTGGGCCCCGCTTCACAGGAAAAGCTCCGTCTGTTCGCCGCCATCCTGGTCAACTTCCTGGAGTCCTACCGGGTGGTGATCCGGGCCCTTCAAGAGGTGGAGAGGGAGGGACGGCCCCAGCCCGAGAAGATCCTGGTGAAGAGGGCCCTGGCCGAGGGACGCAAGATGTTCATGACCGAGGATGTGACCCGGCGAGAATCCCTGTCCAAGGTCACCTTCGAGAATGCCACCCGGCAGATGCGGCGAAAAGGAGTGCTGGTGCTCGTTCCTGGTGGGGACGGTCATTACCGCATCGACCGGGATCGGCTGAACGCTTTTGCCGAGGGACTCAAGGTGCTGGCCCTGGAGTGAGCCGGCTTCGGAAGTTGATCGATCCAGAACAGGAGAACGGGTGGCGGGAAACGACGGAACGCGGGCAGGCAAGGTGGCCCTGGTGCTGGGGGGAGGAGGCATCACCGGCGGCGTATATGAAATGGGGGTCTTGAAGGCCCTGGACGAGTTCCTGATCAACCGCTCCGTCAACGAACTGGACATCTATGTGGGGGTAAGCGCCGGTGCCCTGGTGGCGGCAGGAATGGCGGCGGGGCTGGCTCCCCGGCGGCTGGTTTCGGTGCTGTCCCTGGGCAAGGGCCCCTTTCCTCCCTTTCGTCGGGCGGATCTCTACACTCCCAATTGGAAGGAATACGGCAAAAGGCTTCAGGCGGTTCCCGGGGCGCTGATGGGGGCGGCGTGGCACTCCTTATGGCCCCTGCGGGACGATCAACCGGTGGATCTGGTGGAGAGCTTGACCCGGGTGGTGCCGTCAGGCCTCTTCTCCAACGCCCCCCTGGGAATCTGGATGGAAAAGCTCCTCGCCGGGGCGGGACTTCCCACCACCTGGGAAGGGCTGAACTGCGAGCTGTATTTGCCTGCCCTGAATCTGGATACCGGGCACCTCACCGTGTTCGGGGAGGTGGGTACCCGGCACATGAGTCTGGGCAAGGCGGTGTGTGCGTCCTCCGCCATTCCCTTCGTTTTTCAGCCGGTGGAGATCGATGGGCAGGAGTTTGTGGATGGAGGAATGGACGCCAACCTCCCCATCGACATTGCCATCCGCCACGGCGCCTCCCTGGTCATCGCCGTTCATCCCCTGGTGCCCCTGCTGAACCTGCCGATAGGGGGAAGAAGTGGTGCCGAAGGGCTCCTTTCCGCCCGAGGAGGCACCACCGTTCTGGATCAGGTGTACCGGACCCTGGTGCATGGGAGGGAAAGGGATCGGATTGTGGCAGTGCGGGATCGCTATCCTGAGATTCCCATCCTCCTCATTGAGCCCTCCTTCGACGACTCCTTGATGTTTCAATTCAACGTGATGCGCTACTCGGTCAGGAGGCAGCTCGCCCAGCACGGGTACGCCACCACCCGCAGGATGCTCCTTTCCGAAAAGGACGAATGGCGGGAAGCCTTCGGGAAGCACGGCATCACCGTAAGAGACCAGATCCCCGAGACCCCCTCCCTGGATCCTGAACACGAAGGGGGACCGCGTTTGGATTGGAACACCGTTCTAGACGCGCTAGAGAGGATTCCATGGGTGAGGGAGAGGTGGGGAGCAAGGGGAGATTCCTGAGGTCCTCGCCGGTTGCTGCCAGGGCAGTCGTTCACATACCGGCTCCGGGCCTTTGGGGAAGGTGACCCTCAAGGGCTCCCAGTACGGTGGCCAGCTCTATTCCGGTGACCAGCACCTCCTTCTCTCGGGAGGTGCTCCCCTTGAGGAGGCGGAGGCGCGAGGGAGCCATATGGAAGACCTCTTTGGCCAGAAACCGGAGCACGGCGGTGTTGGCAGCGCCCTCCACCGGCGGGGCTTGAACCCGGATTCGCAGCCGCCCTCCCTCCTCCCCATCGATGCCTACCCGACGGGCTCCCGGCTGCACTCGCAAGCGCAACCGAACTCCCTCCGAGGTTGACTCGATCCAGGGAGGAAGGGGAGGGGATGAGGGGGTGGGACTCGCCGGGCGTATCAAAAGCGGACCTTCAGCCCTGGGTGTCCTCCCGCTGACGACTCTCCAGGGCCTCCAGAAGAGTGCGGTGGGTCTCCAAGGAACCCCTCAGGGCGGCCAGGTGGCGAGTCCGCTGGGAGCGCAGATCCTCTACCTCCCGCAGGAGCTCCTCTCTGTGGGTGCGGGCGTCCCCCTCGATCTGCTCCGCCTTCAATCGGGCTTCAATGAGGACCAGCTCCGCCTGCTTCTCCGAGTTGGTTCGGATGTCCTCGCTCATGCGTTGAGCCATGATCAGAGTGTCCCTCAGGCTCTGGTCTCGCTCCTTGTAGGCAGAAAGCTCCTTTTCCCGGGCGGCCAGCTCGACTTCCAGGGCTCGGGAGCGCCGCAGTTGCTCCTCCATTTCGTCCCGCACCTGCTCCAGAAAGGCGTTGACCTCAGCGGGCTCATATCCCCGGAATCCCTGGGTGAAGGTCTTCTGGACCAGGTCGATGGGGGCGATCTTCATGGATGAGGGGCTCCGGGTGGGGGCGGCGATGATGGCACGGCGTCCCGGCCTGCGGCAATGCCCGATCCACCCTTGCGGGAATCCGCCACGGCCACGGGGGAGGCTCCACGAAGGTCGATGGCAGTGACCGAGGAGGGAAAGGGATAGGGGACCAGGGTGTGGCCCCTGCGGGCGAGATCTTCTTCAATTTCCTTGGAAATTCCCACCTCGACCCTCAGCTCCTGAGGCCTCCATTGGGTGTGGACACGGGGGGCTGAGATGGCAGAGGTCAGGTTCTGCCCTCCCTTCAAGGTCCTCAGCAGCACCTGAAGCACTGAGGAGATGATGGTGGGTCCCCCCGAAGCGCCCACGGCCAGAATGGGTCTGCCTCCTCGCAGCACCAGGATGGGGCTCATGGAGGAGGCAGGCCGCCTTCCCGGTCGCAGGGCGTTGGCGGCGGAGGGGGAGAGAGCCAACGGCGCCGATGCCGGAACCTGTCCCCGCTGAAGGGAGAAATCGTCCATCTCGTTGTTGAGGACGATGCCCGATTCGGGAACCAGGAGGCCACTGCCATAGGGAAGGTTGATGGTGGAGGTGAGGACGCAGGCGCCGCCCTGGGAGTCTACCGCGACGACATTGGAGGTGCCTCCCCCTCCTGGGCCGCCCGAAAGGCCAGGGACGGGCGGAGAGTGGGGGAGGGAGCGCACCCCCATGGAGTCCGGGGAACCCGGGTGATTGGACTGGATCCGGGAGGCCAGGACAGACAGGGATTCCCGGTCCAGCATAGCCGCCACCGGCACCACGGTGGCCTCAGGGTCCCCCAGCCAGGCGTTGCGGTCTGCGAAGGCGTGGTTCAGGGATTCGGCCACCCGGTGATACCACTCTCCCGATCCGGGAGCAGGATGGGGAAGGGGGGTCGCCTGATAAATGGATAGGGCCTCCATCACCACCACCGCCCCACCGGGAGGGGGGAACCCCAAGACGGTGTACTCTCCCCATTGCATCCTCAGGGGCTCCCTCTCCACCGGCAGGTATCCAGCGACATCGGCGAGGGACAGAACGCCGCCATCCCCTGCAACCCTGTTGACCAGGGCTTCCGCCAGGGAGCCCAGCATCAGGGCCGAGGGGCCCTCCCTGCCGTATCTCTCCAGGGAAGCGGCGAGATCGGGGCGCCGATAGGAGCTCCCCGCTTGGAGGGGCAGTCCCCCCGGCCACAGGGAGAGGCCCAGGAATCCCAGGGTGTCCTTCATCCCTGCCACCCGAGGGAGGGTTCCTGCCTGGAAGGGGGTCAAGACGATTCCCCCTTTCGCGAGGGCCACCGCCGGTTTGACCAGGGAAATCAACGGAATCGCCCCTCTTTTTTCATTCAACACCGCCAGCCCCATGGGTTCCCCTGGAGTGGCCACCGCCCCTCCTCCCCGGGAGGTGGAGAGCGCTCCCGGAACTCCCGGGGGCAGGAGGTAGGGGGAGGGAGAGGCGGCTGCCGGAGCGGTCTCCCGGAAGTCCAGGCCATAGGGGGGGCGCTCCGAATCCCAGCACAGGGCGAATCCACCCCCACCCGGTCCTGAAGCCTGGGGACTGGCCACTCCCATGGCCAAGGCGGCGGCAATGACCGCATCAGCAGCGGTGGCTCTCGGTTCGTTCCCAAGCAGGGAGGCGGTTCGGGAAGTGGCCTGGGGATGATCCGTCACCAGGGCCCAAGGAAATGAACGAGGAGGGGAAGCGGAGGTGGATGGGGAAGGAGGAGAAGGGGCGCATCCCGTCAGAATTGCCCAGAACAAGAGAAACACCGTTCTGGACGTGATCATGCCCTTCCGGTCCCCGTCTCCAGGTGACCTCGAAGAGAGGGGGGAAGGTCGGTCACCTCTTTGGCCTCCCTCAACAGGGGGGCGATGTCTCGGGAGTTGAGGGTGTGCCAGAAGAGAACAGGCTGGTGGCGGAACCCCTCCTCCAGCAGGGGTCCCAAGGCAGCGGCGGCCTTGGCGGTGTAGGTCGGATCCAGGGTGATCCCCTCGGTTTCTTGAAATCGGTGACAGGCCTCCTCTCCCTCTACGGTGGGATGCCCATATCCGGCCCCGAAACAGGAATGGATGACCCGGAGGGAGGAGGAGGAAAAGGAAGGAGAGGGGAGGGAGGGGTCGAAGCTCTGCAGGTGACCAAGGGTGGAGCGGGCAAGAGAGGCGGCCACCCGGGCGTTGGAGACCGGGCGATCCACCACCCTTACTGCCACCACCTCACTTTCCAGGCCCGCCAATCGGAGCCCCACCAGAAGGCCCGCCGTGGTCCCGCAGGAGCCCATGGGCAGGAGGATGGCTTTCGGTTCGGGAAGGAGCCCTTCTTCGATCTGTTCCTTCAACTCAAAAGCGGCGGCAACGTATCCCAGGGCTCCCACCGGGCAGGAACCGCCGGCAGGAATCCGATAGATCCGATCCGGACCCCGGGAGGAGGCGAGAACCTCCAGCCAGCGGAGGGGGACCTGGGGGTAGCCTCCCGCCATCCACACCCGACTCAGGTGGGTCCCGTTCAGGCGGGCCATCTCCACCCCATGAGGGGTGATGGGCTGGGGAGTCATCACCGCCTCCACCCGAAAGCCATGCCGAGCCCCATAGAAGGCCGTCGCAAAGGCGTGGTGAGAGCCCAAGGCCCCAAAGGTGACGATCCGATCCCGACCCATCCTGCGGGCATCCGCCAACAGAAACTCCAGCTTGCGAACCTTGTTTCCCCCGTAGGGCCGGGCGGTTTGATCATCCCTCTTGATCCACAAGGAAGAGGCCCCCAGGGAGGCCTCCAGTCCCTTCATCCGGTGGACAGGCGTGGGGAGATCCCCCAGGGGCAGCCAGGGCAGGGACTCGGCAAGATGGGGATGGGCGCGGAAGAGGGCGTTGGTCCAGGCCTGCTCGCCAAACCCGCCGAACTCACGGTAGGGCGCATCGATGATCTGGGCGCCGTTGGCGACCAGCTTGCGGGCGATATCGGTATAGTTGGCGTCGTGGCAGATCAAGGTTGCCAGTTTCCCCAGGGGTGTGTCGTTGACGATGAAGTTACCGGCGGAAGCGGTGGGCGGCTCACCGATGCCCCAGGTGTGGTTCTTGCCGTAC
>CAYRTW010000179.1:0-12728 GCA_964426935.1 uncultured Rickettsiales bacterium
CGCAGTTGCCACACACAAAGCTTCCGGCGAAGGGCACCAGGCCTCCGGCGGAAAAGGTGGCTCCTCCCAGGCGGCGGGGAGAGGGGGGGGACGGATCGGGGGAAAGGGAATCGGTCATGGCCGGTCCTGGGGGAGGCGGAGTGGAGAGGAGAGGAGAGGGGAAGGGGATCAGTCGGTGACCGACACGTCCAGGGTGTAGGCGTTTTCGTCGTCGAAGGCCTCCCCTGCATAGACGAACAGGTAGTAGTACCCCGCCTGGGTCAGGGTGCGGGTCAGGGTCTCGGTGTCGGTGGTGCCGGTGGAGCTTCCCCTCAGGCTGAAGTCGGATTCCCGGTAGAGATACAGGTCGATGTCCCCCAGGGCATCGGAGAAGGACAAGGTGGCGGTCACGCTGGCGCTGCCGTTGACGTAGAAAGCGTACCAGTCCTCGTAGATTCCGTCGCAGGGTCCCAAGGAGACCTCGTGGGATTCGGTGAAGGAGCCGCCGTCCCCATCCCCCAGGATCCAGGGGTAGTAGGGGGAGTCGTTGGGCTCAAGGGCGGTGTCGCAGGCGGGGGTTCCGGAATCGTTGACCTGATAGTAGAGGGTGTAGTCGGTGGGCAGGGTGTCCGGATCGTAGGTGTAGACCGAGTAGAAATAGCGCCCGGGGGTCAGAGCCGTGGTCTGGTGCCCCTGATAGCCATATTCATATCCACCGAAATAGTCCGTAGAATCAAGGAGATAGCCGTAGGAGTCGGTCAGGTCCACGTCGGGCTGCTCTCCCGCGGCCCCGTCAAACTCCACCGCGAACCCGATGTCTCCACCGGCATAGAGATCCACTGCGTAGACGTCGTTGGGACCGGAGCAGAGGGCCAGGGCCAGACCCTCGGCGTAGTACACCCCGCCATCGCCAGCATCAAGGACGGTGGGGGAATCCGTCTCGTCGTTGGGTTCAAAGGCGGTGTCGGTGCAGGAGGGAGTCTCGGTGTCCTCGGCGTCCACCACCAGGGTGTAGGGGACGTCCACCACCGAGGGGTCGGCTACGTCCACATAGAGGTAGTAGGTGCCGGCGGGGAGGGCCGTGGAGGCCACCGTCTCGGTGGAGGTACCCGCAGAGGAGGTGTCGGAGGTGTTGACGTAGAAGTACCCATCCTCGGTGCCCTGAATGAGGGCCAGGGACAGGTCGGCGTCATCGTGATCAAACTGGACCGAGGCTTCGATCTGCCCCCCGGTGGCCAGATCCACCCGGAAAATATCGACACCCGCACACCCGGACATGAGGTTGCCGGTGTAGGTGCGTTGGGCCCCGTTCCAGGGGCCGGCCAGGAGGGAGGCGCTGGCGAAGCCGTCGTTGCTCTCGTTGAAGTCGTCCGTGCAGGCGTATGGAGTCTCTTCGTTGATGGTGGCGCTCAGGTCGTAGTCTGTTCCCCCCTCCACCCCGGCATAGTCGAAGATGTAGAGGTAGTAGGTGCCAGCCGGCAGGCGGGAGGCCTGGACCTGGGTGAGGTCGTAGTAGAGCCAGGGGGTGGCCACCGTGCCCAGGTCGGCGTCGTACAGGTAGGCCACCACAAAGCCCGGGTCGTAGGTGTATTCGATGTCGATGGCCACTTCGGCGGTGCCGGTGACCTCGAAGCGGTAGAGGTCATCGCCACCGCAGCCTCCCGCCCGAAGACCGGTGCGAGAGGAAGAGGTCTCCCCGTCGGCAAACAGGGAAGCCGCCTCGGCCGGGGTGTCGTTGCCTTCGTCCTCCGAATCGTCGCAGCCCGGAGAGACGCCGTCATCGGCCACATCCCCCTCCAGGGTGTAGCCCCCTTCCTCTCCGGTGGCGCTGTCCACCACCAAGTAATAGGGGCCGGCGGACAGGTTGTACAGATCGACGTGGGTCACTCCGTCCGAAGCATCGTCCAGGGCCCGGACCCAGCCATCCCCGTCCAGGACGTAAAGGTAGAAGGCGTCCTCGGTGCCGTGGCCCTCGGTGAGGTCCAGGTGCAGCTCTCCGCCCTCGCTCATGTCCACCTCATACACGTCCACCGAGGTGCAATCCGCCCAGGAGGCGTCGATGGAAAAGTTTCCGGTGCCTCCTTCCCACAGAAGGGCGGCGGTGCCCAAGGTCTGGTTGGCCTCGTAGTCCACATCGGAGCAGCCGGCGGTGTCGAACACATCCAACTGCAAGGTGTAGGAGGGCACTTCGCCGGTGGCCGAGCTCATCTTCAGGTAATAGTCACCGAAGGAGAGCCCTCCCGCCGCCAGCCGGGTGGAGCCACCATCGCCGGTGGCCGAAGAAACCAGGGTGCCCCCGGTGGGACCCCTTCGCAGTTCCACCACCAGCTCGTCCGCACCGGTGTAGCTGACGTCGGCCACCAGCACCCCGCCTGCCGTCAGGGTGACCTTGTACCAGTCGTCCCCTGAGCAGGAGGTGAGCAGCTCGGGGGGGAACAAGGTGGACACATCGCCGCCAGCGGAGAGCACAGTGGCCTCGGGGGCGGAGTCGTTGGGTTCGGAGCCGGGGTCGGTGCAGGCGGCATCGGTGCCGTCGCAGTCCTGGTCGATGCCATCTCCGGGGGTCTCTACGCTCCCCGGGTAGATGGAGGAGTCGGCGTCGTCACAGTCCCCTTCGCAGATCTTCACCGAATCCCCGTCCTCATCAATATCGGCCCCCCAGTTGGCGGCGTTGCAGTCGTTGTCCACCCCATCGCAGGCCTCCACGTTGCCGGGGAAGTTGTCGGGATCCCCATCGTCGCAGTCACCAGCGCAGATGAACACCGAATCGCCGTCCCCATCCACTTCGTTGGGGAGAGTGACACCGTTGCAGTCCGAGTCCTTGCCGTCGCAGATTTCCGAAGCTCCCGGGTAGACCAGAGGATCGCCGGGGTCGCAGTCTCCACCGCACCCGGTCACCCCATCGCCGTCGGAGTCAAAGTCATCGGGGGTGCCGGCGTTGCAGTCATTGTCGATGCCGTCGCACACCTCGGCGGCGCCAGGATAGCGATCCGAATCGTCATCGTCGCAGTCTCCTTCGCACACCAGGGAGCCATCTGAGTCCCCATCCACTTCGGTGGCGCCGGGGCTTCCCGAGCAGTCATCGTCGGTGCCGTTGCAGACCTCGGTCATCCCCGGAGCGATGGAATCGTCGTTGTCGTCGCAGTCTCCTTCGCACACCGCTGTTCCATCGGTGTCGAGGTCCGCCTCCTCGGGGGAAAGATTGCCGTCGCAATTGGTGTCCGCACCATCGCAGCCCTCGTCGGCACCGGGATGAATGTCGGCGTTTCCATCGTTGCAGTCTCCGGCGCAGGGGGAGGAGCCGTCTACGTCGGAGTCAATCTCATCTCCGCCTGGGCCGCCGGTGCAGTCATCGTCGAAGCCGTTGCACACCTCCGGGGCACCGGGGAAGATCTCCGGGTTGGCGTCATTGCAATCGCTGCATTGGCCGGTCCCGTCCCCATCTCCGTCGGGGGAATCGTCCGCGCCGCCGGTGCAGTTCTGATCGATCCCGTCACAAGCGATCTCCACCGCCGCTGGGAAGACATTGGGGTTGGTGTCGTCACAATCGGTGCAGGCCCCCACCCCGTCTCCATCTCCGTCTCCGTTTCCCGCATCCACCCCGTCGCAATCCTGATCGATCTCGTCGCAGGTAGGGTCCGGTGCTCCCGGGTACACCTCGTCGTTGGCGTCGTCGCAGTCGTCCTCGTCCAGGGCCCCGTCCCCATCCAGGTCGGAGCCCGTTGAGGTGGTGTCGTCGTCGGGAGGGGTGGTGTCGTCGTCGGGAGGGGTGGTGTCGTCGTCGGGAGGGGTGGTGTCATCGTCGGGAGGGGTGGTGTCGTCGTCAGCGGTGTCGTCATCCGCCGTGGCGTCGTCGTCATCCGACGAGTCATCGTCTTCGCCAGAGGGCTGAACGGTACACCCCAGGGTCCCTGAGGAGAGGAGTGCGGTGAGGCCCAGGAGGATTCCCCATCGGGAGAGGAAGGAAGAGGACATGAACGGCTCCGCAGGTCTCCCCTGAGAGGGGGACCGGATGGGGACGGGGCGCCCCGTCGAGCGCTTGTAACAGAGGGTCTATGAAGCGGCAAGAGCAGAAACGGGGGGAGCCTGCTATCCCTCGCTGCTCTCGCCAGAAAGCAGGGGGTGGGCGTGCCGATCCAGAAGGGAGATGGCGACGGCGCGGAGGGAATCGTCGTCGGGGGCACTCATGAGGGCGTGGATGGCTCCTGGGGAGCGCAGGGCCCGGGAGAGGTGACCCAACCACTGGAGATGGAGGCCGTCATCCAGCAGGGCCAGCAGGAAGAAGAGGGAGGTGGGGCTGCCATCGGGAGCGCCGTAGTGGACCCCCTCGGGGCTGCGGGCCAGGAGGATGAAGGGAGAAGAAACGAAGTCCCTGGGGAGTCGTTTGCGAGCGTGGAGAAGGGCAATCCCATGATCGGTGGCGGTAGGATCCAGGCTTTCCCGCAGGGCCAGCGCCCCGGCGAGCCGTTCGGATTCCCTGACCAGACCGCGTGCCTGAGCGATCTCGGCCATCTCCGCCACCACACCCGCCGCCGATCGGGCGGTCAGCCGGGCTCGGGCGCTCCCCGGTGGCATCAACTCCGAGAGGGCCAGCTTCTCCCAGGCGGCCACCTCCTGGGGAGTGGGGGTGATGGGTTCGTCCCCTCCCCCCGGTGTCGCTGCCACCCTCTGAAGCATTCTCTGCTCCAACCACTCCCGGATGAGCTTGCCGCTGAATCGCCACTGCCCCCCCAGCTTGTCACCGGGGAGCTCACCATCGGTGGCCAGTCGAATGACGGTGCGCTCGTTGAGTTGGAGCATCACCGCCACTTCCCGTACGGTCAGGAGGGGGGCCTCGGTGACATCCATCAGTTGTTCCTGTTCCTCATGCGGGCCTTTTTCTCACGGTGGCCTGTCCTTGCTCCTTCAGGCGTTTCTGGATTCTGACCCCTGGGGGGAGTCCTACCCTTCACCTCCCCCAGAAACTCCCTTGGGAAAGGTCAAGGACGAAGCGGAACCGGCCCGGGAGTGTAGGTCTCAAGAGCGCAGAGTTCAACGTCGGATTCCCATCGTCTCCCGATTCCTACCTGATTTGCTGGGGAGGTGGTGGGAATCCCCCTCCCTTGAGGGCCATGGAAGGGAGGGGCTGTTGCTCCGAGAAGCCGAGGATGAACGATGGGAGTAGCCAGAAACGTCAACCGGCGCTATCTTCCGCGCGCTTCGCCCGTCCTTGCGGTGGGCGGACCCGGGAGACCTGTGCGTCCTTTTTGTTTTTCCTCCCTTCTTTCTCTCCTCCTGGCCCTCGGGTCCACGTCATTCTCCGGTTGCTTCTACTCCGAGGTGCTGGGAGACGACGTGGAGAGGTTTGCTGGCCAGGTGGACGACACTGCCGTGGTCCGTTTCCACACCGCCGATGACCTGTGGGTCTCTCTCATCGTGATGAGCGAAACTGGGGGGCGCTTGTTCTGCACCGACTTTGAAAATGCCGACTGGATCCAACTCATCCAGGGCACCGACACCATCCTCCTCCAACTCTATGAGGAAGACGGCAACCAGTGGGTCTCCGAGTTCGGGGATCTCTACGATCGGGGAGATGCCCACTTCGCTTCCGGAGCGATCTGGACCCAGAAGCTGGTGGGGGAGGACGGCAGAGACATCCCCTTCAGCCGGGAGGAGGCCCTCGATCCTTGTCTGGGACACCTGTTGGAGGGGGACAACGCCGAGAGGGTGCAGGCCTACGATCACGACTTTACCGCCAGCATCACCTGGTGGAGCGAAGGGATTGACCTCCGAGGGAACTTCACCGGTTCTGCGGCGGCGGGGTATATCCGGGCGGTGGATTGCGGTCCCCTGGAAGTCGAGTGGGAGATTCGGGATAAGTTGCGAGCGTACGCCGAGGGGTGCTGAGCCAGGTCCCTCTTCTCACTGAAACAGGGAAACGTCTCCCTTGCCCACCCGGATGACCTCGGGATCGCTGCCGCTGAGGTCAATGACGGTGGAGGGCTCGGAGAGGAGGATTCCTCCGTCTAGAACGGCATCTACGGAGCGTCCGAACCGGGATTCCAGCTCCAGGGGGTCTACCCGGGGATCCCCCTGCTCGTCGTCCACGGAAGTGCAGATGAGAGGTCTTCCCAACTCCCGGGCCAGCGCCAACGTGATGGGACAGCCGGGCACCCGGATTCCCACCGTGCGCTGCTTGGAGTGCATCAGCTTGGGAACCTGATCGGAGGCGGGAACGATGAAAGTGTAGGGCCCAGGCAGGATGCGGCGCATGGTGCGATAGGACGAGCCGGACAGATACCCGGCCCAGCTTCCCAACTCCGACAAATCGGCACACAGCAACGAAAACAGCTTGTTGCGGGGGAGCCCCTTCAGGTCCCGCATCCGGTCAGCGGCCTTTCGGCTTTGAACATCGCAGGCCAGGGCATAGAAGGTGTCGGTGGGAACGACCAGGAGACCGTCTTTTCCCAGGAGGCGGACAGCCTGATGAATGAGATGGCCTTCAGGTTGTTCAGGGTTGATGGAGATCAGCACGGTCGGTGATCCGCTGCGGGGAGGGCTTCAGACCCTCGCCCGTACCCTTTGAAGCTGACCTACTGCGGCGATTCGGGACTCGGCCAGGCGATTGCTGGCCAGGGGGGTGGGAATTCCCTCCTCTTTGGACAGTCGATACACCCTCTTCAGGGTGTGGAAGATGCTCTCCGCGTCCTGAAGAGCCTTCTCCCTCGGCCAGCGGTGAAGCTCGGCGTGGACATTGATGAGGCCGCCGGCGTTGATGACGTAGTCGGGGGCATAGAGAATGCCTCGATCCCGAAGGGCGGCACCGTGACGAGCCTCATCCTCCAGTTGGTTGTTGGCACCTCCTGCTACCACCCTGGCTTCAATGGTGGGGATGGTGCGGTCGTCCAGGATGCCTCCCAAGGCACAGGGGGCGAGCACGTCCACCGGCTGGGAGAGGATTCGGGGGCCCTCCACCACGGTGGCGCCGTAGTCTCGGGCCGCCCGCGCACAGCGTTCCGAATCGATGTCGCTGACCACCAGGGAAGCTCCCGCCTCGTGGAGGTAGCGGGCCAGATGAATCCCCACGTTTCCCACCCCCTGAATGGCCACCTTGCGCCCCCTCAGGTCAGCGCTGCCGAAGGTCTCTTCGCAGGAAGCCCGAATGCCGTGAAAGACTCCCCAGGCGGTGACCGGAGAGGGATCCCCGGACCCTCCGCCGGCGCTGGAAGCCCCCGTCACGTGGGAGGTTTCCCGGGAGATCCAGTCCATGTCGGCCACCGAGGTCCCCACGTCCTCGGCGGTGATGTACCTCCCTCGCAGGGTCTCCACGAAGCGGCCAAAGGCTCGAAACAGGGCCTCGCTCTTGTCCTTCTTGGGATCGGCGAGGATGACAGCCTTGCCTCCTCCCAGGTCCAGCTGGGCGCAGGCGGCCTTGTAGGTCATGCCTCGGGACAGGCGGAGTACGTCCTTGACGGCGTCTTCTTCGGTGGCATAGGGCCACATCCGACACCCTCCCAGTGCCGGCCCCAAGGTGGTGTTGTGGATGGCGATGATGGCCTTCAGGCCGGCCTCATCGTTGCGGCAGAAGACCACCTGCTCATGGCCCAGGGCTTCCTTGTGGAAAAAGACCGACATGACGGCTCCGTGAGTGGGTCGCGGGAGGGACCCGCCCCGGCAACCACCCGGGTGCCTGAGGCGAGCGCAGGATAAGGACCGACCCGGTACACGTCAACGCGCCCCCTCCACCGTTCTGTGTACTGACGTGCCACCCTGGCGACTTTTTCATCCAAAAGGGTGGCGCATGCCCCTCAGGGTCCCCAGGAGATCCCCAAGCGGGGCCACCCTGAGGGGGTGATGGCAACAGAGAACACCGCAGAACGATTGACGAAATCCCCTCCGAATCCAAAATGGGCCACCCCATCGATCCCGAAGGAAGCTCCCACGGCCACCCCCGGCGCCTTCCACCCCGAGTCTCCCCCTGAGGGGGCTGGAATGGCCAACCCCAGCCACCCTCCCACATCGAGATGGTGTCGCCCCGGAGCGTCGATGGGGAGACGGACACCGGTAGCCGCCGAAGGGAGGATCACGAACGCTGGGCTCCGGGAGATCTCGCCTCCAGGAAAGGGAGCGGCCACCCCAAAAAAGACGGGGAAATACACCCCCGTCCAGGATGCTGGACTTTGCAGGCGGAAGTAGAGGGGCAGGGGGGCCGACTTTCCGGAAACTTCCAGGGTCAACGCGATGATGTCCCCGGAGCGAAGGGCTTCGCGGGTCAGGCCGGTGGTGAGGTAGTGTTTCCAGGAGGCGGGGGAAAGGGCCAGCACCCTGGAGGTGGCCAGTTGGCGCCGGGCTTCATCCAAGGCGGAACTCTCCATCTCCAGGCGACGATCCCGTGTCCCTCCCTGTCCCACAAAAGCCAGGGAGAGGATCCGGACGCCAGCGGCCTCCAGGGTGCCTTGGGAAGTGGCCAGGAGGATGGCATCGGCGGGCCCCAGGGGCACGGCCTCGCTGGGGAAGGAGGTGCGGGAGACCAGGGGACGGGCCTTGACCGCGTTTGTGGTCGGCCCTCCTTCACCAGCCCCCACGGCGGCGGCCCAGGCCTGGGCGTCCACCACCGCTACTGCCAACTCGGGAAGGCCGGGGAGGGGAGGAAACGCCGAGAGGGCCGCTTCCTCGGCGGCGGAACGGAGACTTGGAAGAGGGGGTGAGGCAGGGGTCGGCGGGGCCGAAGCCACCTGAGCTACCGGTGCGGGAGAGGACCCGGCCGGAGGCAGTGCGACCGTGCCCGGAGCCGGAGAAACGGGTGAAGGAGCCGATGAGGACGAGGGTGCAGAGGCCCAAGGGGACGTGCTTCCCGAAACGGAGATCGGGGAGGGGGAAGGTGCTCCTCCCGGAGGGCCCAAGGTGGCTGTCAACAGGGAGCGCAAGGTATCCAGGATCCCCCGGTGGGTGGCCAGAGAGGAACCCGCCCAGCGGGCGATTTGCACCGACGCTTCCCCCGGTCGGCCACGCAAGTGGACGGTGCTCCTCTCGATTCCCTGGAGCACCTCCCGAAGCGTCTCCCACTCGCGCCAGCCGGTTGGATCGCGGGCGTCCGCTGCCCACCGGACCTTTTCCTCCAACGCGGTGGCCCGGGCCAGCTCATCGGTGAGCTTCTGGAGGATCGACTGATCCTCGGCGGAGGCACCGGGAAAGGTGGGGGAGAAGTCCGTGTCGGCGGCGAACCCGAAGCGGGGGATCAGCAAGAGGAAAAGGCAGAGGGAGAGCAGCAGGCGAAGGAGCATGGGCAGCGGGAAATCCTGCAACGAGGGCCAGCCAAGGTATCACGCTCCCCTATCCCCGGGAGAGCCGGTTCTCCCCCTCTCAGTACTGCTGGTCGATGCGGGTCCCCGGAAAGTAGAAGCTCAGGATCTGATGGTAGGTGCGGCGGGCCCTCGCCTGGCCTTCCGCTCCCCACTGGCACAGGCCGGAGCCATGGCCGAAGCCGTGCCCCTCCACCTTCCAGCCCTCCCCGTCGGGGGTGATGGTGAACCTGGCGCTGCGAACCTTGGTGGCTCCCACCACGAAGCGAAAATCGTTGCCCGACACCGAGACATCCTCCCCGGCCACGGTGGCGATGACCCGGCTGGCCTGTCCTCCCGAGGTGCGGGAGCCAACCCGAAGCTGGGTCACCGGCCCCCCCTTGCCCTTTCCTTTGCGAGCCAGGGCAGCCCCCAACGAATCTCCTTGCAGATGAAGGGACCAGGTGGCGGAGGGGGCGATGCGGCAATAGGGATCCTGGACGCCAGAGACCCCCGCCGAACCCGCAGTCATGCCCCGAGCTGGCTCGGTGTGACCCCCGCAGGCGGAGTGGTAGTAGGTGGTGACCAGCTTGCCGGCCTTCTTGAGGACCTGGCCTCGGGTCTGCTCCACCGCCTCCCGGGAGGCCCGATCCACCTTCTTGCCGTCGTATTGCTGGGTGAGGGCGGAGCGGCCCATGTCGTAGGGCTTCTTCTTGCTTTGGGCCAGATTCACCATGGTATAGGTGCGAACCGCCACTGCCTGGGCCTTCTTGACCTCCACCCCCCAGTCTGGAGGGGTCTCCGCAGCCACCACCCCGGCCACATAGGACTCCAGGTCCACATGATTGACCACCAGGAGGCGATTCTTCTGCTTGTGGAGCTTCATGGTGCCCGAGTAGGGGCGCCCCTCCACCTTCACGCTTTCGTCGCCCTGGGCACCGAACAGGACCCCGTCAGGAAGGCGTTGCTCCCCGAGAGCGATGCCATCCCGGTGAGGGGTCAGCCGGGCCACCCCATCCACCGGATGACGCAGGCCATCTTCTCCCTGCCACCACAGCCCGACTCCTTCGATGCGGACCTGCCGCAGCCCTTGATGGAGGGCCACCCTCATGAGGGGAACCTCTGAGGATGCGTCTGTGACGGGCTGGTCCTGGGGTGGAACCTGGGCTGGAAGGAGAACCCAGGTGGGAGTGGGCGGGGGGATGACCACCGCTGCTTGAGGAGGATGCTGACCGAAGGGGGCGGTCAGGAGGAGGGTGGCCAGGCCCAGGGGGAACAGCCACCACCCGCGTGAAAAATGCCGCGTCATTCCGCTCGTGCGGCTTCTTCCCAAGAGAGAAGAAGTCCGTGGAAACGGCAGCTCCGAGGACCGCACCGGCGCCCGGAGCCACAAGGTACAGGGGCGCCACCTTACTCACTGCAGGAGCTGACGCAACCCGGGACGGATGTTCAGCGGAGGGAATCCCCAGTGAAAGACCGATTTCCAGGGGAGTTGAGGCGCCGAGAGGTCAGCGATGAGAGGGTTGTCCCGCTGATGAAATTGCGTTCACGGCGAGGGGAAGGGGAAGTGACCCCGGGAAGGCTGGCGGATTCGGTTCGCTGCCCCTCTGTGATAGGGTTCGCCCGCTGTTTCGGTATCCCTTCGACCCCCTGACCCCCGGAATCGACGAGGCCCATGGACATCCACGACTGGAATCGCATCCTCAAGCGGGTCGCCCCCATCGCCGTCTCGTCCCTCGCTCCCCTCAGCTTCGCCTTCACCCGGGCCTGGCAGGTGGCGGAGGCTCCCAAGTGGATGAGGAGGCGGCGCCAGATGCGGAGGGTCACCGACGAGCCCCCTGCGGCCACCCGCAGCGAGGACGGCACCCTGACCGAGTGCTTGGCCCAGCTCCCCCTGGCCGAGTTTCCTTCCTCTCGCCTGTCGGGGATGAACGCCACGTCGCTGATGGGCCTGTTCGAGATGGCCCCCATGTACCTGAACAGCGGCCGGCGCACTCGCAACCTCGCCTATCCCTATCCCAGCGCCTTCCATCCCACGGTGATTCCCGGGGACCGGGGCATCCCCCTGTCAGGGCGTCTGGGCCTCCACCACGCCAAGAGCCAGCGCCCTGCCCTCATCGTCCTTCACGGCTATCTCCACTCCTCCTCCAACGACGTCGTCCGCTCCATCATGCTCAAGGCCTGGCACGACTGGGGGTTTCACGTCCTGGCCTACGACATGCGGGGCTTCGGCCGCACCTCCCAGTTCTCCTCCACCCCCGCCTCGGGCGGTCTCATCGAGGCCCGGGATCTCCTGGCGGTGGCCCGCTACCTCAAGCGTTTCAAGCAGGTGACCACGGTGGGAGTGGTGGGAATCAGCCTGGGGGGAGCCACCTCGCTGCTGGCGGGATCCCTCGATCACGGCCTCCACGAAAAGCTCCTGGACGGGGGAGTCATGGCCATCTGCCCCCCGTGGGATCTCCATCGGGTTCTCAAAAGGTTCGATTCCCCCACCGAGGACCCGGAGTGGATCTTCACCCAGCACGTCTTCCGAGCCCTGTTCAGCCGCTCGGTCAGAAACTCAGACCTGAACCGATGGATGAAGAAGCGCCTGCGTCCCGGGGTGTCCATCAGCGATCTGGAGGGGAGCCTTCTTGAGTTCATGGAGCATGTGGTGGCGGCGGGGTATCTGTCTCGCAAGAAAGAATATCGGGAGAGACCCCCTGACAAGCTGATGCGAAAGCTGATGAACCTGAACTCCCCCATGCTGAGGCTGGATCGCATCCATTTTCCTACGCTCGTTCTTTCCGCCTTGGACGATCCCATCGTGGAAATGGACGCCACCCTGGTGGAGAGACTGAAGCGCAGGGCAGCGGGGAATCCCCACGTCCACTTGGAATTCACCCCAGGAGGAGGGCACTGCGCCTACCCGGCCGTCGCCAACCGCTGGTATTACGAGGTGATGCAGAGGTTTTTTTCCTATTGGGCTGGATGGAGAACGGGGAAGATCAATCCTTTTGCTTCGTAAGGGGAGAGGGCCTGTTGTGGAGAGTTTGGGCCGGGGGTGACTCGGGCGAAAACGAACCACCGAGGCACAGGGATCCTCAGAGGATGGCCACAGGGAGGATGCAGGCAAATCAGGGGAGCGATGGAGTTTTCCTACCTGCCTCCTCCTCGGGACCTCCCCGGTCGATAGCCCACCGAGCGGGCGTCCTCTCCCGAATTGCCTCTGGGGGAAGGGCTCCGTCCCCCGGCCGCCCCGGCTCGTCTTGCTTCCCAGGCTTCCTCGGGAGGAACCGCGGGAATCAGCCCCTCCTTGCCGCCGATGAGGTCCTCCCGGCCTGCTTCTACCAGGGCGTCTCGCACCAGGAACCAGTTCTCGGGCTTGAAGAACTGCATCAGGGCCCTCTGCATCTTCCGGTCCCGCACGCTCTTTCCCACCTTCACTGGAGTCATGGTGAAGGGGTCCAGACCGGTGTGATACATGCAGGTGGCCACGTCCAGAGGGGA
>CAYRTW010000180.1:0-12673 GCA_964426935.1 uncultured Rickettsiales bacterium
AAAAATCCTCACCATGGTGCTGCGGCTTCGGCGCTGCGGCCGTTCGCTCGCTGCGATACGCATTCTGTGTGATCCTCGGAGTGTACCTTGTGGGGAGTTTGCGGTGGGTTCCCCCAGGTGAAGTTTCACCCCACCGTAACCATCCCCCCTGGTCCCCGTTCTTGAGGGTGTCCGGTGCGCTTCTTCAGCTCACGCGCCCTGAATCAAAGGAGATTCCCCATGCGATTGCCTCTGTTTGCCGTCCTGGCCGCCTCCCTGCTGTCCACCGGTTGCCGGGGAGGGATGGACGACGCCGAACTGGTTCCCGTCCCCGAAGAGCCTCAAGAAACCGTTGCCGTTGCGGAGGGATCCTCGGGAGCCTCCTCCCGAGGTCGCTCCGATCCCCACTCCGATTATGGCTATGAAGACTGGCACCCCGAGCCCGCCGGAGGGTGGTGTCGCATCGAGGGGCGACATCGCCATCCTTACCTGCTGTCAGAGGCTGAGTTCCCCGTCCAGGTGATAGGCGGAGTGGTGTGGTTCGTGGGAGATGCCCTGGCCTGGCGCTGGTCGGGTCCAGTGTACTGGTATTACGGTCACCACCGTCTCGCCAAGGGAGTGTGGTGCCTGATCGACGGCCCCCACACCCACGTTCGCAAGCCGATGGCCGAGTACAAAGGCTACGTCTTGGAGAGGGGATACTACGTCTGGAACGGCGGTTGGGACGCCGATTACACCGTATCTTGGAAGAGATATGGGGTGGCCTGGAACAACATCATCGACGTGAGGATGCGAGCCATTCCTGAACACCCCTACGCCCGTTGGGCAGCGGTGGCGCCCCCCCTGGCCCAGCGACGCAACGGCAGGGCCGGTGGATCGGTGCGGCTGGTGGATCCCCCGGCCCGGGTGACCATCCCTGCCCTCCTCCCCTCCTTCGGGTCGGGTCATGGTCATGCCCCCGGCGTCCAGGTGGGGCTGGATATTCCCTCTCGCCCCGGAGACGGCAGGGATGGGGATGGCCGTGAGCCTCGTCCAGGAGAAGGGCATTCCTACCAGGGTGGGGACCACTCCGACGGAAGAGGTCCGGCCGGCCGGGATGGGCGGGATGGTCCCGATGGCCAGAGCGGAAATCACCCCCAAGGTCAGGGCCAGGCGGGAAATCACCCCCAGGGTCAGGGCCAGGCGGGAAATCATCCCCAGGGTCAGGGCCAGAGCGGAAATCATCCCCAAGGCCAGGGCCAGGCAGGCAATCCCTCCCAGGGTCAAGGCCAGGGCAAGTCGTCGGGAGCTTCAACGGGCAAGGACAAGGATGGCAAGGGCTCATCCGGATCCAAGGCCACCTCGGGAGAGCACCGCTCCGAAGGCAAGGGCAAGGGGGCTGAAGCGGGCAGGTCTTCCGGCAAGGATGGCAAGGGCAAGTCGTCGGGCAAGGGAGGGAAAGGAGACAAGGGCAAGGACAAAGACAAGGAGTGATTCTCCAATCGTGGCTTGGGTCCAGGGGGTAGAAGGGATAAAGTCCCGCTACTTCGGAGGCCTGCCATGCCCCGCCCTCTCCTCGCCCTTTTCGTCTTCCTGCTTCCCTCGTGGCTGCTGACCTGGGGAGGCTGCTCCGACTACCTGCTGAGCGACAATGAGGGAGACGGGAACGAGGGGGACGACGATTCCACCCCGCCCTCCGACGACGACGCCACCTCCCCTCCCGATGACGATACCTCTCCCGATGAGGGACAGCTCATCAGCCAGGAGTGCAGCACCGAGGAGGGGGGGATCGGCACCTTTGATCCCCAGGTGGAGTGGCACTGGCCCCACCTCGCCGAAAACATCTCCTACAGCCAGGTCATCGCCACCCCCATCATCACCCACCTGACCGACGACAACGAAGACGGCGTCTACAACGAGTTGGACATGCCCACCATCGTAGTCCCGGTCTGCACCCAGGGGATCTCCCTTGACCTGGGGGGTGGCCTCATCGCTCTACGCGGGGATGGAACTCCCCTGTGGTGGCACAACGACGACGACGACGTGAATGCCTACACCCCGGTGGCGGCCGGGGACCTGGACGGGGACGGGGACATTGAGCTGGTGGTGGGCCTGACCGGGAAGCGATTGGGGATCATCGATCACGAGGGGAACCTGACCCGGACCTCCGCCGCCCTGGGCAGCACCTTCCCCTGGTGCCCGGTTCCCGCCCTCGCCGACCTGGATGGGGACGGTACCCCCGAGATCGTGGCCGGGAAGAACGTGCTCAACGCCGACCTGTCGGAGCGCTGGGACGGGCCGGCCTTCACCTCCGAGGGGGGCAACGGGTGGGTGGCGATTTCTGCGGTGGCGGATGTGAACATGGACGGCAGCCCCGATGTCCTCGCTGGGAACAGGGCCTATGACAACGATGGATTCCAGTTGTGGGAGAGCGACGCCCCCGACGGGTTCAGTGCCGTCGGCGACTTTGATCTGGACGGGGATCCGGAGATCGTGCTGGTCTCCAACGGCACGGTTTGGCTGGTGAATGGAGAAGATGGTGCGGTGATCTGGGGCCCCAGGAACATTGACGGTACCGGCGGCGCTCCCACCATCGCCGATGTAGATGGCGATGGCTATCCGGAGATCGGTGTGGCGGGCATGGTGTGGTTCTGGTGCCTGGAAACCGATGGCACCTTGAAGTGGAAAAGTGCCCAGCAGGACACCTCCAGCGCCGCCACCGGTTCCTCGGTGTTTGATTTCGAGGGGGACGGGAACGCCGAACTGATCTACGGCGATGAATTGCGGGTACGAATCTTCGACGGGTCCACTGGAGAGGTTCGTTACGAGATCGAAAACCCCAACGGAACCGCCTGGGAGAATCCCACCATCGCCGATGTGGACCAGGACGGGAACGCCGAAATGGTCATCGTGGCCTCCACCTGGATCAGCGGCACCACCACCGGGGTCCGGGTCATCGGCGACCTCAACGACTCCTGGGTGCCCACCCGATCCATCTGGAACCAGCACACCTACCACATCACCAACATCATGGAGGATGGCACCATCCCCGCCCACGAGGACAACTCCTGGGAGGTCCACAACACCTACCGGCTGAATGCCCTGGGGGATGGCGGGGTGTCCACCATTCCCCTTCCCGACCTGGTGGTCATGGACATCGACGGCGATCCCGCCGGTTGCCCCGACGAGGTCTCGGTGGAGGTCCAGGTGGGAAATCAGGGAGAGGCGTCGGTGGAGGCCGGAGTGGCGGTGTCCCTCTACGCCGGCTCCCAGGTGGATTCGGAGCGCTACATCTCCACGGCCTACACCACCACCCCCCTCGATCCCATGGATTGGGAGTGGGTGGGATTCCTCCTGTCGGTGAAGGCCCTGCAGGGGGAATCCAACGTCACGGCCATTGTCGATGAGGACGGGGCCGGGGTTCGATGGGTGACCGAGTGCAACGAAAAGAACAACACTTGGACAGAGGGAGCGGGCTGGTGTGAGTGAGGCCACCGACTGCAAGTGCCTGTACTAATTACAACTTTTCGCAGTTCCCTCCCCCATTTTGCTCTCTCACCTCTCTTCAACCTTGGAAGCTGAGGTCCTCAGGGCGTACATTCCCTGGGAGCGAGGCACCCCGCTTCCCTTCCTTTCCCCGATTCTCCTCGGAGCTGAGCATGGCTGTTTCCCCCCGGCGGGGTCTCCCCGGTCTCCTGGCTGCCTTCCTCCTGGGGACCGTTTTCGGCGCCGTCTCCTTGGGGACCCTGCGTCCGGCCCTGGCCCTCCCCCAGGATCCCTACATTCCCCTCCAGGTTCTCACCGAGGTTCTGGGGTATGTCCAGCAGCGGTATGTCGATGAAGTGAGCACCCGCACCGTTCTCTACGACGCCGTGGAGGGGATGGTTGGGGCCCTGGATGAGCACTCCCGCTTTTTGAATCCTGAACAATATCGGGCACTCAGGGAGGATACCGAGGGTCGCTACTATGGAGTGGGGATCTCCATTCGCACCGAGGGGGAGGTGGTGAAGATCCAGCGCCCCCTGCCCGGCTCGCCGGCGGAGAAAGCGGGGCTGCGCCCGGGGGATCGCATCCTGGCCGTGGATGGAATGGCGGCGACGGGGGAGACCCAGGACGTGGCGGTGGCGGCCATCAAGGGTCCACGGGGAACCACGGTGATCCTTCGCATCGCCCGAGAGGAGTGGCCCGAGCCCAAGGACATCACCCTGATAAGGGCGCAGATCCACACCCCATCGGTGGAGTCGGCTCCTCTGCCGGGGAACCTGGGGTGGGTCAAGCTATCCCAATTCCAGGAACGCACCGCCGACGAGATGCGACGGGCCCTGGCGGATCTGGAACGAAAGGGAAAGCTCCGGGGCCTGGTGCTGGATCTTCGGGACGATCCGGGGGGATTGGTGGACCAGGCGGTGCAGGTGGCCGACGAATTCCTGGAGGAGGGCCTCATCGTCACCACCCGGGGAAGGGCCATTCCCACCGAGGAGGAGAAGGCGATGAAGGCGGGGACCCGGGGTTCCCTGCCCATGGTGGTGCTGGTGAACGGGAACTCGGCGTCGGCCTCGGAGATCGTCGCGGGTGCTCTCCAGGATCACCACCGGGCCAAGGTGATGGGGACCACCTCCTATGGCAAGGGGTCGGTACAGACGGTGTTCGAGATGAGCGACGGATCGGCACTGAAGCTGACCATTGCCCGGTATTACACTCCCTCGGGGAGGTCCATTCACGGGGTAGGGATCGCTCCCGATCTGTGGGTCGATGAGGGAACCCTGGCGGTGTCTGAAGGGGAGGACGGCCTGCTGACGGACCAGCAACTGAGGGAGGCGGTGCGATACCTGAAGCATCCTGAGGGCTATGTGCCTCCCCCACGAAAGCCCACCGCAGAAGAGGGCTCCGCCTCGCCTCCTGCTCCCACCCGGTAATCCGAATTCATGAACGTCACCGGTTCCCTGCTGCGGGTGATTCTCCTGGCTCTTCTCCTGGGAGCAGGGGTTCTCTTTCTGCCGCGCCTGGCCTCCCGCCTCTTTCCTTCGGGGGGTGAGGAAGCGGTGAAGCGGTCTTCAGCAGACCTGTCCGGAGAGGTAGGTCGCATCCACCAGGCTGTCCTGGACTCTGTCTCTGGATTGGGTATCGATCCCAGCACCGTGGAAATCCGGGAAGAGGAGGCGGTGGAGAGGGAGGGGCAACGGGTTGTCCCCCGGCGCTTGAACGCTTTTCTGCCCGAGGGGACCACTCGCGAAGGAGTGGAACGGGCGTTTCAGCAGCACCTGAAGTCCAGCAGCCCCACCGCCCAGGTGTACTTTACCACCCCCGATCCGGTGACCCTGGGGGTGCGCATCTCCACCGGCCGGTTTCCCACGCATCACATTTTATTGAGCGAGTCCCTTCCGGAAGACCCGTCATTTCCTCCGGAGCACCCTCCTGTCCTCGCCCTCCTGGTGGACGGAGTGGGAGAGGCGTCTCCGGCGGTGGAGGAGGCCCTGTCCTGGAGGTTGCCTGTCACTCTGGCCATCCGCCCCTACCAGCCCTTGTCGGTGGCCTACGCCCGGGATGCGGCCCGCTCCAGCAAGGAGGTTCTGCTGCACCTGGATTCCGAGGCACTGCGCTCTCCCGATCCCCTGATGGCCCCTCGGGACGCCGTCCCTTTTGTGGGAGGGGTCTACGTGCGGGGAGGGGGCGTTGAATTGGGAGAGGGGAAGCCCCTGCGGGCCCTGGTGGAGGCCCTTTCTGCCTCCGGCCTTCCCCTGCTTCTGGCTCAACCTCCCCCCGGGGGAGCGGCGTTGGCCTGGTGCCGGGTTGCCAAGGTGCCGGCCGCCGAGGCGCAGGTGATTTTTCAGCCGGAAAAGGGAGAAAAAGCGGTCGTGGAGGCCATGATCCGAGCCCGAAACTTGGCGGTGCGACAGGGAAGGGCCATCGTGGTGGCCCCGGCGGATGCGGCCGGGCTGGCGGTCTTGAAGAAGTTTGGAGTGGGGGCCAGGGAGAAGGGCTACCGGTTTGCCTTCGCTTCCGAGGTGGTGCGAAGGGGGACGGAGCGGCCCGAATCCGGTGAAGGCAGGGCGGTCAACTCCCCGTAAAGTTTCATCAATTCGATAAAGGCCCTCACCACGACCTTGGGGTGAGCGCCGGTGGCCTGGCCGGCGGGACGGGGAAAGTGGGAGACGGGAAGCTGGTGAATGGAAAACCCGGCAGCCCGGGCCCGGATGAGGATCTCCGAGTTGACGAAGGCGCCGATGGAGGAGATCCGCACCGTGTCGAACACCCGGCGGTGAAATAGTTTGAAGGCGCAATCGATGTCTCGAATGCGAAGGTCAAACAGGGTTCCCACCATCCACCCCCATCCCCAGGCGTTGATGTTCCGCATCAAGCCGTCCCGCCTTTCCACCCGGTATCCAGCGATGATGTCGTAGGAGTCCGCCTCCTCAAGGAGATGGGGAAGTTCGGCAAGATCGAACTGGAGATCAGCGTCGGTAAAGAAAATCAGTTCGTTGCGGGAGGCCTCGATCCCAGACTTGAGGGCAGCGCCGTATCCTCGGTTGCGGGGATGATGGATCCATCGAATCCGAGAATCGGTGCGGGCCAGCTCCTCCAGAATGGCATCGGTTCCGTCGTGGCTCCCATCGTTGACGGCAATGATCTCAAAAGGGATTCCCAGAGATTCCACCACCCGCAGGGCATGGTGGATGGCCAGACGAATGTTCTCCGCCTCGTTGTAGGCGGGAAAGATCAGGGTGAGGCTCTGGGTATGGGACATGGGTGGAGGGGCCCTGGCTCGCGGCGGGAAAGGTAGCAAAGGAGGTGCGGGGAGGGCAAGGAGGGGGTAGGGGAGGAAGCAGGAAGGGGAAGGGGGTCGAGGCTCTCCGCTCATGGCGCAGGGGACCTTTGGGAAACCGCCACGGGCAGCACCACCGGGCTTTGACGCGGTCAGCAGGTTCCCCGTCTTCTCCGGAGTGGCGGATCCCGTTGGCTCCGATACCTTCGCATCATGGAGAGTCGATGGGTGAGTACAGGTTTACCGAATACTTTGAAAGGGAAGTCGTTGACAAACGATCATATTCATCGAAGGTGTTTTTTTATGTATACGCGAATAGACGAGTCATCCGATCAGAGACGTGAGAAAATAACCGATATCGATTCTGGGCATTTATTCTGGAACTGGAAAACTGCTACTTGAGAGTGGTGACATTTGCGGACACGGTTACAATTCATGATGCTTTTCCAGATCAGAGATTCAAGCCATGAAACTTAATCTGAGGTTCCAGCGGTAGAAGAGAATAATACCAGATGTTTATAAATACTTAGCGAGATTCTTCTCCGGGTCGCTATGGGTACACTTTCATTCCCTTGAGGAGATCCATGGCCTTCTGCTGGGTCGCGTTGGGCAGGGTGTCGACCAGAAAAGTCTCCTCCTCCAGGCCCTTGGCGCCACCCGGGCGACGACATCGGTTGCGAACCCGTGTACTCATCTCCTTGAGCAAGGTCCCCGAGCCCCGGTTGGGCACAACGTCGATGTACATGACCATGGCTATACACGAACAGCGCTAGCATCAATATATATAAACAATTTACATGGGTACATTATTTGTATGGAACTACCCCCGATACCCGAAAATGCTGATGGTTACTGGGAAATCGAGGGAGGAAGGGGCGGGGGGAGGCTGGAACTTCAGACTAAACTGTGGGTGTGCGAAATACCATCAAATAAAAAGCAGGTCGGATGTGATCAACAACCCCATCACGGCTCGATCCGCCGCACCCAATCGACGGCGTCGAAACCTCGATCGTAGCTCAAGATCTCCACCATGCCATGGGCCTCCATTACCCCCAGATGCACCGCGTCCCGGGTAGAGAGATCCGGAAAGGTTTCCAGCAGGCGACGGGCCCGGCGAACCTCACCTTCTCCCACTTCGAGAATCGGGAATCCCAGGGTCACCACCGAATCGAAGATGCGAAACCCAAGTTCCGGCCTTCCGATGCTCCGGTAGCGGTGAAGGAGCTCCTGGAGGACTTCGGCGTTGGTACCCACTCTCGGACCGTCACCCTCCACCACCTTCTCCAAGAAGGACTGACAAGGCCGGCGCTGTGGACTTTCCCGACCCGCTGCATACATGAAGATGTTGGCGTCGATAAGAATCACCGGAAACGTCCGGCGATAGATTCCTCAATCATCTCTTGCAGTTCTGCAATAGGCGCATCAATGGAGAACATCTGATGGAGGGCGCTGCGAGGGTCCAAGGAGGGGTCTCTCAACTCCCTTTGGGCCTCCTCTCGCAGGATGGATCGGGCCCAATCCGCGACCGGTCGGCCGGCATGGGTGGCCGCAGCCTTGATCAGGGCCAACTCGGCCCTCTCAATGGGAATCTGGATTCGCTTCGTCATCGTCATGTGTATGAGTATAATTTGAGTCTCATTGTAGGCAAGCGGACAGTTCAAAGTCGCGAGTTTGCTACAATGTCCCGTCCCCTGAAGCACCTCCCTTCCGCCCGCCGGGAACGGGGTTTCGCCCGATGACTGGGGGACGAGGATGGCTTCGTGACCGGTACAAACCCTGCGGATCTGGCTTCTGCCATGGGTTCCCTCCAGGTGGCCTGTGCCTCAGTGGCGGCGGGAGGAAGGACGGGGAGTGCCTTTCTGGTGGCCCCGGAGTTCGCCCTGACCTGTCGCCATGTGGTGGACCACCTTCCCTTGGGAAGTCCGGTGCGCCTTCGCTTTGCCGCAAGCGAGGCGATGGCGGTGGTGGAGGCTCTGCACGGAACGGCCGATTGCGCTCTGTTGAGGGTGACTTCACCCCCTGAGGGCACCCGGCCCCTCCTCCCGGGGGTGGCGGTGGCGGGGGGCCGATTCACCTCGCTGGGATTTCCCGATCTGGTGTCCAATCTGCCCAACGCCGTGGTGGGGGAGGTGCGCCTTCCTGGAGCCACCGGTCCCGATGGTCAGCCCGCTCTCCAACTCTTTTCTCCCGATGCTGCTGCCGGGCCGGGCGGGGTGATGCAGGGATTTTCGGGAGCCCCGGTGGTGGTGGAGGGTCGGGTGGTGGGGATCCTCTACCACGTCATCCCTGGCCCCGGCGGCCTGGCCCTCCACGGCCTTCTCTATGCCTGTCCCATCTCCAAAGGCATGGAATTACTGCCTTCTTCAGCCATCACTCCCCCTGGACTGCCCTTTCAGGCGGCGGGAAGTGGCTACCAGAGGGAGTGGTTCGTGGACCGCCCCAAGGAGGTGAAGAGGGCTCGTCTGTATCTTCAGGGACAGACTCCGGTAGTCCTCCTGGGACCCTCCAAGATGGGCAAGAGCTGGATTTTTGATCACCTGCTGACCTTGGAGGCCCAGGAGAAAAATCGTTCCGCCACCATCCTCCGAGTGGATTTCGATGCTTTGGGGGGCTCGGGATTGAGAAGCGCCTCGGTGGAGGAGATCCTTTTCCTTTTGGGCACCGAGTTCTCCGCCGTGGTGCCGGGGTTCATGGACCGCCTGCCTCCCCGTTGGAAAGATTGGAAGGGGGGCACGGCCGAGTTCTCCCGTGCCTTTGAGGAGGGAATCCTGGGAGCTGTCTCCACTCCCCGGGTCATCCTCGCCCTGGATCACGCGGACTCGTTCTGGGGCACCGAGACCGGGGAGAAGCTGTTTGCCATGTTGCGCCACTGGGCCCGGGGAAGCAGCGGATCCAACTGGACCAAGTTGCGATTGGTGATGGCCGCCTCCACCGAGCCGGCGCTGTGGATCAATGCCAACACCTCTCCCCTGCCGGTCCAGCCCATCCCAGTGGGGGATTTCACCGCCAATCAGGCGACGGAGCTGGCCAGGAGATACGGGATCCCCGCCTCTTCCCAGGACATTGATGAGGCCATGGCCTGGGTGGGCGGACACCCCCTGCTCCTGCGCCTGCTGATGGACGCGGCGGTGGTGGAGGAGCAGCCCCTGTCGTCCCTGGTGAGGGAGCCCCGGGTGTTCGAGGTCCTCTCCGACCACCTGACCCAGAGATGGATGGCGGTGGAGGCGGAGCCGGATTTGCGGGGGGCCATGCGGGAGGTGTTGACCCTGGGGGCCTCTGCCAAGATCGCCTCGGAGGCGGGACAGAGGCTGGATCGGGCCGGCCTGTTTACGGTGGCCTACGGGCGGTGCGAGGTGCGTTATCGGGTCTATGAACGCCACTTCCGTCGCCTGATGGGGCTGCCGTGAGCCCTCGGTTCCACGCCGGGGGGGCCGTTCCTGACGACGCCTTCTACATCACCCGCCGCACCGCCGATGGGGCCCTGGCTCGGGAGTTGGCCCGCTTCGAATACTGCATGGTCTATGCTCCCCGCCAGGTGGGAAAGTCCAGCTTGTGCAGTCGGGCCCGCGCCTCCCTGCCCAAGGGAGCCCGAGCGGCCACCATTGACCTGACCGCCATCGGCACCTCCGACGAAGACTCCTGGTATCGCTCCCTGGCGGCGGTGGTGGCCCGAGAGATTGGAATAGAGGGCGATCCCTTTGCTGCCGTATCCGCCGCCTGGAGTCAGCGGGGAGAACCCACCCCGGTGGAGCGCTGGCTGGGATGGATGGAGCAGGTGGCCCTCCCCCTGAGTCCATCCGGGCTGGTGGTGTTCATCGACGAGATCGACGCGGTGCTCAAGCTGTCCTTCTCTCGGGATTCATTCTTTACGGCTCTTCGCAGCCTCTACAACGCCCGGGTCCTTCCTGGGAGGGAGTCCTTGGGGCGCCTGGCCTTCGTTCTCATCGGAGTGGCCCTTCCCTCCGAGCTGATTGAGGACCGGAAGATCACCGAGTTCAACATTGGACGGCGCATCTGGGTGGATGACCTCACCCTGGAGGAGGCCCGGGCCTTTCTTCCCGGATTGGAAGGCATGGGAAGGGATGGCAATGCTCTCCTACAGCGCATTCTCCATTGGACAGATGGCCACCCCTACATGACCCAGATGCTGGGCCAGGAACTGAGGGTGCAATACGAATTGGAAGAAATCCCCGAAGGACTGACCGAGGCCGCCTGGGTGGACAAGACGGTGGAGGAGACCTTCCTGAAGAAGGGGAGGCTGGGGGATCCGGTGGTGGCAGCGGCGGGGCGACGCTGGGAAAGGGGCCTGCCTGCCGCCCAGAAGGTGGCCATGCTCAACCTGTACCGACGGGTGAGGGCGGGAGAAGCCATTGCTGCAGACTTCTCCGAACCGGCTCGGATGGAGCTGTGCCTGTCGGGGCTGGTGGCGGCCCGAACCGTGAGGGGGATGTCGGTTCTGGCCACCCGAAATCGAGTGTTTCAGCGCGTCTACGATGGAATCTGGATTCAGGAAATGGAAGGAGCCCTGGATCGTCCGTTTACGGTGGAGATGGGGCAGTGGCTGGACCATGAGCGGTCCACCGATTACCTCCTCCAGGGGGGGTGGCTCATGCGCTTTGAGCAGTGGGCCCGGTCTCGAAACGATCTCACCGCTGAGGAGCAGGAATTCCTTCACCAGGGCCAAGAGTTCCGGCGAGCCCAAGAGAAGGAGAGGCTCCAGGCCCAACTTGCCCAGGTAGAATTGGAGAACGCCGAAAAGGAGGCGGAGTTCGAAAGGCGGGACGCCGAGGTCCAACGGCGGCGGGTGGTGGTGGCCTGGCGGGTGGGAACGGCTCTGTTTGTTCTGGTGCTGGTGGTTCTGTTCCTGCTGCGAAACACCTGGAAGAACATTGCCCATCTCAATCGCCAGGCCGAGGCGCAGGAAACCGCCCAGAGGGTGCAGGTGCAATTGGCCCAAGGACTGGCTGCGGCGGGGGTGCGGGAAGCGGGGCAGGCGGCGGAGCTGCTGGCCTACGAGCCGGACCGGATCTTCGACGCTCTCCTCAAGGGGAGTTCAGCGGTGAACGGTGCTCTCTCCGCTCCCTTGAACCTTGCTGAACCGCCGGCTCCTGCCCTGGCGGGTCTGGGGGCCGCCCTGGATGCCGTTTCTACCTGGTGGCCCATCGCCGAAGATCAGAAGGCCCATGTCCTGGCCGTTTCCCACGCCGGTCGCTACCTCGTGGTGGAGGATCCGGGAGCAGGACTGTCCCTGGACCTCTACGGAGGAAGAACGGGGCGAAGGGAGGGAGCCCTGGCCCCCATGCAGGATCGAATCGCCGCTGCCCTGTTCCTGGGAAAATCAGATCAATGGCTGTTGGCGGTGGACGTCGAGGGGAGGGGACGCCTCTGGGATCTGGGCTCTTCTCCCCCCTCTCTCTCTGAGGATGTTCCGTTGGCTCCCTTGGGAGGACCCTCCTCCCGGATCCTGATGAGCCAGGCGGCCTCCCCCGACGGGGAATCGGTGGCCCTGGGGTGGCTGGACGGAACCATCTCCCTGATCACCACTCGGGGAGGTCGTCCTGCGGTCCTTCGCACCCTGCCCTCTTTAGCCCAGCCGGCGGGGTTTCTGGCGTTTTCCGGATCCGGGCAGGAACTGGCCGCCCTGGACAGCCACAATCAGCCCCATCGCCTCACCCTTCAGGAGCGATCCCCGCTATGGACCTCCCTCTCCCTCGCCCCCCTGGAGATGACCACCCTGGCGTATCGGGGAGATCTCCTGCGCCTGGTGGATGATGAAAGCATCCTGTGTACCTGGAGGAGGGGAGGGCTCACAGTGGAGAGGGGTTATCCCCTCACCTCGGGAATCACTGCCAACGAGATGGGTCCCACCCATGGAATCACCCTTCTTCCCGGGGGGAGATCTGCGATAGGGCGCTCCTCCGAGGGGGTGCTGGTTTGGTCCATCGACGAGCA
>CAYRTW010000181.1:0-12611 GCA_964426935.1 uncultured Rickettsiales bacterium
CCCGGTGGCGGGCGCCGCTTTCGGGGGGGGGGCGCGGGGGGTGGGCGGGGGCGCCGGGTTGGGGGCGGGGGGGTATGGGGTTGGGGCCGGCGGGGCGGACGCAGTGGTGGGGGTCCCCCAGGATGGTGCCACGGGGAGTGGTCTGGGAAAGCTGATGCTCCTGTCGGGGGCCCGGGTGGCGGAAGGGGGAGGGGAGATGGTCGAGCTGGTTCTGGGGACGGTGGCAGGAGGAGCCTTGGGAGGGGATTTTCTGGTGGGGGCGGATGTGGACGGGGATGGGGCTGCCGACCTTCTGGCCAGCCACCGGTCGGGATTGGACGCAGCGGATGCGGGAGAGGCAGAGGCCCTGTGGTTTCCTTCCTCCCTGCTGGAAGGAGGCGGAACCCTCCTGGATCAGGAAGCCAGGGCTCGTCTCCACAAAGAGGGGGGAGATGTCCTGGGGGCTTCCGGCGCGGGGGATCTGGATGGGGACGGAGGGGACGAAATCCGCAATGGGGACGGGATCTTCGCCTCTTCGTCCTTCCTCCTGGGGGGCAAGGTGGATGCCTCCTCTCCCAACGTGTCACTGATGACTGCTGGGGGAGGCTGGTGGTGGCCGGGAGCGGCGATGGGGGGCTCGGATCTGGACGGGGATGGCTCTTCGGAGCTGGCTTTCGGGGAGGCAGGTGATGCGGGGGAGGGAGCGGTTCTGGTGTTCTCCGGCGCCCTCTTTCCAGGAGCGGAGAGCGTGGAGGCCGCTTCAGCGGGAGCCCGCCTCCTCGGAGAGGTCGCCGGCGATCTTGTGGGAGCAAGCCTCCTGTTCACGGGGGACACCGATGGAGACGGCGTTCCTGATCTCCTGGTGGGGGCTCCCGGTGCTTCTGTTCATGGGACTTCTGCGGGCTCTCTGTACTGGACCTCCGGGGGCAGCCTGCTTTCGGCTGCGGAGGGGAAGATCGCCTGGAACGGCCTGATCTTGCGCGGTGACGATGAGCAAGATGGCCTGGGAGCTTCGTTGACCCTGGCCAGCGGCGATCTGGATGGGGATGGCTTGGGGGATGGGGTGGCAGGGCTTCCCGGCTGGGGTCTGGGGGAAGAGGCGGTGGGGGCGGTGTGGCTGCTGTGGGGAGGGGCGCTGTGAGGTTGCCTTGGAGAGCGCTTCCCGCCCTTCTTCTGTGGGGGTGCTCGGGGGCAGATCAGGTGGACCCCATTCGAATCCATGGAGATGAGCCGGCCGCCGCCATCCTCTTTCCCCACGACGGGGATCGCTTCGATGCCCACATCCCCCTGGTGCTGGAGGGCCGGGGGGTGGATCTTCAGGAGCCGGAGACCCCGGTGGAATACCGCTGGGAGTCGGGGAGGGATGGTCTCCTGGCGGAGGGAGTGGCCGAGGAGGGGGGGCGAATCCATGCCGAACTGGAGGGGCTTTCGGCGGGGAGTCATTCCCTGATGCTCCGGGTTCGCAATCATGAGGGATACGTGGGCACGGCCCAGGTGGAGGTTCAGGTGGCCACGGCGCAGGCGCCCCTGGTTACTCTTTCTGGCCCCGAGGAGGACTGGCCGACGGATCTGCCGGTTCCCCTGGAAGGCCGGGTGAGGGACGGGGATGCGCGCCGCCCCGGATGGGTGGTGCTGAAGATCAAGGGGGGAGCTTTTCTGCCCCGAGTGGCGGTGGACGAGGAGGGGGGCTTCTCTGCCCAGATTCCTCGTCTGGCCGAGGGAAGCTATCTGATCGAGGCCCGGGTCACCGATCTGGAGGGTCATGAGTCTGTCGATGGAGTGGTGATTCGGGTGGTGGAGTGCCCAGACCAGGATGGGGATGGGATTCGGGCCTGTCAGGGAGATTGCGACGACGGCGAGGATGGGGTGCATCCGGGGATGCCCGTTCAGCCTGGAGACGGTATCGACCAGGACTGTGAAGGGGGGGATGAACCTCCCTTTGCTCTGGAGGAGTCTGGCGTGTTTCTCCCCTCTCCTCTGGCCGAATCGGATTTTGGAGCCGCCGTTCTCTCTTCTCCCGATCTGGATGGGGACGGCCTGCCCGAGCTGGTGGTGGGGGCCCCTGCCGCCTCCACCGAATGGACCGCAGCATCGGGGGCGGTGTTCATCTACTCAGGAGAGTCCCTCCTTCAATTCACTGCGGACATCTCCCTCCCTCCCACCCCTGTTGTCTTGACCGGTCTGGCCAGCGAGGACGCCGCCGGCTCCCGGGTGCAATCCCTGGCCGATGTGGATGGGGACGGGGCTTCTGACCTGGTCATCGCCTCTCCCGAATACGCCTCCTCGGCAGGAAGGCTCCACGTCTACTCGGGCGGCAGGGCCATGGAGGAGGCGGGAGAGCACTCCTTGAGTGAGTCCTTGGCTCGCATCGACGGGGAGTACGACCAGGATGGACTGGGGCGCCTGTTTCTGTGGACGGCGGACCTGGATGGAGACGGATGGGACGAGATCGGGGCCTCCGCCCGCATCAGCCCTGCCACCCCTGAGGAATCCCAGACCCCCCTTGGGTTGGGAGGGAGTACGGGGTGCCTGGTGTTCCGAGGGACCGACGTGGCTCCCGGCGCCGCCCTGACCGCTTCGAATGCCGCGACCGCCGCTCCCGACGCTGAGGGGGAGGACATCGCTTTCTCCGCCCCAGTGGGGGATCTGAATGGAGACGGCCGCCCCGAACTCCTGGTGGGAGCCCCCTATGGCGGGGCCAATCGGGGTGAGGTCTATGTTTTTTCTGGGGCCGACCTGATGAGCCGCTCCCTGAGCAAGCGCCAGGATGCCCAACTGGTGCTCCTGGGGGCCTACGATGGAGCCACCTTGGGGACCTCGGCAGGGGAGGCGGGGGATGTGGATGGAGACGGATGGGGTGATTTTGCGGTGGGAGGGACCTCGGCCCTGGGGGGCGCGGGGCATCCGGGTGGGGTGTATCTGATTCCCGGGGCTGCGGTGGTGGCCGGGGGAGTGTTTCCGGTGATGGATCTGGCCCTGGCCTGGTTTTTGGGGGAGGAGTGGCCCGATGAGGGGGGAGTCTTGCCCCCCGTCCTGCCCGACCTGGATGGGGATGGGGTGGCGGATCTGCTGACCGGGGCTCCTGCCTGGTCGGAAACCGCCGACTCCACTGGCCGGGTCTATGTGGTCACCGGGGCCCGGTACACCAGCGTTTCGGAGCTTTTCCTGGCCTCCCCCTCGGCCCGGCTGAGCGGTACGGATTCCCTGGATCGGTTGGGAGAGGCGGGTTCCCTGGAGGTAGGAGACTGGGATGGAGACGGCCTCCATGATCTGCTGCTGGGATGCCCTTCCTGCGGTGTGGAATCGGATACTGGGAGTGGTGAGGGGGTGTGGTTGATTGCTTCCCCTTGGCGTGAAGACTGAATTTCGGGCCCATCACTCCAGCAGTGGAAGCCTCCCCCGCAGGTATTCCCGCGCCACCACTCCGATGTGGACCTCGGTGGGCCCGTCGGCGATGGGGGCGGCGCGGGCGTGGCGGTACCAGTCGCCAAAGGGCATGTCTCGGGAATATCCCAGTCCTCCGTGCATCTGCATGGCGTCATCGAGAACGTCACACAAAAGACTGGCGACATGATTTTTGACCATGGAAGAAAATCCCCGAGCTGAAGCTGGATCTCCTGTTTCCAGAAGCCAGGCGCAATGCAGGGTCATCAGGTTTCCGGCGTGGATTGCTGTCGCATGTCGAGCGATTTTTTCTTGTATCAACTGATGCTGTGACAGGGTGGAACCGAAAGAGATTCGCGTAGTGATGTATTCACGACACATGGACAGGGTGCGGTCGGCAAGCCCCAGCCAGCGCATGCAATGGGTGAGACGAGCGGGAACCAGGCGAGCCTGGGCCAGGGCGAAGCCCTCCCCCACTCCACCCAGAACGGCATCGGCAGACACCCGAACCTGATGAAACCGAAACTCCGCCTCCCGATGCTGCAACAGGGGTTCGGAGAAGGTGTCGATGTCACGGACATGCTCCACGCCGGGGGCATGACGGTCCACCACCAGCAGGGTGGCTCCCTTCTCCCGATCTTCAGAGGTCCGAGCCATGACGATGAGGAAGGCAGCATCCCCCCCTCCCGTGGAATACCACTTGTGGCCATCCAGCACCCAGTCCCCTCCGTCGGCCACCGCCCGGGTTCGCAAATTGCTGGGATCGGCTCCTGCCCCTGGGGCGGGTTCGGTCATGCAGAAGGCCGAGGTGATCCGTCCCTCACACAAGGGGCGCAGGAACTTGTCCTTCAGGGCGGGTGAGGCAGCCCGGAGCAGCAGATCCATGTTCCCCTGGTCGGGAGCGTCGCAATGAAACACCCGGGCCCCCACCGGGGAGCGGCCCATGTCTCGAAACAAGGTACACATCCCGGAAATCCCCAGGCCCTGTCCTCCCCATTCCACCGGCAGATGGGGGGCCCAAAGTCCGGCCTCCCGGACCTGGTCCTGGAGTCGATGAAGGGTGGAGTGCTGGCTTCCCCAATCCTCATCACGGATCCGATCTTCCTGAGGAATCACGCGAGTATCTATAAATTCCCGCACCTGAGAGCGGAGCGCGGAAAGCCGAGGTGAAACAGAGAAATCCATGGAATCCTTTGCGGTTTTTGAAGGGAAATCTTGGAAAATCAGATGTCGCTTGAGAGGTCAAAGCGGGGCTGGATGACCTGGAGCTTTTCCCGAAGGGTGGCCTTGATGTGCTGCCACGCCGGAGAGTCAGGGGAGGCGGAAAGAGCCCCACTGCGGATGGATAGGGCCAAAGAAGCGGTGTGGTGAGCCAGGAATTCCCGCCTCTCCATCCGGGAAGAGGGGGGATCGGGAAGGTCCAGAACCTCCGCCAGCCTTTGAGCCTCGGCGCTGTCGTGGAGGTCCTCCTTCCGGGACTCCCCTTCCACCACCCGCAGGAGATGAGCGGCAATGAGCACCCGAAACACCAGGGCGGGGTCCTTCACCGCTCCTCGGACCTCCTTCTCCAGGAAGGTGGCCACCGCCTCCAGAAACACCTCCTTGTCGGGGGGATCTTGCATCAACGGGCTCCTTGTTCGATGAGGCGGAGAGCCTCCCATTCCATCTCTGCCACCCGCCGGGAAATGGCCAGCAGCTCAATGTCTCTTTGTGCGCCGGAAAGATACCGCTGCCCCTGGTACACGCAGGCAGCCGCCCATCGTGCGTTTCCCATGACTTCCCAGAAATGCAGGCGGCCCGGCTCCATGGCGGTCCCTCCCGCTTCCCCATAGGCCTTCAGGAATTCTGCTTTTTTGCCGAATCCCCCGGTGGGAAGATCCAGTCGGCCGAAGCGCCAGTCCCTCACCCACAGCCAGCCGAGATCACAGGCGGGATCCCCCCAATGGGCAAACTCCCAGTCCAGGATCCCTCTCAATCCCTCCTCGCCCACCAGGAAGTTTCCGGTGCGGAAATCGCCGTGAACCAGGGTCCTGGGCACCCGGGTGGGCAGGTTCTCCCCCAGCCAGCGATCCACCAGCTCCAAGGCTGGTCGGGGGGCGCTCAGACCGTCCAATAGGGTCCTCAGGAAGGTTCGGGCGGCAACGGCGGCGTCCTCCTCCTCGCCCAAAGGAGAGGCGATTTTCAAGGAGGGGGCTGATAAAGGGGTGACGGTATGGATGCGGGCCAGTTCCCCGGCCAGTTGAGTGGAAAGAAGGGCCCGAGCCGGCGCCAAGGAGGGATCCCCCACCACCTTGCGACCGATGGCCACCCCCGGGCAGAAGTCCAGAAAATAGGAGCCGGCACCGGGTCGCACCAGATCCCGTCCCCAGAAGCGAGCCTTGGGGGTCAAGACACCTCGGGCCACCACTTCCTGGAGGATGGCGAACTCCCCCTGCCGATCCATGCTGCCAGGCAGAGAGCGGGGAGCATCGCTTCGCATCACCAGGGTTTCAGGGGGCAGCCCACCCTCCTTCCATTGAAGGGTGACTCGGTGAAGCTCCTGGCAGGCTCCTCCTCCCATGGGCTGGAGATCGACCACCTTGGGGGAAGCCCCGGTGTGGAGATGAAGGTGCCCCTCGATTCGGGAAGCCAGATCCGTTAGCGTCGCATCCATGCTCGAAGAACAGCCCCAATCCCCGGTTTTCGTCAAGCACGAGGGACCGGTCACCCTGGTCGGCCTCCATCGTCCCAGGGTTCGCAACGCGGTGGATCGCCCCACTGCACAAGCCTTGGCCGATGCCTTTCGCGCCTTTGACGCCGACGAAGAGGCCCGGGTGGCGGTCTTGTGGGGGCAGGGGGGAACCTTCTGCTCGGGAGCGGATCTTCAGGCCCTGGCCCGAGGAGAGGGCAACCGGCTGGAAGAGGAGGGGGACGGTCCGATGGGCCCCACCCGGATGCTTCTTGGCAAACCGGTCATCGCCGCCATCGCCGGGCACGCCGTGGCGGGTGGCCTGGAACTGGCCCTGTGGTGCGATCTGAGGGTGGCGGAGGAGGGGGCCATCCTGGGGGTGTTCTGCCGCAAGTGGGGAGTGCCGTTGATTGACGGGGGCACCGTGCGCCTGCCCCGCCTCATCGGTCAATCCCGGGCCCTGGACTTGATCCTGACCGGTCGAGAGGTCAAGGCCGATGAGGCGCTGGCCATGGGTCTGGTCAACCGGGTGGTGCCGGATGGACAGGGTCTGGAAGCCTCCTTGGCCCTGGCGCGGGAACTCGCCTCTCTACCTCCCCTGTGCATGAAGGGAGATCGAAAAAGCCTGTACCAACAATGGGATCTGCCTCTTCAGCAGGCTCTTGAGGCTGAATTCCGAGGAGGTCGAGATGCCGTCATGAAGGAGGCACTGGCCGGGGCAATGGCGTTTCAGAATCGTCGGCGGGAATAGAAATCCCCTCCGGTCACACCCTCTTCTTGGCCAGGTACCAGTCGGTGTATTCGGTCACTCCGGCCAGATCCTTGCGGGCATCCGCTCCCTCCTTGGTCATGGGAGCGGGGATGATCACCGCTTCGCCCGGGCGCCAGTTGGCAGGGCAGGCCACTCCGTGGGTGTCCACAGTCTGGAGGGCATCGATGAGGCGAAGGATCTCGTCCATGTTCCTGCCCGCCTGAAGAGGGTAGTACACCATGGCTCGGATCATTCCCTTGGGATCGATGACAAACACCGCCCGCACCGTGGCGGTGTCCGAGGCGCCGGGATGGATCATCCCGTAGTCCTGGGCGATCTTCATGTTGCGGTCGGGTACCAGGGGGAAAGGCACCGTGACCGAGAAATGCTGTTCGATGCTCTTCAACCACCCGATGTGGGAGTAGATGCTGTCCACCGAAAGCCCCAGGAGTTGCACGTTTCGCCGGTCGAATTCCGGCCAAAGTCTGGTGAAGGCCACAAATTCAGTGGTGCAAACGGGAGTAAAATCAGCCGGATGGGAGAACAACACCACCCATTTTTTGCCTCGATAATCCGACAGGGTGATGGGTCCTTGGGTGGTGTGGGCGGTAAAGTCAGGGGCCAGTTCGTTGATACGGGGCAGGCTGCGGATGACAGGGGCTTCGGTGGACATGCCGTCTCCTTCCATCAGAGGGAATGGGCTGGGGTGAGGGAACTCGATAGGATCTTGCGGAGTTGGTGTCAATGAGGGGAGCGGGTCATAAGGGCACCGGGCGCCGTTGAATTCCCGCTCAGGCCCCGATTCGGGAGGCATAGGCAGGATAGAGGTCCCCCCGACCGATGCTCTCCAGGTAGGTCCGAACCTCCGCAGGCTCCATGGAGTAGAAGTTGATGCCCCCACAGTGGAGGCACTTGGGCATCTCTCCGAATCGCCCCTGGATGTGAAGCAGGCGATAGCGGGTCATGGTCTCCCCAAACCACAGGGCGTCAAAATCGGCGTCCCTGAGGTTTCCCACCGGAATCTCCCCCTCCACGTCGGCGCAGCAGGTCATGAGCTGGCCATCCCAACGAATCACCGGAGTCTTCCACAGCCCGGGGCAGGGAGGGCGCCGGCTCTGCTCTCCTTCCGGTCGAAGATCCCCCTCCTGAAGGACCTGGAGCAGCTTTCCTGCGAGGCTCATGGGGACACCGCATCGTCGTGGCGCTGCCAGGGAGAGGCCGACCAGGTCTTGAGGTGGAGCCAGGGGCGATCAAAGGGCTGGATGGAGAAGCGGCGGATGGTGTCGTCGTAGAGGCGGTCCGCAGCGTCCTGGGGCCCTCCACCCGTGCCTACCGACAGGCGCTTGAGCATCACTTCGTTCCACCCCACACCATTGCGCCCCTGGGCACACACCCGGTCCCAGTGGTCGATGAACGCCCGGGCTTCGTGGTGGTTTCCCTCCTGGAGGACGAACTGAAACTCACAGTTGAGGTTGATGGAGGGAGAGGTGAGTTGCCCTCTTCTCTGCAGGAAATAGTGAACGTGGTCCATCACCGTATGGAAGGCGTCCTTGCCCTTCACCCGGATGTAGGTTTCCGGAGAGATGGAGTCGATGCTGAACACCAACAGGACCGGGACCTCGGGTCTCTGGGCGTAGGCTTCCACCAGCTTGTCGATGCGCTCGGGGGTCAGCACGATGGCGTTGGTGTCGATGCGAAAATATCCGAACCGATCCCCCGCCCGGGAGACGGCGTAGGCCAGCATGTCCTCCAGTCCCGGGTGGAGGGAGGGATCCCCCAGCCATTGAAAGATCAGGTGGTCAAAGCACACGTCCGAGCGAGCGATGCCGTCGATGATGCGCCGGAACAAGGAGAGATCCAGGAATCCCTTTCGCAAATCTCCGTGAAGCACGGACCGAAACCCTTGCTGGGGATGGCACATGGGGCAGGTCAGGTTGCAGAAATCGGTGGGCTCGATCTGGAGGACGCCGCAGGAACGCATGGTCTTTGCCTTAGCACAGAATTTCCCGAGGAGGAAACCGCCCGACCCCACCTGGGGGAGTGGGACAGGCGATCTTCGCCGGACGGCCGTTCCTTGGTTATCATGGTGCCCGCATGCCGCTTTCGCCTTCCGCCCATTCCATTGTTCACGGTCGCGATTCCCTGTTGGATGGACTTCGCGGTTGGCGCCAGGGGGATGGGGAGTCCAGGAGAAGGACCCTGGAGACACTGGGGTTCAGGGTGGGGGTTCTGGCGCGTCGGAGGGGAGTCCCTGAGGTCGCCCCCCAGGTTCTCGCCCGGGTGACGACGGAAATCGCCTCTCTTCCCCAGGAACCTCTGGTCTGGATTCTTTCTCTCCTGGACGCGGCTGCTCGGAAAGCAGGGGGTGGAGAGAGGGAGGAGAGGGGAGGGGATCTGGCTCGGCTGAGTCCCGAGGAAGCGGTGGCCCTGGCGGCTCTGGCCAACCGGGTCTCTCCCCTTCTTTCGAGCCTCCCCGGAGAAGGGGGGGCGTGGCTGAGGGCGGCCTACGCGCCGGGAGATTCGGGAGGATGGAGGGACAGGATCAGCGCCACGAAAGGGGCACCCACCCCCTCCCTGGCGACCCTGGAAGCCTTCCGGGAGCTCCATCACCGGCTGGGGAAGAGGGGGGAGGAGGGGCCAGCCTGCTTCGATCCCACCGCTGAGGCTCGATTGGTTCTGTACGACTCCGGACGCCTGGAGAGAGACGAAGTCAGGAAGATGGATCTCCACATCCTGGCCTGTGCCTCTTGTGTCGCCGAGTTGACAGGGGCGGAGGAATTGAGCGGGGCCCTGCGTTGGCTGTGTCGTTCCCCATCTGTGCCGAAGAGAAGAGTCGGGATGGCCTCTCCAACGGCCGTCACCATTGCCCCTCTTCCCTCCCGTCTTCCTCCCCCGTCTTTACCCGTGGGGCCTCCCGCCTCTCCCGTGGTCCTCTCCCCGAGGGAGTCCTCTCCCCCGAGGAAAGGCGTGGAGCCTCCCTCCTCCTCCGGCCAGGGGAGTGGCTTCAAGGCAGAAAAGCGGATGAAGGTCGGGATGCAGGGGCTCCAGGATTTCTGGCGATGGAGTCGAGACTCAGGAGTGCTCTCCCTCCGGCGAGGTCTGATTCTGGCTTCTCTCTTGGGGTTGATGCTCCTCGCTCTGTGGTACCGACCCACCGGGCAACCCGATTCGTCTGCTGTCACCCCTCCACCCCGTCAATCCTCCCTGGCTCCCCGAGTCCATCCCCCCGTGCCCCTCTTTCCGGTGGGGGAGGTGCCTGCGGGCCCGCTGCGGATGCAGTTCCGTCCCGTGGAGGGAGCGGAGGCATATCGGCTGACGGTGTGGTCCAAAGAGGGGAGGCGGGTGCGTTCCCGGAGGATGAGCAAGCTGTCCTTGACCTCCCCTTCCCCGGGCAAGGAGGTTGGGACCTCACCGGGGAAGAGGCCCCGTCAACAAGAGCCTGTATTCATTGAACTTTCCGGTGATCCCCTGGGGGCGGGCAATTACCAGTGGCAGGTGGTGGCGGAGTTGGACGACGGCCGAGAGTTACCGTCTCCACTGATCCCCTTTCGCATTCCTTAGAAGGGGTCCCCGTCTCCATTGTGAAGAGGGTGAGGGTGGGGCATCATCGACCCATGCGCTTCCATGCTGCGATTTCCCTGATGATTCTTTCCGGCCTGGTGGAGGGGTGTGCCCCTGCCCCTCAGGCGGATTCCTCCCCTCCAGCCCCGCCTCCCACTGCCCTCGCCCTTCCCTCTCCTGACGCCGACTCCCGAACTCCCGAGACGATGCTGAAGGACTCCCTGGCGGAGGGAGTGAACCCGGGGACCCGCGTCGAGTCGGTGGGAACCCTGGCGGCGATGTTTGGGGAGCCGGGAGGGGTGACGCCGCCGATGACGGTGGTGACCGCCATTCATGAGCGCTTGGACCGCCTGGGTCCTTGCGTAGGGGGTGTCGCCGGAGTGGAGCAGGGCAGCGTGACCTTCCGAGCCGTGAAGGACGCCTCCCCACAGGATCTCCGTGTGGTCTGGGACGATGGTCAGTCCCATCCATCCGTTCGGGCCTGCCTGGAAAAAGAGATGGGTCAGTGGAAGATGCCCGAAGACGCTGCCATTGAGTTTCGCTACCTCTTCCAGAAATTCTGAACTTCCCATGAAGGCTCGTTTTCACGGTCGGGTGGTGTGGATCACCGGAGCCTCGGCGGGGATCGGCCGGGCCCTGAGTCTGGCCTTTGCGGCTGAAGGCGCCCGAGTGGGGATGACCGCCCGCCGCCGTTCGGGCCTGGAAGCGGTGGCCGCTGAAATCGAGGCGTTGGGAGGGGCCTGCACCATAGCCCCGGGGGATGTATCGTCTCGGGAAGAGACAAGGGGGGCGGCGCAACGGGTGGAATCCATCCTCGGGCCGGTGGACATCCTGGTAAACAACGCTGCTCTGCTTCGTCCTGCCACGGTGCTGGAGGCCGATCCCCGGGACGTGGAGGAGATGCTGGCGGTGAATGTGATGGGCTGCCTTCACCCCATCCAGGCGGTGGTCCCTGGCATGGTGATGCGGAAGAGGGGGCAGGTGGTGAACGTGGCATCCATCCTGGCCCGCAGGGCCATGCCTCTCTACGGGGGATACGCCGCCACCAAGTTTGCCCTGGCGGGACTGACTGAAAGCCTGAGGGCCGAACTTCGGGGAACGGGAGTGTCGGTCACCCTGGTGTTGCCCACCGGAACGGACACGGCCATGAATCGCCAGCCGGGTTTGCCAGAGAGGGTCAAGAAGAAGGCGGAATCGGGGGGGCTGATGACCCCCGAGCAGGTGGCTTTCCGAGTCCTGAATGGAGTGGAGAGGAATGCCCGGGAGGTGTTCTGCAATCGTCGCAGTCAGGCGGTGGTGCTGGCCAATCGCCTCGCCCCGGCCTTTCTCGAGGAAATCCTCAGCCTGAAGACCATCGCCCGATAGGGCAGCGAGGAGATCCCCTGATCCTGGTCTCTCCTGGAATCCTTCCGGTGGGGTCCCCAGCCCGAGGGGGTGCTTCCTTCGCTCCGGCTTCCCTGCTATCTTGCCCGCCGCCTTGCCCCGGGACATCGATCCCCTCAGGAAGCCGACGTGGACGCGACTCAATGCCCCCTCCAGATGAGCACCTGCCGAGCCACCGTCGAGGAGAGCGGCAAGGGACCTCGCTACCGCTGTGACTACTGCAAGGTGGTGGTTTCCACCGACCTGGCAGGCGTGGATGCCCCCCGCTCCGGCAAGTGCAAGGGACAGGTTCGCCCCGCCCTGGCGGATCTGCTGCAAGCCGACGGATATCGAAAGGGAGGTCGAATCCTCAATTTCGGGGCCAACGCCCGTCCCTTTGGCAAGAAGGGTTCCCAATGGCAGGTGGAAGAGGCCACCGTCCCCTTGATTGAGACTCCTGGGGAAGACGTTTACGACGCCATCATCGTGGATAACTATCTAAGCCGTTGCACCGATCCTCGGGGTGCCTTGGTGGCTGCCGGCAGGTTGATGAAGCCCATGGGTGCCCTGATCCTGGTGGATCGAGATTCGGGGTCTCTGGCCGCCAACCTCTTCGGCCCGGCATGGGGACCCCGCCGTAAAGGGCTCCGGTTCTTGTTTTCTCGGGAAGGGTGGGAGGACCTGCTTCGTCAGGAGGGGTTCGTGCTGGTGGACGTGGCCATGGGTATCGGTTCCCCCCTCGCCCGCCATGTTCCCGGCCCGGTGGTCCGCCTGCCCCTTCCCGACTCCAGGGGTGAACTGGCCATCATCGCTCGCTGGGCCCGGGAATAGGGCCGACTCGGTTACCTCCCTTCTGAGTATCACACGAAATGCTGCTGCACGGTCGGATCGCCGCGTCGCGGGTCC
>CAYRTW010000182.1:0-12535 GCA_964426935.1 uncultured Rickettsiales bacterium
ACTCCCCTTCCGGCCTGGAGGCGGCGGCACCCCTGATGGAAAGGGTGGGAGCCCGGGTGGTGGGAGCCCTTCCCCGGGAAGGCCGGGGAGGATTGGACCCCTCCCGCCTGCTGGTGGATCTGCCCGGAGAGAAAGGGGAGGAGGGGGCCCGGGTGGTGGCCCTGCCCTTTCTGCGAGTGGGGGACCTTCCTCCCTGCGGGGAGCAGGACAAAGATCCTCTGGTGGAGGGGGTGAGGGAGGTTCATCGGGAAGCCTTCGCCCTGGCTCGTGGAGACCTGCGACCGGGGAAGGCTCTTCTCGCCACCGGGCATGCCTACATGGTGGGAACCTGCCTGTCAGAGTTGAGTGAGAGGCGAGTCCTGGGGGGCAATCAGCACGCCCTGCCGGTGGACATCTTTCCTGAAGACCTTGCCTACGTCGCTTTGGGGCATCTCCATCTGGCCCAGGCGGTGGGGGGACGTCCCCAGGTCCGGTACAGCGGCTCCCCCCTCCCTCTGTCTTTTGGGGAGATTCGATATGGGCATCAGGTGGTGGTGGCCGAGATTCGCCGGGGAGGTCTGGTGGAGGGTGGGATCACCCCTCTGCATGTGCCTCGGTCCGTGCCTCTACGGCTCCTTCCCGAGGGAGGTCCCGCGCCCCTCTCCCAGGTCGTGGAGAGACTGCAAAGCCTGCCCGGGGAGGACGAAGTTCCTGCGGAGCGCCATCCCTTTCTTCAAGTGGAGGTGCGCCTGGATCATCCGGAACCGGGAATGCGCCAGGTGGTGGAGAAGACCCTCCTGGGGAAGGCCGCCCGTCTGGTCCACATTCGCGCCCATCACCACGGAGATGGTTTTCGATTGGGAGAGGGGACGGCCCTGCGGGAGCTTCGGGAATGGGTCCCCGAGGAGGTGTTTCTTCGTCTGTACGGAAGTCGCTTCCCCGGCGGGCCTTCGTTGGAGATTCTCTCGGCATTTCGGGAGCTTGTGGATCGGGTGGAGGGGGAGAGGCCGTGAAGATCCTGGCCATTCGAGGGCAGAATCTGGCCTCCCTGGCGGGGGAGTTTGCGGTGGAATTGGACCAGCCCCCCCTATCCCGAGCCGGGGTCTTTGCCATCACCGGTCCTACCGGCGCCGGGAAGAGCACCCTGCTGGACGCCCTTTGTCTGGCCTTGTTCCAGCGCACCCCCCGTCTGACCAACCACGGTGGCTCGATGGTGGGGCTTGCGTCTGAAGATCCCCTCCGCCTGAGGAGCAACGATGCCCGTTCCCTGCTCCGTCGCGGTGCCGTCCGGGGGTATGCCGAGGTGGATTTCCTGGGAGCGGATCTGAAGAGATGGAGGGTGCGCTGGTCGGTGCGGCGAGCCCGAGATCGGGCAGATGGAACCCTTCAAACGGCCACCGTGGAGTTGAAGAATCTTCCATCGGAGCAACGGGTGGGAGGCACCCTGGGGGAAACCCAGTCGGCCATCGAGGAGAAGCTGGGGATGAATTTCGACCAGTTTCGCCGCTCCTGCCTGTTGGCCCAGGGAGATTTCGCCGCCTTCCTCAAGGCCCTGCCCAAGGAGAGGGCCAACCTCCTGGAACAGATGACCGGCACCGACATCTACCGCCGTCTGGGGGAGGGTGCCTGGTTGGAGTCCAAGGTCCAAAAGGAGAATCTGGAGAGGTTGCGTCAGCAGGTGATCGATTTGCCGGTGCTGACCGAGGAGGAGAGGGCCGCCCTTCTCGAGGAAGGCGAGGGCGCGGCGGCGGCAATGGCGGAGGTCCGGGAAAGGGCGGCTCGGCTGGACCGGGATCGCCAGTGGTACCAACGATTTGAGGTCTTTACTGCCGAGATGGAGGAGGCTCTTTCCGCAGATGAGAACGCTCGAACTGCCTGGAAGGAATCGGAAGAGCTGCGACAGGAGAGGGGAGGGGTGGAGAGGGCTCGCCCCCTTCTCCCCCGTCGGGAAGAGATGCTGAGAACGGCGGTGGGCGCCCGTCAGGCCAAGGAGCTTCATCGCCTGCGGGAGGAAGAAGAGACTCTCCTGCGGGTCCGCATTCCCGAAGCCCAGGCAGCCACTGCCCGGGCGCGTGAAGAGGAGGAGAGGGCGGCCACCTCTCTTTCTTCTCTCCTTCCCCAACTCGAAGTGGCTCGCCGTCTGGACGCCATCCTGGAAACGGCCCGTCACCAGGCCCAGATCGCCAGGGGAAAGGGAGAGGAGCTCTCTCTTCGGCGGGATCGGGAGGGAGCGACTCTGAAGGGAATCGAAGAGCGTCGTCTTCTCCAGGAAGAGGAGAGGGTGAGGGTCCAGGAGTGGCTGAGTCTTCACCAGCAGGAAGAGCGCCTTGCCCGGGAATGGTCTCGCTGGGAAGGGGAGTTGAACAGGATGGGGAGCGTCCTGGACGGCCTGCATGAGTCTTCCCAAGAGAAGGAGAGGCTGGAGGGTCAGGGTCGGGAATGGGAGGAGGAACTCCAGAAAGCCGTGGCTCTTCGTCAGACCGCGACGGCAGAGGCCAGGGTTGCCGAAGAAAACAAGGCCCACGTCCTGGCCCTGTTGGAGGAGGCCCCTTCCCTGGCGCTCCTGCAGAAACAGAGAGCCGAGGCGGAAGTGGCCCTCCGCAAGGGGGAGTCCTTGGTGAACCTGGCCGGGGAGTGGGTCCTTCGAAGTGAGGAACTCAAGGCGCTTCTTGCTCGGGTGGAGGAGGCCACTGCGTGTGTCGAAACCGAGGCGAGGCGGATTCAGGAGCAAGAGGAGAAGGAGGCCGACCTGAATTTCCAATGGGAAGTGCAGGAGGAGCTTCGAAACGAGGCCATGGCCGCCCGCCTCAAGGAGGAGGAGAGGGCCTCCCTCCTTCCCGGTCATCCGTGCCCTCTGTGCGGATCCCTGGAACACCCCTACGCCTCCCCAGGGGCGTCCCCAGGCAGGGTGGAGGCGATTCAACGCGTCCTGAGCGACCTGAAAATGAGGAGGGAGCAGGTTCGCCAGGAGTCCCAGGCGGCTCATGCCGCCCATGCTCGCGCCTTGGAGGGGAAGACCCACGCCCTTGCCCGCGTGGAGGAGGTGGAGACGCGCCTCCGGTTCCTCTCCTCTTCCTGGAAAGAAGGGGAATTTCACCGCCCTCCCCTGGAAGGGGGCGCTCTGGGCTGGGCGGCGGGCGAAGTGGAGGCCATCCAGAGCACCTTCCAGCGGTTGCATCGAGAGGAGGAAGGGCTCATCGCTCGCCTGACGGAGAGGGAAGAGGCCGACCAGAAGGAGGAGAAGGCTCGGAGCGCCCTGGGAACGGCAGCGGCTGCCGAGGAGACAGCATTGGCTCGAAGCCTGGCCAATCGGACTCGACTGGAAGAAATATCCCGTGAAATCCATAGGTTGGAAGATGAAGCCCGCCGGGGCGCAGAGGATCTGTCCCTGGTTCTCATCGAAACCGCATGGAGGGAGGGCCTGACCCGGGAGCGCCGCCTTTTCATGTCCCGTCTCTCCCAATCCGTCCGCGAGTACCTCCAGGCCGAGGCCTTGGAGGGCGAACTGGGGGTGGAGGTCCAGAAGCTGCTGGGAGCAGAGGGGGAGTCCAGGGCGCGATGGGAATCCCTGTGCCGAGAAGCGGGGGAGAGGGAGGACGAGGCGGAAAAGGCCCTGGCCCAGGTCCGGCGCCAGGAGCACGAGAGGGGGAACCTGTGGGGAGGTGAGGCGACCACCGCCGTGGAGGGCCGGGCTCGAAATGGCGTCACCCAGGCCATGAATCGGCGCCAGGACACCGAAAAGAAGGAGGAGGAGCTGCGTCGCCAGTCCGGGGTCGCCACCGTTCGCAAGGAAGAAGCGGAGCGCCGGGCGCTGGACCTGGAAAATCTTGCCAGGGAGGCGGAGATCCGGTGGCAGCAGGCCCTCGCCGACCTGGGGTTGGAGGAGTCGGCCGCCCAACTCCTCCTGGACCGCACCGAAGCGTGGATGGAGGAGACCCGGGAAATCCTGAATCGCCTCCAGAGGGAAATGGACCGAAGCCAGGCCGTCTTGAGCGAACGCACCCTGCGTCTGGAGCAGCACCTCCTCGACGATCCCCCCGGGCTGTCCGCTCCCCAAACCGGGGAGGCCCTGGCGCAGGCCCAATCCCTCCTTGGAGAGGCGCAAGCCCGGGTGTTTTCTTGCAAGAGCCGTCTCGACGCCGATGATTCATTTCGTCAAAGACGCGCTTCCTTTCAACCCATCCTCAAAGCCCAGGAGGAGAAGACTCACCTCTGGGTGAAGCTGTCGGACCTCATCGGGGATGCCAAGGGGGTCACCTTCCAGAGCTTCGCTCAAGGATTGACCTTGGATCATCTGCTGGCCTGTGCCAACGACCATCTATCCCAGCTTTCCGACCGATATCGCCTGGAGAGGATTCCCGGGGAGGATCTGGATCTCCAGGTGGTGGACACCTGCATGGGGGATGAAGTGCGAACCCTGAACAGCCTGTCGGGAGGGGAGACCTTCCTGGCCTCCTTGGCTCTCGCCTTGGGCCTGTCCTCCCTTTCCTCCCGCACCCTGTCGGTGGAGTCCCTGTTCATCGACGAGGGCTTCGGTACCCTGGATCCGGACACCCTGGACGTCGCCTTGGGGGTGCTGGAAAGCCTCCAGGCTCGCGGTCAGCAGGTGGGCCTCATCTCCCACGTCCCCGGCATGTCGGAGAGGACCTCGGCCCAGGTGAGGGTGATTCCCCTGGCAAGGGGGAGGTCGAAGGTGGAGGTGGTTTCGTTGTGAGGAGGAGGAGTTCCCTCACCCCTTATCCCTCAAACCCCAATTCCCGAAGATAGGTCTTGTCCAGGGTGGACCGGCTGCGAGCAAACTGGCTGCGAATGAACAAAAGTCCCCCCAGAGCCATGCAGAACCCTCGTTTCACCAAGGCGGGGCGCTCCCGAGGCATGAATCCCAGGGCCCTTCCCTGCTCCCTCACCCTCTGACTCACGTACTCCACAAAGGCGGGGAGGTGGGACAACACGGGATGGCCGGAGGCGGCTCCCTCAAACCTCTTCACCAGCAGGGAAACCAGGAGGAGCTGAATCTCCAGAAGTCCGTAGAAGGGGGCTTTCAGATGGGGATTTTCTGTTATCAACCGCATCGTCTCTTTTTCCCCCCACGCCACATGCTCAAGCTCCTCTCGGCACACCACCCGCAGCTTTTTCTTGATCTCGGGCACCCTGGGGTCGTCGTCGGGAAGGGTCTGGAGGAGAACGTCCCGGAAGATGTCCAGCACCATGCCCTCGCCGATGGCGTGCTCCATGAACACTTTCAGGGGGTAGTAGTTGTTGTGGGAGGAGAGGAGGCGGATCACCCAATGGGCGGGAAGAGGTTCCATCTGGAGGGTGCGGAAGATGTCGGCGAAGAGCTGGAGATGGTTCAATTCCTGGTGGGCCTGACGAAGGTAGAATCGAGCCGCCTCCAGAGAGCGGGCGGCATAAAGGGATTTGCCGCAATAAACGCCGGTGGCCTCCCCGAACAGCGCCTGGGACAGGACGAAGCGCACCACGGCATGGTCCGCCGGATTCTCCAGGCGGAAGGTGGCACCGCGAAAATCATAGCCGGGTTCGATGGAATCCACGGGGGCTCCTGATGCTGAATCAAAGAAGGGCAGTGTAGCACTGGCGAGGGGGGGGGCGAAGGCTCGCCCCCGGTCAGGAAACCACCAGGGAGTCGGGGGGAATCTCCTCATTCACCGAGCGCGGTCCTTCCCCCAAGGAGATGGGGCTTCGGGAGGGAGCCAGACGACGACCCCTTACCGCCAGCACTTTTTCCCCACCGGCCAGGACCCGCCCATCCCCCACCGCTTCCCACAGCCCACTGCGGGCATCCCGAGCCAACAGCCCCAGAGCCCCCAGGGTCTGGCGGTGGATTCGAGAGGAAACCGGTTCGGTGGATGAGGGAATCTTTTCTTCGGCCACCGACAGCAGCCAGCCATGGACCAGGAATCCGGTGCGGGCCCCCTTCTCCAGAGCGGAGGCCACGAAGGAGGGAGCGGCCACCGCCGACGCCCCCAGGGCCCGGTCGATGGGCAGGGCCTCTTCCACTTTCTCGGCGAAACGGGAATCGAAAAGCCGGGCCACCGTCCGGAGGGAGGGGTTCATCTGCCGGGCCAGGAGCCCTACCGTCAGGTTCACCGCGTCGTTCTGGGTCACTGCGACCACCGCCGATGCCCCCGGCACCCTCGCCTCCGCCAGGCACTCCTTCAGCCGAGCATCGCCAATGACCACCGGGAACGCCTCCCGTGCCGAGGTGACGAACTCCCCCTCCCGGTTGCGTTCCACGGCGACGACCGGGATCCCTGCCTGATGGAGGAGGGAGGCGGTGCGGTATCCCACGTTGCCCAGTCCCACCACCACCACATGCCCTTTCTCGGGGAGGCGGCGGCGCTGGAACAGGCGATCCAGCCTTCTGGCCACCACCTGCTCGGTCACCAGGGAGTACACCACTGCCAGGGTGACGGAGCCCATGAGCATGAGCAACACCGTCAAGAGCTTGACGCCGAGGGGATGCTTGATGGGGCTGATGTCTCCGTATCCAACCGTGGTCACCGTGGTGACCACAAAGTACAAGGCGTCCCCCCAGGGGAGGTCCATGACCTGATGAAACAGAAACACGCTCCCCAGGATCAGGGTGAGGAGGGTGGTCAGAACCAGGCGCAAGGTGATGGACACCAAGGCCCACCGTTCTCGCCATCGGGCAAGGAGTCCACGCCGTAAAGAGTCTTGATTTTCTTGAGAACTTCCGGTGGCCCGCAAGGGATGGGCGGTGTCCCACCAGCTTTTCTCTCCCAGCAGGATCAACGAGTCGCCGGGGTGAACCGGCTCCTCGGGAGAAGGCAGGACCCGTATGGTCTCTGCCTCCCGGTCGATGGCGAGAACCATCAGGCGGGAACGAGCGGAGACTGCGGCCACATCCCCGCCATCCAAGGGGCCGTTGGGCTCCACCCGGGCCTTTCCCGCCACAATCAGGCGCCCCTCCCAGGGAAAGGAGGCCAGCAGATCCTCCCCCAGGGCGGCGGCGGCGAAGGTGGGAGCGGCCAGGGCAGACATGGCCAGAGCCCGTCGCAACCCGAAGCTGCGCTCCAGCTCCGTCGCCAGGGTCTGATCAAAAAGGCGAATAACGACAGGCAGTTGAGGATGACGCCGCTGAGCATCCAGAGCGATCTCGATGTTGGTGATGTCCTGGTCGGTGGCGGCGATCAAGGCGCGAGCGTGGCTGAGCCCGGTCTGGGCCAGGGCATGGTCCCCCCGAGCGTCGCCGAGAATCACCCGTACCCCCGAAGCCTCCGCATCTCGAATCCACTCCTCCCGGCTCTCCTCGGTGAGAACCACCACCGATTCCCCCAGGCGCACCAGGAGCTCCACCACCCGGTACCCCACGTGCCCCATCCCACAGACGACAAAATGACCGCGCATCGGTGCGTGCTACCAGAGGTGGGGCGGAAAGAGAAGGAGAGGGTTCGGGGAGCCCGAGGAGGCGGGCGGGGGACGGATGACACCTTCGGGGGATGAAAACCGCACACAGCAGCTCGCAATGATTTTCACCCCTATCGGAAATTACTAGCGAGTATTGTTGATTCATGGTGAAAAAACTCGCACCCTTCCTTCATGTCTTCTCGCCCCCGCTATCTCCTTCCCCAGGTTCAGGCTGATCTGACTCGCAAGATGGTGTTTGTCGCCGGGCCTCGTCAGGTGGGGAAGACCACCCTCGCTCGCCAGGTTCTGGGAGAGAGCTCGGGGTATCTCAACTGGGATGTGGCGGAGGATCGGGAGCACATCCTGCGCCGGGAGTTTCCTTCCTCCGATCTGTGGGTGCTGGACGAGATCCACAAGTTCCGCCTGTGGAGGGCTCTCCTCAAGGGCCTGTGGGATGGCCGGCGTCCCGCACAGAAGATCCTGGTGACCGGCAGTGCCAACCTGGATTTTTATCGTCACGGAGGCGATTCCCTTCAAGGGCGTTATCACCTGGTGCGCCTGCATCCCTTGTCCGTGGCAGAACTCGGGATCTCCACTGCTGAGGATCTCCGCGGTCTCCTTCAGTTGGGGGGATTTCCCGAGCCATTCTTCAGCGGAAGCGAGAAGGACTCTCGACGCTGGTCTCGGGAGTACCGAACTCGGTTGGTTTATGACGATCTGAACAGCCTGGAGAAGGTTGCCGACCTGGGAAGGGTGGAACTGCTTCTCCTGGCCCTTTCTGACCGGGTGGGCTCCCCTTTGTCTCTCAACTCCCTCAGGGAAGATCTTCAGGTCAGTCACGCCACCGTCGCCCGTCATGTGGAGATTCTTCAAGAGTTGTATGCCCTTTTTCGCCTGTCTCCCTTGGGCTCCCCCCTTCTTCGCGCCGTCAAGAAAGAGCAGAAGCACTACCATCTGGACTGGACGGTGGTGGGCAATGAAGCAGCCCGCTTTGAAAACCTGGTGGCCTGTCACCTCCTGAAGTGGGTTCATCACCAGCAGGACACCGAAGGCCGGGACCTGGAACTGCGCTATTTTCGTGACGTGGATGGCAGGGAGGTGGACTTTGTGCTCACCGAAAGGGGTCAAGTTCTTCAACTGGTAGAGGTCAAGTGGGGGGACGCTCCTTTGGACCGGGGCATCCGCTACCTGAAGGAGCGCTTCCCCGCCGCCTCCGCCTGGCAGGTTTCTGCGATGGGGACTCGGGATTTCGTGAGCCCGGAGGGGATTCGGGTGTGCCCGGCCCTGGTTCTGTTGAGGGAGGGGGTGTGATGGGAGGGGTCGGCGAGTCTCCTTGCCCATCGCCGATCGAGGCGAGGGGAGAATCCCCCGCTCCGCCCTACCCTTCAAGCTCTGACCCATCCCCGGTATCCTGCGAGGGCACCCCGCGCCGGGATTCCCCTTGCCTCGCTTTGCCCTGACCATCCGTCCCCACACCGTCGCTGCCATCGAAGTGGCCCGAGAGGCGGCCGCCTGGCTTGGCGACCGGGGCGTGGAGGTTGTAGCCGATCCCATCACCTCCCGGGACACGGGGATCCCCGCTTCCGATCCCACCACCTGGAGTCGGGAGGTAGACCTTCTTCTGGTCCTGGGAGGGGATGGGACCCTGCTCCACGCCGTTCGTTCCCTGGGGGCTTCGGGAGTGCCGGTGCTGCCGGTGAATCTGGGCAGGCTGGGATTCCTGAGTGAAGTGGATCCGGAGGACCTGCTCTCCGCCCTGGGGGAGGTGCTTTCCGGGTCTCCCCGCCTGGAGGAGCGCATGCTTCTGGAGGGGAGTCTTCGCCGGGAGGGGGAGGTGATTCATCAGGGATTTGCCGTCAACGACGTGGTCATTGGCTCCGGTCCCCAGGCCCGCATGGTTCGCTACCGCCTGGCGGTGGACGGGTTGACCCTGGGAAGCATCCGGGCGGACGGACTGATTCTGGCCACCCCCACCGGCTCGACGGCCTATTCCCTTTCCGCTGGCGGCTCCATCGTGGTGCCCACCCATCCCTCCATCCTCATCACTCCCATCTGCCCCCACACCCTGGGAAGCCGCCCTCTGGTGGTCAGCCCCGACAGCGAGGTGGAGTGCGAAATCCTGGAGACCGCTGGCGAAGCCTTCCTCAACCTGGACGGCCAGGATCAGGTGCTTCTGCAAGGAGGGGACCGGGTGGTGGCACGGCGGGCGGAAGGCGTGCTGCGGTTGCTGCGCTTCACTCATCGAGACTTTTTTCAGATTCTTCGCACCAAGATGGGGTGGGGATGATGCCCGAGGACTTTCGGGATCGACCTTGCTTCCGAGCCGGCCATGTTGATTGAACTGACCCTCCGCAATCTCGCCATCCTCTCCCAGGTGAGGGTTGAGTTCGCCCCCGGTTTGAATGTGCTGTCAGGGGAGACCGGTGCCGGAAAGTCCATCATTCTTCATGGGTTGGGCCTTCTCTTGGGGGGAAGGGCTTCTTCAGAGATGGTGCGGAGCGGGGAGGAAGAAGCCGAGGTGGTGGGGTTGTTCGACCCCGAACCGGAACTTCTGGAGGCAGTCCTCAGGCTGGAGGGGGAGGCGGTGGCGGGGGAGGCGGTGTCCATCCGGCGGGTGGTGTCGGCGGCGGGTAGGAGCCGGGCCTATGTGGGAGCAAGGCCCGTTTCCGTTCAGGCCCTGCGGGAGCTGGCCCCCTTGCTGGTGGACTACGCAGGTCAGCACGAGCACCACGTCCTCCTGGAAGAGAGTCAGCATCGGGTCATGCTGGATCGCTACGGGGAACTGACCGGGGAAGCGGCAGCGGTGGCGATGGCGGTAGGAGCCCTGCGAGAGGTGGAGGGGAGAAGGCAGGCTCTTCGGGAAAGGGAGGCGGATCGGGAGGCCCGGGAGGATTTCTTGCGTTTTCAGTGGAAGGAATTGAAGGACGCAAACCTGAAGGAGGGGGAAGAGGCAGCGCTGGTTCAAGAGAAGCAAATCCTGGCCAATGCCGAAAAGCTTTCCAGGGAGGCCCGAGGGGCGGAGGCGGCCCTGTATTCAGGCGGAGGATCCGCAGTGGAACGCCTGGGGGAGGCCTCCAGTCGCCTGTCCGTGCTGTCGGGGATCGATCCTGCGCTGGGGGCCATGAAGGACGAAATGACCCAGGTGCTCATCGCCACTGAAGAATTGGCCCGATCCCTGCGTGACTACAGTCGGCGGATTGAAGCCGATCCCCAGAGACTGGAGCAGGTGCAGGAGAGGCTGGGAGAGTTGGCTCGATTGGCTCGCAAACATCGCACCGATGCAGAAGGGCTCCCATCCCGCTTTGCGGTATTGGACGGGGAACTGAGGGCCCTGGAGCAGACCGACTCCCTTCTCCTGGCCTTGGAAGGAGAGGTGGTCCTTCGGGAAAAGGAGGCGATGGCGGCGGCGCAAGCCCTCTCATCCAGGCGGAGGGAGGTGTCTAGAGCCATGGCCCAGGCCATGGAGACCGAACTGCGGGATCTGGGGATGAACAGGGCCCGGCTGGAGGTGGTGGTGGAACCCCGGGGACAGGACCCCTCAAGCCTGGACTCTACCGGAATGGATCGGGTGAGCTTTTCCTTCTCCGCCAACCCTGGGGAAGAGCCTCGCCCTCTGGCCCGCATCGCTTCGGGCGGGGAGCTGTCTCGAATCCTCCTGGCGTTGAAAAGGGTTCTCGCCCGGGCGGCCCGGGTCCAGACCTTTGTGTTCGACGAAATCGACACCGGCCTGGGAGGGGCTACTTCGGAGAAGGTGGGGGCCAAGATGGCCGCCATCGCCCGGGACGGACAGGTCTTGTGCATCACCCATCTGGCCCCCATCGCCGCCTTTGCGGACGCCCACTTTCTGGTGGGAAAGGCCGAGGAGGAGGGGAGGACCCGAACCCGGGTGGAGAGGCTTCAGGGAGAGGAGAGGGTGGCAGAGCTGGCTCGCATGGTGGGAGGGACCCAGACCGTAGCGTCCATGGATCTGGCCCGGGAAATGATCGGGAGAAGGAGTGGAGGGGTGGCGAAGCCCGGATCGTGATATCTTCTCCGCCGCCCGTGCGGGCCCCCGGAGGATCCTCCATGCGCGTGACGTCCTGTGGCATCACCGACGTCGGCATGAAGCGCCAGAATAATGAGGACAACTACCTCATCAACGACGACCTGCGTCTGTACGTCGTTGCCGACGGCATGGGGGGACACGCGGGGGGCGAATATGCCAGCCAGATCGCGGTGACCACCGTGGAGGAAGTGCTCCTCAACATTCAAGACGAAAAAGGAGCTGAAGGGAGGGACGATGAGGAAGTCGTCACCCAAGAGAAGCTCCGCTATGCCATCCGACTGGCGGGCAAGCGCATTTATGAGAGAGCACAGGAAGACAGCGAATTCCACGGCATGGGCACCACCGCCCTGGTGCTCATGTTCCGCAGGCACCGATATTACGTGGCCCATGTGGGAGACAGCCGTTGCTACCATTTCCGCGAAGGGGGTGTGGCCCAGATCACCGAAGACCACTCCTGGGTCAACGAGCAGATCAAGGCCGGGCTGATCTCTCGGGAAAACGCCCGCACCCACAAACTGAGGAACATCATCACCCGCTCCCTGGGCTACTTCGATGAGGTGGATATCGACACCCAGGCCAGGGAGATTGTCGTGGGGGACTCCTTCCTCCTGTGCTCTGACGGTCTTTCCAATCTGGTGGAAGAACAAGAGATGGGGGAGATCGTGAACGGCAACGTGGTCCAGGAGGCCGCGCGCCGCCTGGTGGAACTGGCCAACCAGCGGGGCGGAGACGACAACGTGACCGTGGTGATCGCTCGGGTGGAGGGGGTCTGACAGGGTGGATCAGAGCCCGTGGCCGGCCGATTTCCTGAGACCGTGCCTATCGACGTTCAGACCCGCAGCCGGGGAATGGGCGGAGGGTTCGGGTGTTGGTTTGGGACCCTGCTCCCACCAAAGAAAAAGAAAGCACTCCTCTTGGATGAACCTCGCTACACCGTTCTGCTGATTCCCAAAGACTCCGGGGGGACCCCACGGCGGTGGGAGGTGGGTAGCGCCGCCATCCGTCGGGGGATGTGGGTGGCGGGGGTGGTCAGCGTGGTGGCCTGCGCCCTTCTTCTGGGGGTGATGCAGCTGGCCTTGGGAGGGAGTGACCCCCGACTGGCAAAGATGAAGGCAGAAAATG
>CAYRTW010000183.1:0-12477 GCA_964426935.1 uncultured Rickettsiales bacterium
CACCTTCTTGGCTTCGGGCTCTCTCTGCTGGGTGGGTGCGGTGTCCCCCGCCGCAAAGGCCTCATTGATCGAGAGCCAGGCGCGTTGGGAAGAACCGAGGGTCATCGCCCCCAAAAGGGCAGTGGTGAGGATCAGGTGAGAGCGACCGGGGTAGCGCATGAGAGGCCAACTCCGTGGCGGTTGGTGAGGAAAGAAAGGGAGAGGAGGGAAATCCCGCCTACTCGCATTCCCCCTTCTCGGTGAAGATGTAATAGCCGAGCTCGTCGTGCCAATATTCTCGGTTGAACGGCCAGTAGATGTATTCGGGGTTGGTGGCGAACTCGTACTCCAAACGCTCGGCAATGCCGATCTGATCGGGGTCGCGGAAGGCCGCCTTGTACTTCTGATATTCGCCGCTGGCGACTTCAAAACGGATGATGGACGCCTGTCCCATCAGCTCTTCCAGCTTGACGGAGATCTTGTTGAGCTCATTGACAAGTTGAACCCCGGCCAGCTTCATGTAGCGCTTGCGATTCTTCTTGAGATCGTCCAGCACGGCTTTTCCAATGGCGGCGTCGCGCCACTGACTCTTCATGCTGTTGACCAGGGCCATCTCCTTCTCAATCTGGAGGACATGACGATGGGGGCCCATGAAGTCCTGGTTGGCCTCCACCCTGGCGAGGACGGCGGCGGGGATGCGGTCGTAGCCGGAGTCCTTGGCGTACAGGGTCTTGTAGGCGTGCTGGGCCGGCTGCTCCCGCTTGGCGTAGGTGTCGATGAACTTTTTCATGTCATCAAGCACAGGCTTGTAGGCGGACTCAAACTGATCCAGGGTCGCCGTCACGTCTTTGTATTCGCAGATGCGGTAGTAGACGAGGGCCTTGAGGATGGTGACCTCAGGGATCCAGTACTCGTTGGTGAAGAAGGGAGACTCCACCGTCATGACATGGCCCAGGGCGCGGTTTTCCTGGCCTTCCGCCATAAAATACGCCCAGGAAGCCTCGAAGAGAGCCTCGGGCCACTGAGGTGAATACCGGGGCATGATGGTGTCGTAGTAGTAGGTGGCCCGGTCAAACTGCTCAATGCCGTAGTAGATTCGGCCCAGGTTCATCACCGCCAGGTGCTGAATCCTCTGCACCTCGTCGGGCTTGCCGTAGGCGTTCTCCCGGATCACCTGAACGAACTCGTTCACCGCCTGCTTGAGCTTGCCCTGCTGGTTGTACATCACCCCTCGGATGTAGATGGCCTGCAGGTATCGATCGCTGTTGTCGGGGACCTTGGAGAGGTACTTGGTGGCCTTGGCGTAGTTCTGCTCCTCAAACATCCTCATTCCCAAGAGGTAGTAGAGGTCGGACTGCACCTTGGCGGGGAAGTCATCCGGATTGACATCGCCGATGAGCTTGACGACGGCGGTGTTGTCGCCGGTCTCCTTGGCGATGTACACCAGCTTGGAGAGGGAATGGCCGTAATAGGTCGTCCCCGAACCGTCGAGGACCACCTTCACGAAATAGGTCTGGGCGGAGTCATACAGGCCGAGCTTGTAGAGGGAGTCGGCCAGGTAGTAGTTGATCTTGACCTCCTGGTCCGGATATTCGCCCTTGGTGAGCATCTCGTGGAACTGGAGGGAGGCGGTGAGATATCGCTTGTTCTTGTAGGTGTTGATGATCGCCTTGAGCTTGGGAGGGGTCCCGGCGATCTTGGAGGCGTTGCGCTGCCGACTGGCGTCGTCCTCGCCGGTTCGTCGCCCCCGAATGTCATCATCACCGGACTCTCCCCGCCCGCGAACCTCGTCCTCGGGCTCCTCATTCTGACGAGAAGGGGGAGCCTCCTCGGCCGGGTCCTTGCGAACCTCGGGAGCCTCCTCGGCGGATTCAGTGGGGGCTCCACCCCCAGTGGCCTGCATCGCCTTGACCACCTCATCGCTCACCCCCTGCCGCTTGAGGGCGATGATGTCCTGGGCGGTCAGGGCGAAGGAGGCGTCGCTGGACTGGATGGTGGAGATGATGATGGTGTCGGGGACCCCCACCTTCACCATGTTGATGACATCGTCCTGGCTGAGGGCCCACGCGGTGGCCGAACCCAACAGGAGGGTGGAGGAGACAGCAAACTGGAGGGCAAGGCGCTTGAAGTTCATGGCGCTGAAATTGGCCTTCCGACGTGGCGAGCCGCAGCTCCCCGGCGCACGTCAGCCGGGGCGGGGTTCATGATTCGTAACGGTTACTTGGCGCCCTTGCGCGGCGGCAGGAAGAAGCTGGCGCCGATCTGGAACGCAAAGTTGTTCTTCATTTCCAGGTTGAGAGCGTCCCGATCCACCTGCTCGATGTGGATGTAGGAGCGCCCCTCCAGGCGGAGGGCAAATGCCTGAGTGAAGGCGATGCGGAACCCGAAGCCAAAGTTGGTGGCCAGGTGCCACTGCTTCAGATACTTCTCGTCTCCACCGGTGATGATGGTTTCGTCGTCGGCGGTATAGACCACTCCCGCTCCAGCCAGGATGAACAGGTCATAAGTGATGACCTTGAGGGTTCCCAACTCCAGCTTGCCGAAGATGGGGCTGATGCCGAAGTCCATCACTCCGATGAACTCAATGCGGGAGATGTCGGGGACCACCTCGGTACCGGTCAGCAACTGATTGGTCAGCGGCTTGAGGTCGGTTTTTCCGAGGTTGGGAGAGCCGGCCAAGAAGACCTCCACGCTGAAGAGCTCATTCACGTGATATGCAATGTTCAAGCCACCCAGAATTCGACGGAGGAAGGGATCGTTGCTCACCAGGCCAAAGGTGGGAGTCAACTCGAGTCGGTGATACTTCAGGAAGTCCTTCTTCTGGACGATTTTGATGATGCGCTTGCGGCGCCTCTCCTCGAGGGGGTCAGCGTCCTTCTTTCCCCTCTTGCCGCCGTCATCTTCGCTCGCGTCAGGAGGCGGGGCCTTGCGAGGGGGGGGATCCTCCTCTTTGGTGGTGGAGGTATCACCGCTTCCTGAGTCATCGCCTCCCGAGCCGTCGTCGTCGGCGGCAAGGGGGGCGGTCGCGGCATCGGGGGTCGAATCGTCCGCAACGGCATACCCACAGGGGGCGCCGATGAAGAGCATGAATCCCAAAAGTCCAGAGAGGGGCGCAATTCGCATCGGGTCGCTCATCCTTCGCTCGTCGAGGGCTTCGGCGCGATGAACTCGTTGGTGGAGACTACATTCCTGCAGGGAGCTGGGCTACACGGGCTTTGGGCACGAAGATGCTCCCCCCCACGGTCAGCACGAAGCTGTTCTGGAGAGTGGTCGTACAGCGAGCCACGCTCTGACCGGTGTCGCCATCGCAGCTGAGGCGGTTGGCGAACTCGGGGTCGAGACGGTGATTGCTGGCGGCATTGTCGGCGTTGGAGTAGTCGAGGGTCTTGTCCAGGGAGAGGTAGAATCTTCCGTCCAGGCGCAGGGCAAAGGACCGGGAAACGAAGATCTTGATCCCCAACCCCAAATTGACGGACAGCAGGCCGTTATTGGTGGCGCTCTGGATGCGGATGGGGTTGGAGTCACCCTCGGCCGCCATCTCCTCTGCGGTGGCGAGGCGCGCCATCTCTACGGATTCCGAGATGTAGCCCACCCCCAACAGGAAGAAGAAGTCCAGGTTGATGACGGCGATCCCCATGGGGTTGATCTTGCCGTACATCGGGCTCCACAGCAGGTTGAGGCTGGCGGCGAGACCGGGGTCGGTCGCTTCCAGCAGAAAACCCTGATCGCGCTGGAGAAGCTGGAGCACCGCCACCGCCAACCCCTTCTGGTTTTTGTGCCCGGAGAGGAATCCGTACTGTCCCTGCACCTCCAGGGCAAACCGCTCGTTGAAGTGGTAGGCCAGGGCCATCCCCCCCACCAGATCCTGGTTGAATGCGTTGTTGGTGATGAGCCCGAAGAAAGGAGCGATCTCCAAACGACGGGCCTTGCTGAAGAACTTGTTCCTCACCTTGAGGGGGCTCTTCTCCTTGGGGGCGCGGGTGGAGACGATGGTACCGGAATCCTCCCCTCCACCGTCGTCGTCCGACCCATCATCCGCAGCGCGGGCAGTGGTCGAGGAGAACATGAGGAGCGGCAGAAACGACAGCAGAAGCAGCCACCTTCTCATTCAGAGGACTCCTCCATGGTCGGCTCGCCAGATTCGACTCAAGCGATCCTCCACGGCGTGGAACAGGTCATCAACGATGACGTTGGGGCAGAGTTCAAGGCCGGCCATCGCCGGGGCCCGCACCCATGCGGGGGAACATGACACAGGGCAAGTTCGGCAACGCTTTTACCGGGGGGTCTGAACCTTGTCAAGAGCGCAGGAGGGGAACCGCAGTATCTTGGGATTTTGTAACTTATTGATATTCAATGTAAAATGACGTTACAGTTCGACCGACCGATAGGGCTCCCAAACCAGGAGCGGAAGCAGAGGACCATGAACAGGGTGGAAAGATCAAGGGCAGCGTTCGGGATGATGTTGGGGAGCCTCCTCGTCATGGGGGCGGCGGGCCGGCCTCCGGTGGAGCTGGCCACAACCCGGTCCATCCATGCCCCCGGAGAGGTGGTGGTGGTTCGGATCGACAACCACACCGGCGGAACCCTGTGGGTGCCCGGATGCTCACCCCTGGAAGTGCAGCGGTTTGAGGAGGAGTCCTTTGTTCCCCTGCACACCGAGGGGTGTGCCAGCGAGGGAGTGGCGCGCACCCTCGACGCGGGGGTCACTGAGCTTTCCATCTCCCCCACCCGGGAAATGAAGGAGGGAGTGTTTCGGGTGATCATGGCCTATGGAACCGGATGCAAGGGAGGGGTTCCCCTTTCGGCAGCGGGGTGCCGAAGCCTCGGCGAGGTGGTCTCCCGAAGTTTTCGAATCGGAGGAGGTGGGGGGTGATTCACGGAGAGGGAGAGGTGGGGGGACCTCCCAGGAGAAAGCGGCGGGAGGGGTCCACCGTGAATCGCCCGGCCAACGCGGTCCTTCCCACCAGCATGGGAAAGAGCATTTCCGTGCGGGAGGTGAGGGTGATTCGGGCCAGGAATTGATGGGGACCGATTCCCAGTTGGGTCTCGATGACCGGGCGAACTTCGATATGCCCCCCTGAGTCTCGAACGGCGACGCGGCCCAGGAGGGGGACCTCCACCCGGAGTGCCACTCCGCCCTGAAGGGGACCTACCCCCCGCACCTGGAAGGCAACGGTCTCTCTGGAGCCGTCGGGTCCGGGAGAGGGGGCGGTGACCCGCAAATCCTCCACATGCAGGGCGGAGGTGCGAGCGCCGGTATCGATTTTGGCTCGCATGGGGAGCCCGCCAAAGGAGAGGAGAAGAGCCCACTCCACCCAGCCGGTACAGATCAGATCGGGGGATGAATTCACGGTGAAAGACCGGCCTGCGAGGCGATCCAATGGACCACTTCCCTGGCCACATCGAGCCCGGTGGCCCCTTCGATGCCAGTGAGGCCGGGGGAGGCGTTGACCTCCAGGACCAGCCACTGACCGTTTCCCCACAGGAGATCGACTCCCGCCACCGACAGCCCCACCGCCCGGGCGGCGGCGACGGCGAGGGAGGTCCCCTCCTGGTTCAGGGAATGGGCGACGCAGAGGGCCCCCCGGTGCAGGTTGGCCCGGAACTCGCCGGAGGGGGCGATTCGCTCCATACAGGCCACCACCCGGTCCCCCACCACGAAGGCCCTCAGATCCCGCCCCTGTGCCGACGCGATGAAGGGTTGGAGGAGGACGGAGACTCGCGAGGCGAAGAAGGCCTCAATGATGGAGCGAGCCGAGGAGGGGGAGTCGGCCCGGCACACCCCCATTCCCTGACTGCCCCCCACCGTCTTGAGAACGATGGGAGTTCCCCCCAGACGGTCCACCAGCGCGTCCAGATCCATATTTCGCGACGGCCAGGCGGTGGGGACCATGGGAAGCCCCGCCCTGACCAGGGCCTCGGCGGTGCGAAGTTTGTTGCGGGCCCGGGCAATCCCCGAGGGAGGGTTCACCAGGAAGGTGCCCTGGCGCCCCAGCGTCCGCAGGACGGAATAGGAGAAGCTGGGAAAGGACGGGGAGGCTCGGGCGAGCAGGGCGCGGGGAGTGGGCAGCAGGGCACCGTCCATCCACAGGTGGGAGCCGGTGGCATCCAGGAGGAGGTGGCAACGCCGATCATCCACCAGGACGGTGGACAGGGAGAGTTGAGCTGCTGCCTGAAGCAAGCGCTGGGTGGCGGGGAGATCAGGGCGGCGAGTGAGGAGGGCGAGATCCGCGCCGAGCCCTCTTCGGCCTTTGCCCATCAGGGGGCCTCTACGGAGAATTGGAAGGCGATCCAGTCCATGCCGCCCCGGCGGTCCCAGGTGACCAGCCAGGCGTCGATGTCGTTTGAGACCGTCTCGTCTTCAGGAGCCTTCCATGCGAGGCTGGAGGGGACCCCCAGGTCATCGCTGTAGCTGTAATCGGCGCTGAACTCACCGGCGGTGGCGTACCAACCGAAGAGCAGCTCCTCCGAGCGGCACTCGGTGTGCTCATCCTCCAGGCTGATGTAGTAGTAGGCCTCTACGGAGCCTTCGGCGAGGGTGGGGCGCAGGGTCAGGGTCTCACCGGGCTCAGCGGTCAGGCGCCCTCCCTCCCCGATCTCTCCCAGGGTCTCCAGGGTCCACCCATCCACGAGGCCCACCGCTGCCAGGGCGGGATTTGCGTTGGGTTGCAAGCCATCCACCGCCTCGCACCCCTCCACTCTGGCGGGAACTGCGGCGGCCTTGTCGGAAACCACGACTCGCTTGGTGGCCAGCTCCCCCTTCTCGGCGACGGTGTCGAACAGGGTGGTGAACGCCTCGGCGAGGGCTTCTTCATCCCCACCCCCTCCCCACAGGGACAGCAGATCCTCCAGGAGTTCGGCCATGTCGGTGGCGGGGAGCACCATCAGATAAACCTTGAACCCCAAGCCTTCCACTCGCTTGAGGGGCTCCATCTCCTGAAGGGCCTCCTCCAGAGTCACATCCACCAGATTGCCATCCCCGTCCTCTTCCTGACGAATGACGGTCTCAGGAGATGCGGTAAAGCTGTAGCTGTCGTCAGTGGGATCCTGGAGGGAGAGTACGGTGCCTCCACAGGTGGTGATGCCCAGCCCGGTATCGGCCTCGGTGCAAAGAAGCCACAGGTTCTCCACGTCGATCCCCGCCGGGTTGCCCACTTCATAGGTCAGCACCGTGGTGTCCCCCAGGCCGATTTCGGGAGGCTCGGCTTGAATCGCCAACACCCGCAGGCGCACCACTTCCGACGGGCGAGTGAGTTCCAAGAGATTGCACGCGGGCAGCAAGGCGGTCAGTGCTGCCAGGAGGAGGGCGCGTTTCGTCCAGGAAGGAAGAGGAATTGGGATCATCTAGAAGTCCACCCTCAGTCCGAGGTTGGGGAGAAATGGCAGGCTGTTGATGTAGGTGCGCTCCGAGTAGTCGAAGTTGTAGGTGACCTGCTCGGGGTTGGCGCGGTTGTACACGTTGAGGATTTCCAGATATGCCTCCAGCTTCCAGGTTCGGAAGCGGAAGGTCTTGTCGATGCGGATGTCGAGCTGGTGGAAGGTGGGAAGGCGCTCGGCGTTGTACTCCCCCGACGTGGCCTCGTAGGTGAAGGAGTCCACGTCATAATCGAGGCGAGTGGAGACGGTATAGGGATTGCCGGAGACGAGGCGGAAGCGAGCCCCCACCGCCAGATCCCCGGGAAGCTGATATCGGGCTACCACATCGAGAATGTGGGGCTGATCGAAGTCGTAGCGGTACCACGAGTCCCCCGGGTTGTCTCTGCGGAAGGAGCGCTGGAAGGTGTAGGCGATCCACCCCTGCAGGCCATGCCAGGGCTTGCACTGCAACATCAACTCCCCGCCGTAGATGCGTCCCTGCCCCCGGTTTTCCCAGACCAGTCGATCCCCCGCCTCGTTCTCGGCCACGAAGGCGGGCACCACGAGGTCTTCCAAGCTCTTGTAGAAGAGATCGATGTCCAGAGAGAGAAAATCGGTGAACTGGAACTCGCCCCCCAAGGTGACCTGGGGGGAGCGCTCCGCGGAGAGATCGGGGTTCCCGGTGCCTTCGACCCATTCGTAGGGTTGGGGATTCTGGTGATAGATCCCCACACTGCCCTTGGTGGTGATGCCCCGGCCCAGAGCCACCCGAAAGGAGAAGCGGGGATCGAGGGTGTTCAGGGAGAAGGCGTCAAGAATGCCGTAGTTGTCGAAGCGGAGACCAGGAAGGAGGGTCAGCCTCTCCCCCCAGGGGCGGACAATGGCCTCCAGGTAGACGCCAGCCCCCATTCCCAGGTTGTTCCCCTCCAGCAGAAGGGGCTCTTTTTCGGCGTTGGGGTCGGTGAATCCCGACTGGCGGTCGGCGCTCCCGAAGTAGATCTCGTAATCGTAAGTGCCAACGATGGTGTCCGCTCCCCCGTGCACGGTGAGCCAGGGGAAGGCCTCCCAGAATCCATCGACCCGGGTGGTGACCGAATGGGAACTGGCCCCCAGACGAAACAACTGGGTCAGATCGATGATGTTGTAGTCGAACCCGTAGGCGGCCGAGCCCTTCAGGGTGAAGCGAGGATGGAGCTTCAAGTCGAGGTAGAGCATCTGTCGGGTGAAGGAGATGCGGGTGGAAATCTCGCCGGAAGAGGTGGGATCGGAGGGGGTGATGGGGTCCTCGGAATACAATCCCGCCGCGTCGTCCGAAGCGTAACCAAACCAGCCGAAGCGATAGCGGGGGTCGGGGCGAAGCTGCACCTTGCCCTGCACGTCCCACCACCGGGGGAGGCTGGTGCGGGAGAGGTCCAACTGGGGAGGGGCGATGGCGGGGAGCACCACATCCAGATAGGAACGACGGGCGGCGACCGCGAACCCTCCCACTGGGTTGGCGGGGTCTCCCTTTCGGGGGAGAGGTCCCACCACCGCTACTTCGATATCGATGAGGTCGATGCGAGCCAACCCATGTAATTCCTTGGGAAACTGTACCTTGCTCTTTACGTCAAGGGCTCCCCCCGTGGTGCGGCCGTAGGTAACCCCATAGCCCCCGGGGTAGAAATCGATGGAATCCAGCATGACCGGGGAAAGGACGGATCGGAGGCCACCGAAGTGGTAGATGAGGGGAACCCGGATGCCGTCCACGTATACCCCGGTGTCCTCCGGAGCGCTTCCTCGAACCAGAAGCAAGCCAAAGTCAAAGGGGCTGCGGGCGATTCCGGGGAGGTTCTGGACCGCTTTGATGGGATCTCCGAAGGTTCCCGGCACTTTTTCAATCTCAGAGATTTCCAAGGTTCGTCTCTGCACCTCTTTTTTCTCCTCCCGGACCCTGACGGTGGTCCGATTGGCACCGGATGGGGTGGGACGCACGTAATAGACGACTTCGGAGGCCTCTCCCGGTCGGATGATCTCCTCGGTGCGGAAGGGCTCGAATCCAGGAGAGGCCACCAGCACATGCCAGGTCCCCTCGGGGAGGCCCCGGAAGGAGAACCGCCCTACCGCATCGGATAGGGAGGTCTGTTCCAATTCCTCAATGAACACCTCGATGTTGGCCAGAGTGGAGCGGGAACCCCTCTCTCGAAGCACCCCTGACAGATTCACCGGGCCTTCGGGGTTGACTCTCTTGGCAGCGGTCTCAGGGCTGATTCCGGCCTCGGGACGGGGAGCGTCGGGAGGGGGAAGGGGAGGGGGGGGAGGTTGCCAGGCAAAGCGATAGGCATAGGTGATGGTGACAGGAACCGGGACATCACCCGCCTGGGCAGGCTTGAAGCGGAACTGCCAGGCGGCCCGCACTGCCGCCTCATCAAAGCCGTTGCCAGCCGGTTCGTCCAGGCGAACGTCCATGACTTCGCCCCGCGCGTCCACGTCGATCTGAAGGACTGGGCTGCCTTCCAGGCGGGAGGCCAGGGCGGCTTCGGGATAGGGGGCGTCCACGAACTGCACCAGCTCGGGATTGGAGGTCAATTCGGCGGCAGGCGTGCCGGTGATGGGAGGGGCATCGGGAATGGCAGGGCTGTCGAGCACCAGCCGGAGGAAAACATGGCGGACAGGAACGGGAATCCCCTCCAGATTCCTGGCTGAATCGAAGGCCGCAGTGGGGAGGGCGTCCAGAACCGCCTGTCCCAATCCTCCTCCCGGTTCCCGAATCACCACTCCCCCTCGCGGGAAACCTCGCTCGTCCACCTCCATCTCGACCACCACTGCCCCCTCCAGGCCGGCTGCCACCGCAGTCTCCGGGAAGGGAACCTCGGGGGGGCGCACCAGACGGGGAGGGCTGGGGATCAGGAGGGCCGAGGGCAGAGGGGCAGGGGTGGGATCCGGTACCGTGGCGATGGGTGGTGGGGAAGAAGGGGACTCGATCTGTCCCGGAGGGGGCGGGGGAGAGGTCCCCCCTTGGTCTGAAGCGGGCTCCTCTCCGGCGTGGGCGTCCCCGAAGGAAAGGAGCAGAATCAAGGCGGTGAGGATGGGTCGCATCGTGTTCCAGGGAATGGGCGTGGGGCGGCCCTATCGCTCAATGATCCACTCATACTCGTAGATGAGGCCAGTCACCGGGACCGGACGTCCATCCACGGTGCCTGGCTTGAATCGTAACTTGAACATGGCCTTGCGTGCTTCCTCGTTCAGAACGGGGGAGGGGCCTCGCAGCACCTTGGCCTCCGTCACCCTCCCGTCTTCGCTGAGGGTGAGTTTGAGGACAGTGACCCCTTCGATTCCCGCATCCCTCTCGGTGCTGGGATAGGGGGCCTTCCAGTCCTGAATCCTCACTGGTGAGGTCTCCACCCTGCGGTAGTCTACTGGTGGCAGAGCCTGGACCTGATCGGGAGGGGGGCGATCCTTGTCGGGTTCCTTGCCGATGGTGTTGCCCACGGCGACGGTGAAGGCTCCCTGGCCAGAGGAAACGGTGGACTGCATGCTCACCCCAAAGACCGGGCGAACTGGCTGGGTTGGGGGCGGTGCATCGGGAGGTGCCGAGACGGTGGGAACGAAGGTCTCCGGCGGTCGGGTCAGATCCAGGGGCTCGGGTGGCGGAGGCGGGGGGGGCGGAGGCTCGGGGGCGAGGGGAGGGGGTTCCACCACCTTCATTCGCACCACTACTTTTTCAGGCTGGGCCCGCTTTGCCTCTACCACCCACCCCGCCAGGGCAAGGTGGATGGCCAGGGACATCAGCACCGCCGCCCCCATCACCACCGGCTGCCCTCCCTTGCTCCGGGGGATCAGGGGAGGAAGGGGGTGCCGATCCTCGTCTTTGGGAAGGGGATGTGGAGGGACGGAGAGGGGGAGGTGAGCTTCGCCAGCCATCTTAGGGGGAGGTGCCTGCCACCTGGGGATCGATGTTGATGGCGAAGTCGGTCACCCCCTCCTGCTTGACCAGATCCAGTACCGACACGAACGAGGAGTGGCGGGAGTCCTTGTCTGCGGCGATGAGAGCCTGGAGGGGCTTGCCGGCTTTCTTTTCCTCTCGGATGAAGGAGCGCAGGCCGGTGGGGGTGATGGGCTTGCCGTTGAGGTAGAGGGCCCCCTCCCTGTCGACGGTGACCCCCAGCATGGTGGGCTCGGTCGGATTGCCGGTGGCGGCTTCGGGAAGTTTGACCTCAATGGCCGGCTTCACCATGTAGGTGGCGGTCACCATGAAGATGATGAGCAGGACCAGGGTGATGTCCACCAGAGGGGTGATGTTGATGCCAGCGATGATCTCGTCTTCGTCTCCGAGGGAGGACGCCATGTCAGTTATCCCCCCGGATCCGCGCCAGCACCAACCGATTCAGGCTGTTGGCGTTGGAGATGATCTCCTTGATCCGGCGCTGGAGGAAGTTGTAGGCGACCACGGCGGGGATGGCTACGAACAGACCCACGGCGGTGGCGACCAGGGCCTCGGAGATCCCCGCCATCACCACCGCAGCTCCCTCCTGCTGGTTCATGGACAGATCACGAAAGGCGCGGATGATGCCCAGAACGGTCCCGAAGAGTCCGATGAAGGGGGCGTTGCTGCCCACCGTGCCCAGGAAGGTCAGCCCCCTCTCCATGCGAAGTTTCTCCATGGCCAGGACCCCTCCCATCACCTCCTCGACGGCAAGGGCTCCCCTCTCCACCGAGGCCAGGGCCCGGCCGATGACCGAGGCCTCCACGCCACGCATGCCCTTGATTTCCTTTTGGAACCCCTCCCAGTCTCCTCCCTGGAGCAGCCCCTCGATGGAGGTGGCCAGGCGGGAGAAATCGGAGCGATTCCGGCCGAAGAAGATCAGCCTCTCCAGGAACACCACCAGGGAAATCACCGACAGAAGGATGAGGAAGTAGAGGACCCACACGGCGTCCAGGAGTTGGCTTTCCACCACCCACTGAACGAGAGGGCTGGAGTGATTCATGAGCGAGGAGCCTCGAAATCAAGGGGGAGCCCGGCCGGAGACGCCCCAAGGATAAGGATTCGGGGCGGACTGGCAAGGCGAGAAGGCCGGGAACATGCAGCCTTCCCGATCTCTTCCTCGGGGGAGCTGAAAACCACCTCCCCTCGTTCACTAGGAAGGGGAGCGGCCTGGTGGATGA
>CAYRTW010000184.1:0-12468 GCA_964426935.1 uncultured Rickettsiales bacterium
CATAGCCGTTGCAGGTCTCCACTCCACCGGGGTAGATGGACGTGGCGTGGTCGTCGCAGTCTCCTTCGCAGGTGGTGAAGGAGTCCTCGTCCAGATCGAAGCCTTCATCCAAGGCCCCGTCGCAGTCATCATCCAGGCCGTTGCAGGACTCGGTGGCGCCGGGGTAGATGTTGGGGTTGGAGTCGCTGCAATCGCCGCCGCAGGAGGTGATCCCGTCGGCATCGGCGTCGAAGCCCTCGTCCACCGAACCATCGCAGTCGTCATCTCGCACGTTGCAGGTCTCGGCAGCGGCGGGATTTACCGAGGCGGTTGTGTCGTTGCAGTCCCCCTCGCAGGTGGTCCAGGTGTCGCCGTCGGCGTCAAACCCGTCGTCCACCGCCCCGTCACAGTCATCGTCGATGTAGTTGCAGGACTCCACATCCCCCGGCGATACGGCGGCGTTCCCGTCGTTGCAGTCCCCGCCGCAGGTGGTGTAACCGTCCGAGTCGCCGTCGAAGCCCTCATCGGTGAGGCCGTCGCAGTCGTTGTCCACCGCATCGCAGGCCTCGTAGGCCCCGGGCTTGATGGCTCCCGCCCCGTCGTTGCAATCCCCGCCGCAGGTGGTGTAACCGTCCCCATCCCCATCGAAGCCTTCGTCGATGGTGCCGTCGCAGTCGTCGTCGATGGCATTGCAGGACTCGGCCCGGGCGGGATTGATGAGGCCATTGGCGTCGTTGCAATCCCCGTTGCAGGAGGTATAGCCGTCCCCGTCGGTGTCGAAGCCCTCGTCGATGACCGCGTCGCAGTCGTCGTCGCTGAGGTTGCAGGTTTCCGACGCGTAGGGGTGAACGGCGGGCCTGGTGTCGTCGCAGTCGCCCCCGCAAGTGGTATAGCCATCGGAGTCGGCGTCGAATCCGTCATCAATGGCCCCGTCGCAGTCGTCATCCAGCAGGTTGCAGGCTTCGGCATGCCCCGGATAGATGTTGATGTTGCCGTCGTTGCAGTCTCCGTCACAGGTGGTGTAGCCGTCGTGATCCGAGTCTGAATTCTCATCCACGGTGCCGTTGCAGTTGTTGTCGATGCCGTCGCAAAGATCCGCCTCACCAGGATTGATGTTGGGATTGCCGTTGTCACAATCGCCATTGCAGGAAGTGTATCCATCGGCGTCCCCATCGAAGCCCTCGTCGATGGTGCCGTCGCAGTCCTGGTCCACCCCGTCGCAGGTCTCGGAAGCCCCGGGCTTGATGGTGGCAGAACCGTCGTTGCAGTCCCCGCCGCACGAGGTGTACCCGTCGGCGTCCAGATCAAATCCGTCATCAATAACACCATCACAGTCTTGATCCACCCCATCGCAGGTCTCGGTGGCGCCCGGCTTGATGGCGGCGTTGGTGTCCTTGCAGTCGCCGCCGCAGGTGGTCCAACCGTCTCCGTCGGCGTCGAAGCCTTCGTCGATGGAGCCATCGCAGTCATCATCGGCTCCATTGCAGCTCTCCGAATGACCGGGGTAGATGGCGGCGTTGGAGTCGTTGCAGTCCCCCTCGCAGGTGGCGTACCCGTCGGCGTCGGTATCAAATCCGTCGTCGATGATGCCGTCACAATCATCGTCCACGTTGTTGCAGCTCTCCAGCTTGGCGGGATTGACGTTGCCGTTGCCGTCGTTGCAGTCGCCGCCGCAAGTGGTCCAGCCATCTCCATCGGTGTCGAACCCGTCGTCGGCCACCCCGTCGCAGTCCTGATCCACTCCGTCACAGACCTCGGTCTTCCCGGGATAGCGATTGGCGTCGGCGTCGGTACAGTCCCCTCCTCCGGCAATCCCATAGGCATCATCCCGGGTGGAGAGGAGCATGTTGGGGAGGAGATCGAAGGTGCCCGACCAGAAGGTGGGCTCGATGACGATGGTGGTGGCGAAGATCACTCCTGCCCCATAATCGAACTCCGCCACGATGGGCTTGCCGTTGTCAGGTCGATCCATGACCTCGGTATAGGTGCCAGTGATGTTGAGATAACCGTGAGTGGTGTATCCAAGGTTCTCCACATCCCCTTCGGCCACGTAATAGGGGGTGTTGAGGAAGCGGTGGGTGGGGCTCACGTAGTTCACCGAGTCGTAATATCCGCTGGTGTGAGTGATGCCACCCGGCCCATTGGAATAGGAGCCCCCATGCCAGCCCCCATCGGCGCCATGGAACTCCAGAACCCGGCATTCATCCCCCGATACCCAACTGTTGAGCCAGGAGAGATTGGACTGCATCCGCGAATAGAAGGTGCTGTCCTGGTCAGAGAGGATCACCACCTTGTCGTAACTGGTGAGACTGGCGGTGCCGAAGGAGGAGGAGCCGAAGGTGGTGTAATCGATGCCCTCCGCCTCCAACAAATCCTGGACCGAATACACATCCCACCAGGGAAGGTCATCGTAGAACACCGCCACTTTCTGAGGTCTCATGGGGCATTCCCGAAGGTAGAGGCCGTTGGGAGTGCATTCGAAATAGCCGTCCCCGTCGTTGTCCACCTCGTTGGAGGGCACTGTCAGATCGCAGTTGTTGTCGAGTCCGTCGCATTTTTCGGTGGCTCCGGGCTCGGTGTCGGAGTTGCCATCGTCGCAGTCCCCCGAGCAGCCGGTGGTGCCGTCTCCATCCCGATCCGTGCATTCAGGTGGGGGGACGAAGCGCAGTCCAAAGTTGCCATCCCCGTCGGCGTCCGCCCCTTCGGCATAGCTCTGCAACTTGCCGGTCTCGTTGCACCCGTAGGAGAGGGTGGAGGAGCCACCGTTGGTGATGCCAACGGCTGCGCTCTTGCCATTGTTGTGATTTCCCGGATACCCATCGAAGGTCACGTCGTCGTAATAGAACTCAATGATGTTGGTGGTTTCGTAGAACTTGACCTCAAAGGTGACGGTGTAGCTGGTGGCCACCCCATAAGCTCCCACCTGATAATACTCGGCGGTGAACACCCGATTGGGGGAGCCGCCGCTGGTGCCGTAGTAGAAGCCCTTGTCCCCCCCCTCGTCGGTCTCCAGGTCATCCCAAAAGGGGGCGATGATGGGGTGGCCGGCTCCGGAGAGGGGACAGGGGTTGGTGTATCCGGGAACAAACCCGTCAAAGGAGAGGGCGCCGTTGGCCCCGATGGTGACGTTGGTGTAGGTGGTGCCGTAGAACTTGAAGTTGAACCCGATGGGCACGGTCACGCTGCCGTCGTCGGGATCGGCGAAATCTGCCTTGGTGGGGGCGAACTCGTATTCGAATTCCTTGGGTCCCCCAAAGGTCCCCTCGTCGATCCACAGATACCCGTAGAGGTCGGGCCCTCCGTCGTCGGCAGCGGCCGGAGGAGGCAAGAGCACGCTGCCGGCGATGACCAGGGCCATCAGGGCGCGGACGGTGGAAATAGAGGGAAGGGGCATGGCTGCTCTCCTTGAAAAGGCGCGTCACGCTAGCACCACAAAAGCGCCAGTAGCAAGGACCTAATGGTGCCCGGGTCTTGATAGGCGGGTGGAGGTTACCGCCCCGCCCATCTCAGCAGAACAAGAAGGGGCAGGCCCAGAGCGATGAGCCCCAGGGCCAGTCCGGTAGCGGCCACGGCCACATACCCTGTCATCCACCCCGTCACCCACCCCGTCCCTTGAAGCAGGGAGGAAATGGCTCCCTCGGTTGCGGGGATCTGTGTCGCCAGGATGCCCAGGGAGCCGTATACGACGAAGAGAAGGAGGAGAGGCAGGGAGGCCAGTTTCAGATCGGTTCCACTTGGATGGGCTTCAGCGGCCAGAAACAGGGACCCGACCAGAAAGACCCAGGTGAAGGGCTCGCGATAGGAAAGGTAGGAAACCGCCTCCGCCAGTCGGGTGACGAGCTGGTCAGGACCCTCCAGGGAGGTCAGATCGGGAATAGGCACCCCGGTCCACCGCGCCAGGAGACCTATCACCGCCGTGCCCGCAGCCAGGGGAGCGAGACCGGAAAGGAGGCGAACCAGCAGGGGGTGAGCCCACGGAGCAAAAGGGCGCCCGGGGCGGCACCAACCTCTCCCCTGCGGGTCCTGAAAACAGAACCTCAGTTCAGCGACCCGATATCCGGACAGGAGGGTGGCCAGGGCGTGGCTGCTCTCATGAACGATGTTGCCAGGGGCCCGAAGCACCAGAAACGCCTTCTGGGCCAGGGAGGCCCTGGGGAGGGAGGTGGCGATCCCTCCCAGGAGGTGCTGAAAGGCCAGGGAGGACAGGAAATACAGGCAAAGGAGGGACGCGGTCAGGGGAAGAAAGGGCTGAAGAGACATCAGAACGGCGGAGAGCATGGGGCAAGGTACCGTGAATCTCCCTGGCGTGGGCCTGGAAGCACGGGCACTCCAGGTTTTCTCTGTCGGAAGGGTTTTGCCACCTCCGTCACCGCCAAGAATGAGGGATCGGGGTCTTCCACCTGAGTTCATGAGGTGCTACCTTGCCGCGCCCTGCGGTGGGCTCCTTTCGCCCCCGCTCTTTTTCATTCTTCAGCCCATCTTCTTCTGGAAGGGGACCGGCCCCATGCGCCTCAAGCGACAGATTTCCCGCAGCAAGAACCGCGCTCAATCTCGCGTCCGCAACAAGTCCGCTCGGTATCGGGCCAGGCTGAAGGCCAAGGATCGCAAGAGGAAGGCCCGCGCCAAGCGCGCGCTGTAGACGACGTCCTTCCCGTGACTGGATCCGACCCCACCGGATCTCCTCTCCCCCCTCCGGCTCGCCTCACGGTGACACACCAGGAGGTGGTGGAGCAGGCCATTGAGGGGCCGCTGCGAGGAACCTTCACCAAGGAGGTCTTCCGGGTGGAGTGCCCCTCGGGGCGCTCCCTGGCCTTGGTCCGCAAGCGGGCTGTGGGTGCGGTCATCCGAGCCCCCCTCCTCCTGGTCCACGGCTGGGGACAGAATCGCTATTCCTGGCATCTATCGGAGAGGAGCTTTGTCAACTATCTGGCGTCTCGGGGATACGACGTGTTCAATCTGGAGTTGACCGGGCACGGTCGCTCCAAGGATTTTGGCACCCCTCCCGCTCAGAACTTCGATGAATATGTAGAGGACACGGTCTCGGTGGCCGAGGCAGTGGCGGGCCTTTCCGGAAGCGGAAAGCTGTTTCTCCTGGGACACTCTCTGGGAGGAACGGTGTGTTACGCCTCCGCCCCTCGCCTGATTTCCCAGTTGGGGGGAGTCGTCACCTTCGCCGGTCTGTACACTTTTGGCAGGGGCAACCCCACCATCCTCCGGCTGGCCCGTCTGGCCGCCCGAATCACGGGGAGAAGGCCGGTTCGGGCCTCCCTCAAGTTGTCGATTGCCAGCAGCATCCTGGACAACTTCCTGGGCCTGGTGGACGATGGGTTCTGGTCCTTTCCCCTGGCGGGGTGGTACCCGGGAAGCGTTGAACCCCACCTGCTGCGGGAAAGGATCCGCTTGGGGCTGGATTGGACGGGAGTGAACATCCTTCTCACCATGCTGCGGTGGGCCGACGAAGGACAGTTGACCGGAGAAGGGGGGCGGGATTACGGCGCCGAGTTTTCCGCTCTGGATGTCCCCCTGCTGGTCCTGGCGGGGGATTGCGACCGGATGATGCCTCCCGAAGACGCCCGCCCCGCCTACGATCAATCCCGCTCCCGAGATCGCACCTTTCGCGTCCTCAGCCCGGAGAGGGAGGGGACCCACTGGGGCCACCTGGACATCCTTCTGGGAAGGCACGCTCCCTCCCACGTGTGGCCGATGGTGGCCGATTGGCTGGACCTGCGTTCCTGAGCCGAGGCGCTCAGCGGTTGATGACTTCGGCCTCGTCCCCCTGGTAGCGGATGAGGATTCGCCAGTTCATGGGGGCTTTTCGTCCCGGACAGGCGGTCTTGTCGGTCACCAGGTCCACGGCCCCCTCTTCCGGGGAGGTCACCGCATCGGCATCCACCTCCCAGGTCCCCGATTCCTCACACTCGTAGGGCTCCTCTCCCAGCTTGATCTCCCCCTTGGCCACCCATCGATTTTCCGATTCGAAGCGCAGCTCGTCGTAGCGCATCAAGGCATCCCCGGCCACTTCCGGCTTGTAGGAGCGGATGGGAGTGCGGATCAGGTGGTCCACGAAGCCCTTGATGGTTCCTTTGTAGCGAGAGGGAGGCGGTGGAGGAGGAGCCTCCGCCTCAGCACTGGCCTGGGGAGGAGGGGATTCCTTGGGGCAGGCCACCAAGAGGGAGGCGGCGAGGACAAGGGGGAGGAAAGCAAGAACGCGCACCGAGGGACCCATGGTGGCTCCGGAAAAAGCAGGGAGGGATTGGGGGCGGACTCACCCCTTCCCCGGGGCTCGTTTAGCAGGGTCGGAAAGGTGGCGTCAATATGGCAACCCGGTTTCTTTTTCAGTTTTCCCTCCTGTGGACAATCGTGTGGACGAAGGGCGGAGATGGGCTGGTAACTGCTGGATTCTCTTCTGACCTGGCTGAATGCCTGAAATTCAGGCATTATAATATCAAGCAAAATCAATGAGTTAGAAACGCATCGGGCTAACTACCCGCCGCAACGGAGGTTTTTCATCCACTCCTGATCTGTCCACAAGGTGTGGATAACTTCAAGACTCAACGGGGACGCGGACTTGCACGTTCGCCAAAGTTTCAAAGGTCGATTCCATCTAGAAAAAACCACGCCGCTCCCCCGGTGAGTCGACCTCGTGGAGGACGATGAAGTCGGATTGACACCACACCCATCGCCTCGTACTTTATCCCTCGGGGAGTGATTGACGAATCAGTCAGCCCCATTCCGATTCATGACCGAACCCGCCGACCCCTCCTCTGACAAGCGCCGCCGCATCCTTGGCGCCGCCATCCGCGTTTTTGCCGCCCGGGGCTATGAAGGCTCCCGGGTAGGCGACATCGCCAAGGAAGCGGGGGTCGCCTACGGCCTCGTCTACCACTACTTCAAGAACAAGGAAGAGATCCTCAATGACATCTTTGAGACCCACTGGGGAGTGCTGGTCCAGGTCATTGGCGACATCCATCGGGAGGGAGGTTCCCTGCGGGCCAAGCTGGGCAGGGTGGCGTCCTTCATCATTGAGGTGTGGCGCACCAACCCCGCCTTGGTGGAGGTCCTCATCCTTGAAATCGTTCGCTCCCCCAAGTTCCTGGATGCCCCCAAGCTGAGGGCGTTTTCCCGCATCTTCCTCCTCTTGGAGGAGATCATTGCCCATCACCAGCAAAAGGGTGAAGTGCGTCCCGAGGTCAATCCCCGTCTGGCGGGGTTCGTGTTCATGGGCTCCTTGGAGATCCTGCTGACTGGCTTCGTAACCGGGGTGCTGGAACAGGGGGAAGACGCCTCCTTGGACCTCCTGAGGGACACGGCGGTAAATCTTTTCCTGACAGGGATCAGCGGCCTCGCTCCAGAATGATCTACTCCGAGGGGGAAGGGTCTGACCTTTTCTCCAGATGGCGTAGGGTGGCCTCCTTCCAGTGAGAAAGCACGATGCCTCTCTCCGCAGCCCGGGATCCGTTCAAGACGGAATATCGGGGACGAGTGGCGGGCCTCCCCAGGGATGAGGAAGAGACCTCGGTGGCTCGAAACGAAATTCCCGCCGCTGCGAAGCAGGTGGAGATCCACTGAAAGGGAGTGCAACTGCCCCGGCCGCTGAGGTGGAAGAGACCCCGAGCCCCTTGACGCCACAAGGTCAGGAGGCCTTCCGCCAGCTCGATGGCGCAAGTGGGGGTCCCTTCCTGATCCCCAGTCAGCCTCAGTTCCTCCCCGGCACGGGCCCTCTCCAGCATGGCGTCGGGAAGATTCCAGCCCCCCTCTCCGAACACCCATTGGGTGCGAACGACAAGGAACTCGCCACCAGCCTCCTGCACCGCATCTTCCCCGGCGGCCTTGCTTCTTCCGTATGCCCCGCAGGGTTCCCGAGGATCTCCTTCCCGGTAGGGAGTCCGCCTGTAGAGGTCCCCGCCAAACACATAATCGGTGGAAAGGTGAACCAGGAGGATGCCGCGAGAGGCGCAGGCGCGCGCCAGAACGCCCGGCCCTTCCCCATTCACCCGAAAGGCCTGCTGGGGGTCCAACTCAGCGGCATCCACCCGGGCCTGGGCGGCGGCATTGAACACCACTTGAGGTGCATGGCGGTCCAGCCACCGCGACACCTGCTCGGGTTGGGTGATGTCCAGTTCGTTCCGCGTGGTGGCCACCACCATGCACCCTTGCCCCCTGGCAACACCCGCCAGGGTTCCTCCCACCAACCCGGCAGCACCGGTCACCAGCAGGGTTTCTGGCACGAAGGAGGCTCCTTGGCGGGTGGGTGGCACAAGCGGAAAATCCAAGGCAGGATAGCCCTTTGCTCGCCCCCCAGATCAGCCCACGGGAAGAAGCCCTCATGATGAATGGATCCCCCCTCCGCGTCATCGTTCTCTCCACCACTTCCCTGGTGGACGGCAAGCCATCCCCGGAACGGCGACTCCCTGTCTGGAACGGCCCGGAGGGAGGAGAGGCCCTGAGCCTGGTGGCCCTTTCTTCTCGACTTTTCCTGATGGGATCGGAACCAGAAGAGGAGCTTCGCCATCTGGCAGCGGAGAACGGAAGGGGGGCTCGCTTTGCTGGAGTGATCTCGGTGGGAGAGGATGAGCCGGCTGCCTGGATCATGGGCCTGAAGCTGGTGATGGACGAAGAGGGGGCCCTCCCCACAGAGAGCGTGATGGTGGGCACTCGCCTCTCCATGGAGATTCTCCCTGGCAACGCATTGGGATGGGTGACGGTCTTCCTGGAGAACGGAAAGGTTCTCCAGGTCCCCCATCACGTCGGAGAACAGCCCCGGTACACCGCTTCCAGCCTGGCCGCCCTCCCCGACATCCTGGAAGACCTGGACATGGAGGCTGACAGGGAGTAGAGGGCTGCGTGCGCGTGGTCTGGCTTCGGTGAACGAAGGTGGGACCGCGCGGTGAACCTTGCCAGGTGGCCTTCATTGAGGCCACGGGGAGAGAGTCGTGGATCGGGAATCTCTTCGCACCGCCGTGTGCGAAATCGTCGCCGAAGTGGCCGAGGTAGATCCTTCAGGCCTGACCGGGGAAACCCGGTTTGCCGATCTGCGGATGGACTCCATGCAACTCCTGGAAGTGGTGGCCCTCTCGGAGAAACGTTTTCGGGTGGCCCTGCCCGACGACATCCTGCCGAGGCTGACCTCGGTGAATGCAGCCGTCGAAGCAGTGGCAGGTCTCCTTCTCAGCTAGCTCCAGTTTTTTTCGAACCTGCAGCGTCTCCCCCTTGACGATTTGTGGGAGCATCTCCAGACTGCGCCTGCGTGGTGCGCGGGAATAGCTCAGTGGTAGAGCATCGCCTTGCCAAGGCGAGGGTCGCGGGTCCGACTCCCGTTTCCCGCTCCAGATAGAACCCACCAACGGCCTCGGGGATCTCCCTGGGGCCGTTGTCGTTCTGACCCCTCCCCCTCCCCCCTTCTGGCGCTCAGGTCCGGGTGGACGTTCCGCTGATGAGGGGAGACAGGACCTTCATGGGGGCCCCACGACGGATGCGAGAGGGTTCCTGCCCCCCGTCGGCGATGCGACTCAGGGCGTCTGAATCCTTTACCACCACCCACTGCCGCCCCGCTTCAACCCACTTCTTGTGTTCCCAGGCAGACAGGGTACGGGAAACGGTGAACTGGGTGCTCCCCACCAATTCGGCGAGATCCTGGCGGGACAGGCGGAGGTTGACTCGGGTGCCTCCCTCGGCCGGCTTTCCGTCGCTGGCGACCAGACGCAGGAGAGTCCGGGCGAGGCGCTGATCCACTCGATCCGTGGCCAGTTCGTGCAGACGCACCCGCAATTCCTCCATCCTACCGGCAAGAACATGGATGGCGTTCCGGGAGACCACCGGAAACCGGGTCACCAACGTCCCCAGAGCCTTCTCATCGAAGCTCAAGGCCACCCCATCGCTCAGCACCTCCCCCGTGCCCGGCCAGGTGCGCCGCCCCGCCAGCAGGGCGCATCCCAGGATGTCACCAGGATGGGCGATGCGGAGCACGATCTGTTGTCCTCCCGGTCCACAGCGGGTCACTCGCATCGTGCCAGCCACCAGGACGTAAAGGGCCAGGGCGGGAGACCCTTCCCGAAACAGCTCGGTGCCCGCAGTCAACCGACATCGATGGGCCAGGGCGTGAACCTCCAACAGCTCGGCGGTTCCCAACCCCGCAAACAAGGGAACCACCGACAAGGAACAAGCGGCTTGGGTGCGCCGGATCATGGGAGCCTCATGGAAGATGCCTGGGGTGTGAGGGGGGATGGGGGAGAAACCGTTTGAAGGGCGGTGAGCCGCTTCAATTCTCGCATCAGGGCGGGGCGTCCCTGACTCCCGTCGACCCTGCCCCGAATTCGACCTTCCCGATCCATCAAGGTGATGACCGAGGTGTGGGCAAAGCCCCCCTCGGGGAGGGGGCGATATCGCACCCCCAAGGCGGCGGCCACGGTGCGAACAGCGTCCTGGGGTACGGTTCCAACGGTCCATCGGGCCAAATCCAGATGGTGGGTGGTGGAGACGCCGGAGAGGGCCTCGGGCGTGTCGTTGCCCGGGTCCATGGAGATCAGGAGGACCCGGAGATTCTCCCGCTGGGCGACAGACAACTCGTTCTCCACCGCCTGGAGGTCTCGGATGAGCAACGGACAGGCAGCGGGGCAGGAGGTGTAGAACATGGACAAGAGGACCGGATGTCCCTTCCAAGAGGAAATGAGGAGGGCCTTTCCGGTGGCGTCGGTTACGGTGACCTCCAGGGCGTGGAGGGAACCCTCCCCCCATGCCGAGGGGGAGGAGACCTCTTCTCCTTTCTCGATGGACGCCTCCCCCTCCCTGTCCGCTCCAGGCCCCTCCCCTTCCTCCACAGGAAACTCAGGACTCTCCCGAGGCGCAGGTCCGCCGCAGGCCAGGACAAGCCCTGAGCAAGCCATCATGGCCCATCCCATGCACAGCGGAAGCCCAGATTTCGCACAGTGCTGCGCCCTTCCAGTGAGGACCGGAAGGCCACCCTCATGAAGCTGGCGTAGTCCCTGGCGTCGGTCGCCCCGGCGGCCCCCGAGCCACAGAATCGCGAGTCCTGGCCCTTTTCCTTGTCGTTCCATGAGTCCACTCCCGCCATGCTGGCGTTGAAATCCTCCACCCACTCCCAGACCAGTCCGTGCAGATCCTGAACTCCCCAGCGGTTGGCCCGCCTCTTCCCTACTGAAGGGAGCCGTGCCGGCGTCGGCTCTCCGTACCAGGCCAGGAGGCGTTGAACGAACTCCGGATCCCCCCGAGCATCCCAGCGCTTTTCGGAAGCCGCCGCCGCCAGTTCCCATTCCGCTTCGGTGGGAAGGCGCCCTCCGTGGGATGAACAGAAGGCCCGGGCGGCGTACCAGGAAACCCGGGTGACGGGAGCGTGGGGGTCGGCTCCCCCGCCTGGACCTGCTTCCCCCTCCCAGTCCCCCAGATATCCTTCGTCGGCGAAGAGGGAATTCACCGCCCCGGGGGCCCATTTCGGCTCCGCAGCCACGAAGGCCTGGTATTGGGCTTGAGTGACCGGGTGTACCGCCAGTTGAAATCGATTTACTCCAATTTCCGCCTCGCCAGGGGACGGTGGATAGACGGGGCGGTAGGTTCCCGGCCCCACCGGCACCCGGGGGAGAGGAGGACGGCAGAAGGCAGGGAAGGCCAGGATCGCCAGGACCACCAGCACCCCCGCTCCGAAAAGGGAGGCCCCCTTCTTCATCGGGCCGCTCCGGGGGGCCTCTTGGTGGAGTTGCGAACCTCCGTCACCTCCGAAGCCGTCACCTGTCCCCCGTTGTTTCCCCAACTGTTGAGCACGTAGGTGAGGATGTTGGCGATCTCGTCATCATTGAGCTGGCTCATGGGGGGCATCACCGAGTTGTAATCCTTGCCGTTCACCTTCACCGGGCCGCTGAGGCCGTTGATGGCGATTCCCACCGCCCGTTTCCTGTCGGCAAGAAGGAAGTCCGAGCCCGCCAGGGGAGGGAACACTTCGGGGAGGCCCTTGCCATCGGCCTGGTGACAGGTGGAACAGGTGCCCGCGAAGAGGGCTCCCCCCGCCTTGACCTGAGCTTCTTTGGAGAGGGTCCCGGAGGCGGAGGCGGTGGTGGCTCCTGCCACCAGGGCTCCTGCGGCTGGGTCGGATTTGTCGGCGAGATAGACAGCGTCCACTTCCTTGCCCGAGTAGAGGGCCTTGTTCTCCGGACCGTCCACCTTCAGCATCGCCAATGCCCCCTTGTTGAAGGTGCGAAAGATGGCGTGATCCACAATCACGTAGGTCCCGGGCACATCCACCACAAACTCCACAATGGCCGAGCCTCCGGCGGGAATCAGGGTGGTCTGGACATTCTCCTGGATGCGGGTTCCTCCCTCGGTATAGACCCGGTCGAAGATCTCTCCAATGACATGGAAACTGGAAATCAGGTTGGGACCTCCGTTGCCGACGTAGAGCCGCACCGTTTCCCCCACTTTGGCGGTGAGGGCCTTGTCCCCCACGGTGGATCCCTCGGACCCGTTGAACAGGACGTAGGT
>CAYRTW010000185.1:0-12303 GCA_964426935.1 uncultured Rickettsiales bacterium
GATGGCCTGCGCGTGCTCGCCGAGGCAAGGCGCCTCCAACCCCAGATGCCGGTGTTGATGATGACCCACGGGGCCACCCTGGATGGGGCGGTACGGGCCATGCGCCAGGGAGCTACGGACTACATCGAGAAGGGCCTGCCCGAAGAGGGGATCCTGCTGCGGGTCAGCCAGGCCCTGCGGCTGCGCCATCTGGAAGAGGAGAACCAGCGGCTTCGTCAGAGGGTGACGGGGGACTTTGACTTCACCGGTCTGGTGGGAGAGAGCCCCGCCATGGAGAGGGTCAGGGATCAGCTCCGTCTCCTGGCGGGCACCGATGCCCGGGTGCTCATCCTGGGAGAAAGCGGTACCGGTAAAGAGGTGGTGGCTCGCACTCTCCACCGCAACAGCGCCCGGCGCCACAAGCCCTTTGTCCCCATCAACGTACATGTGGTTCCCGAGTCCCTTGCTGAGTCCGAGCTGTTCGGTCATGCCCGGGGTGCCTTCACCGAGGCTCGCCAGGACAAGGCTGGGGTCTTCCAACAGGCCCATCAGGGGACCCTGTTCCTGGACGAAATCGGGGACATGCCCTTGCAACTCCAGCCCAAGATTCTCAGGGCCCTTCAAGAGGGAAGGGTGAGAAGGGTGGGAGGTCAGGGGGAAGAGGAGGTGGACGTGCGTCTCATTACCGCCACCCACAAGGACATCAAGAGGGAGGTGGCGGCGGGGAGGTTTCGGGAGGACCTGATGTACCGCATTGATGTAGTGCGGCTGACCCTTCCTCCTCTGCGGGAGAGACGGGAGGACATCCCCCTTCTGGCCTCCCACTTCATTGAGCAGGCGGCGAAACGCCATCGGCGTCCCGCCCTTCTCCTGGCTCCCTCGGCGTTGGACGAGCTCATGAGTCGACCCTGGCGGGGGAACGTGCGGCAGTTGGAGAATGCCATCGAAAGCGCAGTGGTGCTGGCCCAAGGAGAAGTCATTGACTCCGACTGCCTGTCCATGACTGGGGCCGCCGTTTCCTCTCCTCCCAGCTTTTCGCCTCCTCCCCCCTCTTCCGTCTCCCTCCCGTATCTCTCCCAGAATGAGGATTTCGACGTGGAGAAAGCGGTGAAGGCGGTGACCGCTTCCGTGGAGAGAGAATACGTGAGGAGGGCTCTCCACCGGACTCGCGGCAATCGCACCGCCGCCGCTCGCCTCTTGGGAATCAGCCTCAGAAAACTCCACTACTGTCTCAGTCGGGAGGGGCTCCGGGAACAGGCTCCGGGTGCAGAAGCAGGGGAACCCGAACGGTGAAGGTGCTTCCGACGCCGGGGCGGGAACGGACTCGGACGCTTCCTCCCAGGAGACGAGCGAGGCGGTCGACCACCGCCAGTCCCAGGCCCGTGCCGGGGGCGGGAGCGGATTCGGGGGGGGCAATGCGGGTATAGGGCTCGAAGATCCATCGCAGATCAGCAGGGGAAATGCCAATTCCGGTGTCCCTCACCGCGATATCCATGAAGGGTCCTGCCTGTCTTGCCGCTACCTGGATCCTGCCTCCGTCTGGAGTGAACTTGATGGCGTTGCTGAGGAGGTTCACCACGATCTGCCGAAGGCGCAGGGAGTCGGTGACCATGGGGGAAGGCTCCCCGTCCACCGCCACCTCCAGATGCAGCATTCGATTGGAAAGGAGGGGCCGTACCACCGCCATGGCTGCCGAAATGACCTCCCCGATGGCACAGGGAGAAGGAGAAGGAGAAACCCTTCCTGCCACCAATCGGGAGAAGTCCAGTACCTCCTCAAGGATTTCCAGGAGATGTCCCCCACTGTCTCGAATGTCCCTGAGGAAATCAGCCTGGGTGTCGGAAAGGGCGCCATATTGTTGGGAAAGCAGGAGATCGGAGAAACCGATGACGGCGCTTAGAGGTGCCTTGATTTCGTGACTGAGGGCGGCAATGGAGGAGGAGGAGTCAAAGGGGGAAACCGGCGCGGGAGGAGAGGGGGGGATCACCTCGGTCGCCAGGCGGCGGTCGCCCGGAGAAGGTCTGGACGGGGGGCGAGGAGATCGGGGAGGGGAGGGAGGGCGAGGCCCGCTCATGACAGGGAGTCCCGTACCAGATCCACCACCAGCCGGGGTTCCACAGGATTCTCGGAGATGCAGGTCAGGAGGCGGTGATAGGGGAGTTCCAGCACCAGTAGATGAAGGTCGCCCAAGCAGAGTTGGGTCCATCCCACGTCGGTCCCACTGCGGTGAACCCGTAGGGCGTGGGCGCCGAGAAGGGACAGGTGCTCTCGCTTGTCTCGGGTGGGGAGGGAAGAGGCCAGAACCCTGCCCGAACGGGTGGAGATCTGGATGCCCATTGGGGGCAGGGAGGCCCGGGCCATCACCGTTCTCAAGCTCTGGAACAGTCTCTCCACCGGTCCAGGGGTTTCATCCACCAGCGTGATGGCGGTGTCGGTGGAGGCGAAATGTTGAGAAGAAGGAGAGAGGTCCTGGGAGATCTCCAAAGAGCGAAGCCCGGAAACCTCCTCCTCTCGGGTCTCAGGAGGAGGTGGAGGGGGCAGGAAAGGCATGAGGCGGTTCCGGGAGGGACGGCTTCCCGAAGTCACCGCCGGATCGGTTCGCTCTTCGGCAAGAAGGCCGGATCGGCTCCATTCGGCGTCAATGTCCCGAGCCAGTTTCTCCCGATCATCGCTGGAGAGGGACTGGAATTCGTCGGTGGCGGAGAACGCCTCCACGGCCACCATCTCGGCGGTGTCCTGGCGAGGAGGTGAGGGAGGAGATTCGACGAACTCACCCGAGGATTGAGGTTCGGGTCTTGTCCCGGGGCGTGGAAGAGAGGGAATGCGGGAGCTCATCGACCCCGAGCCTTCCACCCAGGGAAGAGGCTCGGCTCGGGCGCCTGTCCGAGGGACGAAGATCTCCTGGGAGGTGGACGCGCCGGGGAAGGGAGGCGTGGAGAGGGCACCCATCTGTCGGCTGAACTCATCGACGGCGCTGGTATCAAAAGGATCGATGGGGGAGAGGTTTCCCTCATCGAGGTGGCGAAATCCCTCCATCAGCACCGCCAGGGTGGGGCCTTCCACGGTCCGGAGGCCCCCCCGATCTCCGCCGCTGTATCGAAAGGTCCCTCCGTTTCGCACCAGCATCTGGAACAGGGCGGGGCGCCCCACCAGCAGACCCAGCTCCGCGTGAACCAGCACCCCCTCCCGAAACCACAGTCCCCCATCGACGCTCTCCCCGGGAAAGTTCAACACCAGGGCGCCGGTGCGATGCTGGATTCCCACCTGATTGACGAGATCTGCCAGGGGCTGCTTGCTCAGATCTCCATCGAAATCTCCCCGAGGGCGATTGGCTCCCCGGGCCTCCAGGACTCTCTCCACCCGGACCAGCACCTCTTCGATGGCGAAGGGTTTGCGGAGGAATTCGTCGGCCCCCAGCCGCAGTCCCCTCACCACATCGTCGGCGCCGGAGCGGGCAGACAGGAAGATGAAGGGAACGGTGCGGGTCTCCGCCCCGGCGCGCAGATGCTGGAACAGCTCCCAGCCGTCCATTCCTGGCATCACGATGTCGCTGATGATGAGATCGGGGCGGTGGGTTTCCAGCCAGGAGAGGGCGGCGGGAGCGTCCTCGGCCCGCACCACCTCGTAGTCCCTCAGGCGGAGGGTGGCATCCAGGAGCTTGAGCACCTTGGGATCGTCGTCAACGAGGAGGATGATGGGGCGAGGCTGCATGGCTCTGGTGATCGGCGGGTCCCAGGGGCTCTCCTTGTACCAAGCCCCCAGAATCGCGTCAAAAAGAAGGAGGGGCATCAAGCAGACGGACTGTCGGACCGCCATGCACCGGGAACCCGCTCCACGCACCTCTGCTCTGGCAATCCCCTCCTGAGGGGACTACCTTCCCGCCCCCATGAGTCTTTCCGTGATGTCCCCGTCTTCCTTCCACGCCCTGACCGAGCCCGTGTCCTCTCCCGGGGATCGCTCCGACGAGGCTCTGCTGCGCCCTGAAACCGATCCATTCGTCCTGGACGGGCTTCTTCGCGATGCCGCCTTGAACCACGGATGGGGGACCGGCCTGATTCGACCCCGCAGTGAGGGGGAGTTGAGCCGCCTGTTTCGCCACTCCAGGCTTTTTTCCATCCCGTTGACACCGGTGGCGGAGAGAACCAGCTTGACCGGAGCGGCGGTGGCGGAAGGAGGGTGGGTGGTGGACCTTTCTTTGCTGGGCCCGGGCATCGAGGGGGTTGTCGTCCACAAGGAAAGGAGGACGGCAAGCTGTCCAGCGCGGGTCCTGCTGGGGGATTTCCAGCGACGGGTAGAGGAGGAGGGTCTGTTCCACCCCCCCGATCCCACCAGTCGTAACGAGGCCACGGTGGGGGCGACGGTGGCCTGCAACGCCTCGGGCGCCCGCACCTTCAAGTATGGCCCCACCCGCAACTGGGTGCGGCGGGTGAGGGTGGTGCTTCCCGACGGTCTGGTCTGCGACGTCACCCGGGGGCAGTGCCAGGTGTCTCCCGGGGAGAACTTCCTGCTGGTGACTCCCTCAGGGAAGGAGATCCGGGTGCCTTCACCCCTTCCCCTGCTCGCGGGGGTGAAGAGCAGCCTGGGGTATCAGAGCCAATCCTCCGGCCCCGATCTGGTGGACCTGTTTGTTGGTTCTGAGGGCACCCTGGGGGTCCTGGTGGAAGTGGAGATGGAGCTTCTGCCCCTGCCCGCAGCGACCCTGGCGGGTCTGGCGTTTTTCCCAAGTGAAGACAAGGGGTTGGATTTCGTGGAGAGGGCGCGTGCCCCGGCCTCACCGGTGGATCTTCGCTGCATCGAGTGGTTCGATGCCCCTTCTCTACGCCGGGCGGCTTCTCGTTTCGACCGCCTCCGCATCCCCAAGGAAGCCCAGGTGGCGGTGTTCATCGAGCAAGAGTGCGAGGAGGGAGGCGAGGGGGAGGTGGCCGAAGCCTGGTGGGAGCTTCTCCAGGCGACCGGATGCTGCGACTCTGAAGACGGGGTGCAGGTGGCCTCAGAGGCCCGGGGAAGAGAGGATTTTCGCGCCTTTCGCCATGCCGTTCCCGCTGCCATCAATGAGGAGATGGCTCGCAAGGGAAGAAGGAAGCTGGGGACCGATCTGGCCTGGCCGAGGGAAAAGCTGCGGGAGATGATGGAGTTGTATCGATGCGTCCTGGACGATCTCCCTGGGCACCTTCCCAAAGAGGATGGGAGGACCCTTCTGGAGCGATACGGAGCGATCCCTCCCCGCTTGGAGAGGGCGGTCTTTGGGCACATTGGCGACAATCACCTCCACGTCAACCTCCTCCCCGACAGCGATGCGGAGGAGGACGCCGCACGCAGGGTCTATCGACATCTGGCTCTGTGCGCGGTGGCAGCGGGAGGCTCGGTGGCGGGGGAGCATGGCATTGGCAAGCGCAAGAGGGACCTGCTGGCAGCCATGGTGGGGAAGGAAGGCTTGGAGAGGATGGCGGCCATCAAGGAAGCGTTGGACCCCGGATATCTCCTGGCCCGGGGCAATCTCCTCCTTCCTCCTCTGTCCGTGGAGTGAGGGAAGGGGGACGGGAGGGGGGAAATCAAGGGAACCCGGTTGAGAATGAGTGCGAATGAATGATGGCGGCGAGAACTCGTCTGCCCTGGCGCCCTCCCACTTGGGGCGAGGGTGAGGTCGTTTGCACAAAGAGGGACTCGAATCCCCCTGGAGAAAACACGATGCGTGGAATCGGAAGTGAGAGCTTGGGATTGGCGGTGGTCTTGGTGATGACCATGGGCTGCGCGGCGACGCCTCCGGTGAGGGCCGGGGATGGAAATTTAGAGAGAACCGTGGAACTGAAGAGGGCCGGTCAGGTGGGGGCGATGGACACGGTGGCCGTGGAGACGGTGCGCTGCAATGGCGACGATCCTCTGTGTACTCCCAACCTGGGAAGGGTGGCCGATGACGCCTTCGTCGCCCCCCTGGAACAGGGATGTTACCGGGTGATCGACCGGGAATCCTTCCGTCGCACCGTGGCCCTGCTGCTGGGAGGAGATCGAGGGGTTCTGGATTCCCGGGATCTGGGCCCTGACAAATCCGCCTTTTTCGACAAACTCCAAGAAGGGCATCGAGCAGCGGTGGTGCAGTCCATGGGGGTCCGTGGAATCATCAACGGCGTGATCACCCTGAAGCCCGGGCCGACCGCGGAGCGCCGGGTGGTCAGGGTCGGGTATCGCTTGGAGACCGGCCTCCAGCATCAGATGGTGTGGCGCTCGGTCTATGAAGTAGTGGCCCCGGCCACCCGGGAAGGGATCCAGGAGGCGGTGTCCCGGGCGTCCCTGGAAGCGGGGAGGGCGGTCCTGGCGAGGGCGACCCGCTGCAACGTGACCTCCTCTCCCGAAGATGAGGACGACGTGGTGGTGACCGACACCTACATCCGCATCGCTCGACCCATTCACTTTGAGACCAACTCCGCCACCATCGCTGGGACCTCCACCTCCATTCTCGACCGGGTGGCGACGGTGATGGGGCAACGAACCGCCGACATCGTGAGGGTGGCCATCGAGGGGCACACCGACTCGGTGGGGTCGGATGCGGACAATCTGGAGCTTTCCCAGCGTCGGGCGGAGTCGGTGAGGAGCTATCTCCTGAGCAAAGGAGTGGCGGCCTCTCGTCTGGAGGCCAGGGGGTTTGGGGAGAACGCCCCCGTCGCTCCCAATGACACCGAGGACGGTCAGGCCCTCAACCGGCGGGTGGAATTCCACATCGTGGAGAGGGCCGTCGTGAAGTAGCCGGAGGTCCGACCACGCTCCCTTCCCTTGCGGAGAAGGACCGGGGGGACTAAGAACCCACCATCATCTGTCGGCCGTTCCAAGGAGTCAGCAGCTCCCTAGCCGGTCGACCCCGAGGTGCTCTTGTCTCCTCCCCTCCGTCGTGGCGATGTCCTGGAGGTCACCCCTGACAGATGGGGAGACCGGGGAGAGTCTCTTGTAAATGTAAGGGGTTGGGAGTTGAGGGTAGAAGGGGGCATCCCCAGCGAGAAGGCTCGTGTGCGGGTGACTCACCTGTCCACTGGGGCTCAAGTGGCGGTGGGAGAGGTCATCTCCCTTCCCCACCCCTCTCCCGAGAGGCGCACCCCTCCCTGCCCTCTCCATGGCCGCTGTACCGGGTGCGGGCTCCAGCATGTGATGGAGGGGGCGGCCTTGCGGAGGAAGGCTCAGGGAGTGGTGACGGCCTTTGCCGAGAAGGGATTGGGCCTGCCGGTGGGGATCCCCTCGTTGGCCTCCCCCCGTTCTTTCGGTTATCGCACCAAGGAGATCCTCCTTCCCTGGGGCCAGAATCGGCGACTGATCCTGGGCGCCCGTCCCTCCCGAGCCGAGTTCCTTATCGAGACCAAGGATTGCGCGGTGCTCCATCCTGCGGTGGAGAGGGGTGCCGCTCGTTGCCGGGGGATCCTGGCTCAAGCCTTTGCCATGGGGAGGCTGCCCCTGGCGGGCACGGACATCGGGCTGGGGCTGAGGGCGGTCGTGCTGCGGGGAAATCGTCGGGGTGAGGTGGTGGCCACCCTGGTTCATCGGGGAGATGCACCCGGCTCGGGTCTTCCCGAAGTGGCGGACATCCTCTGCGGGGGAACCATCATCGGGGTGTACCTGCAGCGGCATGATGCAGTGGGAAATGCAGTGACCGGGCCGGGGATCCCGGTGCTGCGAGCGGGGAAGGGGCCCCTGCGAGAGAAGCTTTTGGGGATGCTCTTCGAGGTGCCGCCGGCATCATTCTTCCAGGTAAACCCCGAGGTGGCCGAGGGCCTGTATGGGGCGATGGTGGAGAGGGCCCAGGTGCCGCGAGGCGGAAGGGTCCTGGAGTTGTTCTGCGGGGCGGGGGTGGCAGGAATCGCCGTGGCCAACGCGGCCGGGGCCAGTCTCCTGGGAGTGGATCTGTCCCCCCATGCCATTGCCTGTGCCGAGGGAAACGCCCGGGCCAATGGGTTGTATCGGGCGAGGTTCCAGGCGGGTCGGGTGGAGGACGTTCTTCCCTCCCTGCTTGCCGAAGGTGAGGTGGACGTGGCCATCGTCAATCCACCTCGGGCGGGGGTTCCCGAATCGGCCCTGCGCGCGCTGGCCGCCTCTCATCCGAAGCGCGTTCTGTACATGTCCTGCTTTCCGGAGACCCTCGCTCGGGATTCACTGCTGCTGGCGGAACTGGGGTATCGGGTGGAGTCCTTCCAGGCCGCGGATCTCCTGCCCCAGACCCCCCATGTGGAGGTGCTGGTGGCCTTTTCGCCGGGAGAGGCGATCCGGATCCCCGTGCCGGAGAAGAGGATCATTCGGCCGGTGGAGACGGGCCCTGAGGAGGCCGTGGTGGAAAGGAGGGCGGGGTTCTCTCGCCGCCCACCCGAGGATCCTCCCTTTCGAGGCCCTTCCCGGGGAGAATACCGCCGGGATGGACCTTCTTCTTCTCGCCCTGGAGATGGAGAGGGGCGATTGGGAGGGGAGGATCGGCGGTCTGGGGGTGGAGAGAGGCGTCCTCCCCCGGGAGAGGGGCGGTATGGGAGTGAAGAGAGGCGTCCTCCCTCGGGAGAGAGGCGGTATGGGAGTGAAGAGAGGCGTCCTCCCCCGGGGGAGGGGCGGTATTCTTCCCGGGAGACCCCCCCGATTCGGGAGGGTCGGGGAGGGCCTCTTCCCCGTCGCGAGGAGGCTCCGGTGGTGTGGAAGCCGGTAGCCCGCTCCACCCCGGAGACGCCTGCGGGTCCCGAAAACCCTCCTGAGGAAGGGGGAGCTCCTCGGGATCGGATGGGGTCCAGGCGCCGCATTCGCTGAGAGAGCCCCAAAGCCCGGCAACGCCGTCAGGGAGGTGGCGAATCCGGGGAGGGAGGGGAGGAGGTGTTGTTCAGCCCCAGAAGATGGCCCACCCGCGCTCGCAAAGAGGGCTCCTGCTGGAAGATGGCGGTCAGCTCCGAGGACTCTTCCTCCTTCAGCCACCTGAGAAAGGCTTGCCCCAGCTCCGGCTGGGCTCCCAGGAGGGCAAAGAATCGCTCTTGTCGGCCCCCTTCGCTGCGATCCTCCGCAAAGGCTCGGGAGATCTCTCGGAAACCTTCGTGAGCTCGTTCCTGAGCGATCCACCCCAGTCCCAGGTTGAATCGGGCCTCCCCATATCCGGGATCGATAGCCAGGGCCGCCTGCCACGCCTTGATCGCTCCCTCCCCATCCCCTCGTAGCGCCGCGGCCTTGCCAGCGTGGACCAGGGCGACGTGGGTCACCGGCGCCGGCTCGAAGTCTCCCCTCTGTCGCCTCTCCTCATCGACCTGAAGGGCGGCGTGGATGGCGGCCTCTCCTTCTCGGACGTGGCCCTCCCGGATCAGCGCCGTTCCCATCCCCAAGAGGGCCTCGGGGTTGCGGGGATCCCCCTTGAGGGCCCTCGCCCACATGGCTTCATCGGTGGGGAACGACTGGAGGTAGAGGGTCTGGGGAAGGAAGGCGCTCCCCCACACGATCAAGAGAGCCAGGGAGGCGGTCCGGGGCCCTCGGGTCCATTTCTGGATGCCCCATACCGCGGCGACGGCAAAGCAGACCACGGCAGGGAGGGCCTTGTATTCCACCACCGACGCCCCCGGCACCAGGAGGTGGGGAAGCAGGGAGAGGAGGAACCATCCCCCGACGAAAGCCAGGAGGGGCTGGGAAGCCCGGAGCCTCAAGGCGAGGCCCACTCCTCCCAGAGCGGGAAGCAGCAGGAGGGGCCAGGCTCTCCCTGGGTCGAAGGCGGCGTGGGAGATGGCCTGTCCTCCCGTAAAGGGAAGAAAGATCAACCGTGCGTAGCGCCAGAGGGAGGCGGTCTGCACTCTCCAGAAGTCGACGGGCAGGCCTCGGGACAGCCTCTCCTGAAGAGCGGTTCCCCCCTGCCCACCGGCGAACACCGCCCCCAGCAGGAGGAGGCCGGCGATGAGGAGGAAGCCCATCATCCCGAAGGAGATCCCCACCCCGGAGATCCCCGATTTTCGCCAGAGGGGGCTCCCCAGAAAGAACCACCGGCTGGCCAGCAGGCTTCCAGCGAGCACCCCTCCGGTTTCCCGGGAGGTGCCGGCCAGGATCAAGGCCAGGAGGGACAGTCCTCCCCAGGTCCGCTGGCCCCGGGGCTGGGGGCAGGTCAGGGCTCTCTCCGCCGCCAGCACCGCCACAACCGCCCCCAGACAGGCCAGGATCGTTCCCCTTTGCAGGACATAAACGACGGGCAACACCGCCAGGGGGTGGGCCAGGAACAGGGCGATCAGGGCCAGGAGGCTGCGGCGGTGAGAAAGGGGTCCGGAGGGCAGCCTGTCCACCACCAGCAGAGAGAACCCCACGGCCAGGAGCCCCATCAGGAGCGCGTTGACCATCTGAAAGGGACGGGGAGACCCCACTCCATGGAGGTGGACCTGCAAAGCGAGGGAGAGGTGGTTCAGGGCCCTCCCCGGCCCTGAAGCGGTCAGCACGTCCGAAGGAGTTCCCCAGCGGAACACCGCGTTCTCGGCGATTCCAGGGAGGTCATCCAGGCGCCAGGGGGTCCAGGACCCCAGCACCAGCCCTGCCAGGGGGAGGATCACCAGCAGGGAGGAGAGAATGGAGGAGGGCCAGCGCTTTTCGGGCAGGACCGGGGGAGAAGGGGAGCCCGAAAGAGGGGGTGGAGTCTTCCTTCTTGCGAGTCTGCGCTTCGAGGGATCAGTGCGCGCCATGGGGGGGTGCATCCATGAGGGAGCGGAGGCCACCGGGCCGAACGATGCGGTGGATCCGGATCACCAGGAGGACGGCGACCGAGGCCAGGCCCAGGGTCAGTCCCCACCAGATCCCCTCAATCCCCATGTGAAGACGAAAGGCGAGGTAACAGGCAAAAGGAAGCCCCAGGATCCAGTACCCCAGGAGGTTGATGGCCATGGCGGCGCGAGTGTCGGCGACCCCCCGAAGGACGGCGCTGCCCACCGCTTGGGTCCCATCAAAGAGCTGGAAGGTCGCGGCGATGGGCAGGAGGGAGACCGCCACCGCCTGGACGGATGGATCGGGGGTGTAGGCTCGGGCGAGCCCATGGCGACCGAGGAAGAAGCCCACCGCGGAGACACTCATCACCAGGAGGCCAGAAACCAGCCCCACTCGGCTCATGCGCTGCGCCGCCAGGATGTCCCCCCTGCCCACCGCCTGCCCCACCAGCACCGAGGTGGCCGAAGCGACTCCCATGGGGACCATGAAGCTCAAGGAGGACAGGTTCAGGACGATCATGTGCCCCGCCTGGGAGGCGGCACCGAGCCATCCCGCCAGGAGGGTAGACAGGTTGAACACCCAGACCTCGAACCCAACCTGAAGCCCGATGGGAATCCCCAGGCCCAAGAAGGCCAGGATCGGCTTCACCTCCAGGGCCCGTCGGGAGGGCAGGAGACCCAGGCGGTGGAAGTCTCCCGTTCGGATCACCAGACCCACCAGGAGGAGGGCCATGGCCACCCTGCACAGGGAGGTAGACCACCCCAATCCCACCACCCCCATGGCCTCCCAACCGAAGGCTCCAAACACGCACACCCAGGCCAGGGCGGCGTTGATCACGTTCCCCAAGAGGGCCACCACCATCGCCGGCCTCACCACTCCCCGCCCCTGGAGGTACTGGCGCAGGGCGATGTAGGTCAGGAACGGAAAGATGGACACCACCTGGCTCCTCACGAAGGCGGCGGCGAGGGGGACCACCTCCGGGGGTTGCTGCAAGCGATGGAGGACCGGCTCCACATATAGAAAAGCAAATGAAAACAGGGGGGTCAGCAGGGCAGCCACCACCAGCCCTCGTTGAAGGGAGATGCCCGCCTCCCTCTCCTTCCCGGCCCCGGTGGCCTGGGAGGAGAGAGGATCCAAGGCCATCATCACCCCCATGCCCATGATGAGAAGGCCGAAGGAGTAGGTGGTTCCCAGGGCGACCGCGGCCAGGGCGGTGGCTCCCAGCCGACCGGCAAACAAGGTGTCCACGGTGCCCATGGACATCAATGCCAGTTGGGTGACCACCACCGGGGCCGCCAATCGGGCCAGACTTCGGATGTCTTCGCGAAAGGACATGGGATGAAACAGGGGTGAGCAGGGGGAGAGAACGCCAACAGGGGGGTATCATACGCATCCTGCCCCTCCCTCGCGCTGTCCGCGGCTTTACAATGAGGACGCTTGCGGGGGCACCCCCCCAAAAAGGAGGATTCATGGCGAGCGCAGCTCAAGGAGGGGTCCCTTCTCGTCGGCCCATCATCGACCCCTACGGAAGGCGGATCCACTACGTGCGGGTGTCGGTGACCGACCGGTGCAACTTCCGCTGCGTCTACTGCATGCCTGAAGAGGGGATCGCCGTGAAGCCCAAGGGGGAGTTGCTGACCCACGAGGAGA
>CAYRTW010000186.1:0-12300 GCA_964426935.1 uncultured Rickettsiales bacterium
TCCAGATCGGCATCCTCATCCACCAGGATGGCGTCCTTCCCTCCCAATTCGGCCTCCACCCTCTTGATCCATTTCTGACCGGGATGGGTGACCCCCGCCTCCCTCACGATCTCCAGCCCCACCTGCTTGGAGCCGGTGAAGTTGATGAAACGGGTGCGAGGATGCTGGACCAGATGACGGCCAATGATCGCTCCGTCGGAAGCCGTCAGGAAGTTCACCACCCCGTCAGGGAGACCCGCCTCGCGAAAGAGGGCCATGGCCTGCCAGCCTGTCGCCGGGGATTGCTCGGCAGGCTTGACGATCATGGTGTTTCCGCAGGCGACGGGAGCCATGGTCATGCCGGTGAGAATGGCCAGGGGGAAGTTCCAGGGAGGGATGGCGATGCCTGCCCCGATAGGCTCGTAGACAACGGTGTTCTCTTCTCCAGGCCAGGGAGTCTGAGGACGGGGCTCGGCCCATCTCCGTGCTTCCAGGGCGTAGAACTCCAGGAAGTCGATGGCCTCCGCCACGTCCCCGTCCGCCTCTCCCCAGGTCTTCCCCACCTCCAGGACCATCCATGCGGCAAGCTCGTATTTACGTTCTCGCATCAAGGATGCCGCCCGGAGAAGAACGGCGGATCGCACCTGGGCAGGGGCGAAGCGCCACGCCTCAAATGCGCTCCAGGCCGCCTCCAACGCCTCTTCAGCATGCTTCACCGTGGCTTCGGCAAAGTGGCCAATCACCAGGGAGGGATCGGAAGGGTTGATGGAGGAGAAGGTCGCGGTGGTATGGATTTCCCGCCCGCCGATGATCAGGGGATGGACCTGCCCGAGTTGGCCTCGCACTCGGACCAGGGCGGTCTGCATGGCGGCGTGGATTTCGGGGCGGGAAAAGTCGGAGAACGGCTCGTTGCGAAACGTGTCGGGGGGCTGGGTGTTCATGGGAAGCTCGGGGAGGGGCGAACGGGGCAGCAGCAAAGCGGGCGCAGCGTACGCTCTGCGGACGGGGTTGGCAAGAGCGAGGTCATGTGTGGTCATCGCCCCACCGGGAACAAGCCCCAAAGGAGTACACTCGGGGCGAGTCTGGCGTCGAGACACCGCTTGGATTCCTTGGGAGACCGATGGCAGAGGAAGGCGTGATTCCCGTTGGCGTGGTGGGGTTGGGGCCCATCGGTCGAGAGACCGTGCGGTGGGCGTCCCGCCGCCCTGGGCTCCGGGTGATGGGAGCTTCGGACTGTGCCCCCGAGTGGGCGGGAGGGGACCTGGGGATCCTGACCGGGGTCACCTCCTTGCAAGGATTGGAAGTGTTGGAGCGAGGAGAGGATCTGATTGGGCAAGGGAAAATTCGCGTCCTGGTTGTCACCATCGGCTCCCGGTTTCTCAAAGTACTGCCCCTGGTGGAGGCGGCAGTGCGAAGGGGAATTCACGTCGTCAGCTCCGCTGAGGAGTTGGTCCACCCCCACTACCGGCATCCCCGAGAAGCGGAGTTCCTGGACGATCTGGCCCGCCTGCATCAGGTGGCGGTGGTGGCCACCGGAGTCAATCCAGGGTTTGTCCTCGACCGTCTTCCCGCCCTTCTGGCCCAGGTCAGCCTGGCTCCCTTGCGGGTGCGGGTGCATCGGGTAGTGGATGCCTCCACCCGGCGCGAGTCTCTTCAACGCAAGATCGGAGTGGGAATGGAACCCCTGGCCTTCGCCGAAGCGGTGGCCGAAAGGCGAATGGGCCATGTGGGATTGCTGGAGTCGGCCTCCCTGCTGGCCCGGGCGCTGGAATGGGACATCGACCGCTTTGATGAGCAGATTGAACCGGTTCTGGCCGAGAGACCCCTCAAGACCCTCCACGTTCTCGCTCACCCCGGTCAGGTCGCGGGGCTGCGCCATCGGGTGTGGGGCATGGCGGGAGAAAGCCCGGTCATCGAATACCTCCTGGAGATGTTCCTGGAGGCTCCCGAGCCCATGGACGAAATCAGCATCGAGGGGGAGCCACCGCTGCGATTGCGGCTTCCCGGGGGTGTACCCGGAGACGCCGCCACGGTGGCCGCCCTGCTGGATGCGGTGCCTCGGGTGACCCGGGCCTCACCCGGACTGAGGACGGTGCTGGATCTGGGATAGGTTCCACTCAAGAATCGATGCCCTGGCCGAGGTGCCCTATCGGACCTTTTCCCAGCGGGCCAGATCGTAACCGGGACAGCGGGCCACTCCGATGCCGGTGGGCTGCCCTTCCTTGCCGTACCCGGTGTAGTACATCCACACCTCCCCGTCGGGTCTTTCCACCACGCTGGGGAGTCCCACTCCACCCTCATCCCACGCCCCGGGCGGACCTCCCTCCAGAATAGCCCCTCCCCGGATCGAGCCCGTAGTCCGGTTGAAGCGAACACCGTCTTCGGAGAAGGCCAGCCCGATGCGGCGCCCGCCCGAGGCATCCAGTCCTTCGTAGAACAGGTAGAACCGATTTCGACGCCGCAGGGGGGATAGGGACAGGGGGCCGGATGCGTCAAAGGCGGTGCGGGCTCCGCTGCCCAGGACCGGGCCTACTTTCTCCCACAGGAGGCCATCCGCAGAAGTGGCCAGCCCCACCTGCACCCTCTCTCGGGTCGTGTCAGCCCCCAGGTAGTACATGCGCCAGCGCCCGTCTGCTGCTCGAACGATCCCCGGTCCGAAGGTCCTCCCCGAATCCCAGGAAGCCCCGTCCCCCTGACCCAGGGTGGCCCCCCGTCCCCCCTCTCCCTCCAGATTGACCCAGCGGCGCCCTTCCCGAGAGAGGGCCGCTCCCACCCGCAGCCCGAACCCCCTGGCCCCGGGGAATCGCCCCGATCCGCCGTTTCCGTCGGATCCCGTGTACCACAGCATCCACAGATCCCCGTGGCGAACCACACAAGGATGCCCCAGGAGCAGGGAGTCAAAACGCCCCGGTCTCCCCACACCCAACACGCAACCGCTTCGAGTCCACCCGGGAAGACGTTGCCAGCGAAGTCCATCAATGGAAACCGCCAGCCCGATGCGCCCCAGGTGAAAATCCCCCACCCGGGGAAGGCCCGAATCCCTCCCCACATACCAGAGGTACCAGTCGCCATCCCTGCCCCGCTGGACGGTGGGGGAGCACACCTGCTCCTCGTCCCACGTCCCCCCTCCTCCGGGAGCCAGTACCGGTCTCTCCTCCACGACACCTCCCCGGTGGCCCCGCATCGGAGGCTCACACCGGCGAAAGGATTCTACCTCTTCGCGGGGGAAGGGCGAAGGGGCGGCCCGCCTTGACGGAGAGGAGGCCTGCCGATACAACCCGCCCATGGTTGAACCCGTCTCGCCGTCCCCTCCACCGGCCCCCCTGGTGGGGGTCATCATGGGCAGCCGCAGCGACTGGGAGACCCTTCGCCACGCCTGCGAAACCCTGGAAACTCTTGGGGTTTCCTATGAAAAGCGAATCGTCTCCGCCCATCGCACCCCCGACCTGCTGTTTGAATACGCAGAAAGCGCCGAAGCTCGGGGGCTGAGGGTGATCATCGCTGGAGCCGGGGGTGCCGCCCACCTGCCAGGGATGACCGCCGCCAAGACCCAGATCCCGGTCCTGGGGGTACCCGTGCAGAGCCACGCTCTTTCGGGAATGGACTCCCTTCTGTCCATCGTTCAGATGCCCCGGGGAGTTCCGGTGGGGACCTTCGCCATCGGTCCTGCGGGAGCGGTCAACGCCGCCCTTCTGGCAGCCGCCATCCTGGCTGGACATGATCCCCGCCTGGCGGAACGCCTGAGGGCTTTCCGTTCTCAACAGACCCGCGCTGTCCTGGACGACTCCCTTTGACCCCCATCCTGCCTGGTGCCACCATCGGCGTCTTGGGAGGAGGGCAACTGGGGCGAATGCTGGCCTTGGAGGCTCGGCGCATGGGGTATCGGGTTCTGGCCCTGGATCCGGATCCCCACTGCCCCGCTGCCCAGGTTGCCGATGGGGTGATTCCTGGAGCCCTGACCGATCCAGCACCCGCGCTCGAGTTGGCCCGCCGTGCCGAGGTCATCACCCTGGAGACCGAGCACGTTCCTGTGGAGATCCTGGAGAAGGTGGAGGCCCATCGCCCCCTTCGCCCTTCTTCAGAGGTCCTGCGGATCATCCAGGATCGCCTGGAGCAGAAACGGTTTCTCGCCCGTCTTGGCCTTCCCCAAGCCCCCTTCCATCCGGTCAGCGCCCCCCTCGATTTTGCTGCCGCCGGTCAGGTGGTGGGATTCCCCGCCATTCTCAAGACCCGCCGATCCGGATACGACGGCAAAGGACAGGCCCGGGTGGATCGCCCCGAAGACCTGGCCTCTGCCTGGGATCGCATCGACAAGGCCCCGGCCGTGTTGGAAGCGCGCATTCCCTTCGTAACCGAGGTGTCGGTCATCCTGGCGCGGGGAGTTGGCGGGGAGATTCGCTTGTACCCCATGGCCGAGAATGTTCATCGGCGGCACGTCCTCCACACCTCGACCATGCCGGCGCGAGTGCCAGGGGCCACGGCCAGGCGGGGCAGGGAGATGACTGTGGCCCTGGCCCAGGCCCTGGATCTGATTGGAGTGATGGCGGTGGAGATGTTTCTTCTTCCCGATGGCTCCCTTCTGGTGAATGAGGTGGCCCCTCGCACCCACAACAGCGGCCACGTCACGTTCGGAGCCTGCGCCACGTCCCAGTTTGAACAGCAGGCCCGGGCGGTGTGCGGTCTACCCCTCGGGGAGCCCTCCCTGTTTCGGCCGGTGGTGATGCTCAACCTGATGGGGGACCTGTGGATCCGGGGAACCCCCCGCTGGAGCGAGGTCCTCAAGCATCCCGGCAGCAGGCTTCATCTCTACGGGAAGGCAGAGGCGCGTCCCGGACGAAAAATGGGGCATGTTCTCATCCTCGACGACGACGTGGATGAGGCGTTGGCCTTTGCGGAGGCCGTGGTGGAGAAGCTGCCGGTCCCCGCCTGAGTCAAGGAAGAGGAGGCAGCGGGGTGCCCGGCAGGGTTCGATATTTCTCCCGCAGCCGGGTCTGACGGCTCTCCAGGGGGATCTCCTGTCCTCCCATGACCAACTGCACCGGGTAGGAAGACAACTCCAGAGGGTCGCCGTTCCACAGCACCAGGTCGGCCGCCGCCCCGGGAACCAACCTGCCCCGATCCGCCAGTCCAAAGACCCGGGAGGGAACTTCGGTCAGAGATTGAAGAGCGGCCAGATAGGGCATTCCCCCTCGCACCGCATTCCCGGCCACCTGCCGCAGCGTCCTGGCACTGTGATTGCCGAAGGGGGAGATCATCACCGAAACCCCGGCGGCCTGCAGGAGGGCAGGGTTGTCGGGACGGGCATGAAGGGCGGAGAAGGGCCCGGGACCGTAGATCAGGGGATTGACAATGACGGGAACCTGGGCGGCAACGAGGGCCTCCCTGACCATCCATCCCTCGGCGGCACCAAAGATCACCAGGCGGATCTGCTGCTCCTTGGCCAGAGCCAACAAGGCGAGGAGATCGGAGGCGCGGTCCGCCCCCATCAACAGGGGAATCTCCCGGCGCAAGAGGGGCTGGGCCGCCTCCAGATCCAGGCGGGAAGCGGAAAAAGGACGACTCTGATTTCTCTCCCAAGCCCCCCGATCCCGGGCGAATGCCCGGGCATCTTCCAGGAATTCCCGGAGACGCTGGAGGGACTCCATTCGCGAGGAGAGGGCTTCCAGGTTCCCCACCAGGGCGGTGGGGAGGCGAAGAACCGTCTCCTCGGGTCGATGTCCAAGGAGGGTCACCCACGCTGCCTGGCCGGAGATCAGACCTCCCGAAGGAGCCACCAGGGCAGAGGTCACCCCCTCCATGCGAGTGACAGGAAGCAGGGCAGACCAGGAGTTGTAGGCGTCCCACACCCGGGCCCCGGCGCGAATTGGAGAGGGTCCCTCCACCTCCCCGTCTCGCGTGGCATTCTCCAGATCGATCTCCACCGTACCCAATTGGCTGAAGGGATCCAGAAGGCCCGGAGTCAGGATGAGGCCCTCACCCCTCACCAGTACACAGGTCTTCCCCAGCCAGGTGGCGGTACCCCCTCCCAAAGCCACGGTGAAGGGGGGAGTTCCTGAGGCGGCATGGACCACCTTCCCCCCCTCCACCACCACCGAAACTCCCTCGACCATTCCCTGAGGCAGGAGGGCGCGAACCCCCGTCCAGGCGCGGCAGAGAGGAACTTCCGGGGAAGGCGCCGCTCCCAGGAGGAGGGTGGCCGAGGAAAGCAGGAGAAGGGTGGCCAGGAAACGGGGAGAGAGCATCATGGGGACACCTCCGTTCCCACCATGAAGTCGGACCAGACCTGGGGTTCCGAGGCATCAAAACGCAACGCCCCGTCGATGAGGACCAGGCGAGCCCGGCCGTAGACCGAAAGGGGGGACCCCTCCCAGACCACCACATCGGCCCTCTTTCCCACCTCCAGGGTGCCCACCTCCCCGTCGATTCCCAAGGCCCAGGCGGGGTTGATGGTGACCCATCGTAGAGCGTCTTCTTCCGTCAGGGAGATGCCCGCACGCCTCGCTGAAGTCAGGCCTTTGGCGGCCTCCTGATTCAATCGCTGGATTCCCACCGGAGAGTCGGAATGGACGATGGCCCGTCCCCCCGCTTCGGTCACCAGAGCCAGGTTCTCGGGAATCCCGTCCCACGCTTCCATCTTGAACCCCCACCAGTCAGCCCAGGTGGACACCGCCACCTGCCGTTGGACGAGGAGATCGCGAATCTTGTAGGCCTCCAGCGCGTGGTGGAAGGAGCGAACCCGGAAGCCGAACTCATCGGCCACCTGGAGCATGGAGAGCATGTCATCGGCCCGGTAGCAGTGGATCTGGGGGAGGATTTCCCCCTTCAGCACCCCAACGAGGGTCTCCATGTCCAGATCCCTTTCTGGAGAAGGTTCCAGGAATTCCTCAGGAATCTTCCCTTTTTTTGCTTTTTTGGAGGTGTTTTTAGCGTTGAAATCCTCCTTCTTTTTTTCCCAGGCCCTCCACGCTTCCAAGTAGCGCTGGGCGGCCATGAACGCCTCCCTCTGCCCCCTGAGGTTGCCCATCCGGGTGTCGGGAGTCTGCCCCTTGCCGGTGCCGTAGACCCTCTTGGGGTTCTCGCCGCAGGCCATCTTCACTGTCTCCGGGGCTCCCGGGAAGCGCATGGCTCGACTGCCCCGGGCCGGCACGTTGTGAACGATGACGCCCCGACCGCCCACCAGGTTGGCGGACCCGGGAAGCACCTGCATGGAGGTCACTCCTCCTCGCACCGCCCATTCCAACTGGGGATCCTGGGGCCAGAGAGAGTGCTCTGCCCACACCCCGGCGGTCAGGGGAGAGGTCATTTCATTGCCATCCTCGTTGCCGCTGGAGTCAGGCCCCGGATAGACCCCGATGTGGGAATGGGTGTCGATGAGGCCGGGGGTGATGAACTGACCTTCGGCATCCACCACCCTCGCCCCTTCGGGAACAACCGGCTCCCCTGCGCCGACCTGCACGATGCGTCCCTTGTCGATCACCAGATAGCCCGGAGAAAGGCGGGGACCCGTTCCAGTAAAGACCGTAGCCCCTCTGAGCACCCACTTCTGGTCTGGGATCGGGGCGGCAGGTTCCACCGTCAGGAAGCCTCGGGACTCCCGATCCTTGAGAGAGGCGGAGAGAGCGGTGGAGAGGGCTGAACCCTCCTCCGCAGCGGCGCCGAAACCAAGAAGGAGGCCCATCCCCACCAAGGCAGACTGCATCCAGATGATTTTTCGGATCAGTGACATGAACATCCTTCACGGACCCCAAGAGGGAAGAGGCTGCCCTCTGTCGGGTGATAATGTGGGGTAGAATCAAAAAAGCCTTGAAATTACAGTAGTTTCAACAACCCCATCATGCACAACCCCAAGAGCCCGATTTCCATCACGTAGCCCAGGATGGCCCCCGCTTCCCGGGCGTGGGGATTGTGAAGATAACCGATGGCGTAGAGCACCCGGGTCAACATCCAAAGCCCTCCCACCCCCGCTGCAGGCACATCACCATAGGTAAAAGCAGCGATCCACAGGGCATGGAGCACGATGGGGAGGCGCTCCAGAGTATTCATGTGGATGCGAACGGTGCTCTCAAACCGGGGATGGCCGGTCATGGTGGGGGCCTTGATCTGGTAACGGCCTCGGGCTCTCCCAACCAGGGCGGAGAAGGTGGCGAGCTGCAAGCCGATGGCCAGGGTGATAAAGGCGGAATAGACCGGGAAGGTGTCGGGCACAAAACTCCAGCAAGAGGGAAGGAACTGTAAAGCCGAACCCGGCGAAAGCTATCGATTCACCACCTGATCGTGGGTGAAACGAATCTCGGTGTTATCCCCATCCGGCTCCAGGATCACCAGCTTCTCCACCAGGGCTTCGGCGCTGAAGGTGAAGGTGAAGGACGAGATGTGCTGGCGCATCCCCGCGCCTCGCGGAGTCAGGACCAGGGAGGGAGAGGGGCCTGCCACAAAGACTACCTCATAATCCTTCCTCAGCGCCGCAGGGTCGGCGGCCAACCACAGGAACATGGAGTCAATGATGCTTTTGAATCCAGGGTTGGAGGCCAGATCAAAGGCTTCGGTGCGACCCAGATCCGGATAGGACAGGGTGACCTTCCCCTTCTCTACGGTAAGAGAACTGCGCTGAGGGGCGGTGTAGGCCCACACCAAGGCCCCATTTCGAGTAAAGGTCAGCCTCCCCTCGCTTTTCTGAGGCTGGGCGAAGATTCGCATCTTCTTCCACTGGACGAAGTGGGCCGCCAACGACTGGATGCGGGCCAGTCGGGCAAAAACCCCCGCCTCATCCAGAGAGGAAGCGGCCAGGACGACAGGGGGCCGCCCATCCACCTCCCCCCGGGTCAGGGAGGGAGGGAGAAGGAAGAAGGAGGAAAGGATCAGGGTCGCGAGCAAGGCCTCACTCCCAGGCTCGCTCCCCGAGAAAGGTGGAACGACGGTATGGGTGTATGATGGAGACACTCGGGCGGGTGGGTCAAGGCGCCTCTTGTCCCGGGAAGACGACGAGCTTCATCGCCCATTCATCATCCGTGAAGTTTCTGATCACCCTTTTCATCTGGTCCCTCATCGCCTCCCTGGCCTGCTTGAGTTGCGTCCTGGCCTTTCCCGCCTGGCTGTTGGTGCCGACGAGGTGGGATCCCCAAGGGAGGCGGTTCTCCTGGATCGGGCACCATGTGTGGGGCCTCCTTCCTTTTCGCCTCAACCCGTTCTGGCGCCTTCGCCTTGAGGGGCTGGAGCATCTGAAGGACCTGTCCTCCCCCCTGCTGCTCCTTCCCAATCACCAATCCATGGTGGACGTGCTGGCGATTCTTGCCCTCCCCCTTCCCCTCAAGTGGATCACCCATTCCCGATTCTTCCAGGTACCCGCCTTGGGGTATTTCATGGGGAAGGCAGGCTATATTGGCGTAGACACTCGAGATCTTTCCTCAGCGAGAGCCATGATCAGGAGAGCCATTGCCCTCCTGGAGGGGGGATCTCACGTGGCCCTCTTTCCCGAGGGGACCCGCTCTGGGGATGGAGAGGTGGGCACCTTCCTGATGGGGCCCTTTCGCATCGCCCTGGACAGCGGCGCAACCCTGGTCCCCGTAGCCATTGACGGCACCCGGGAGGCCCTCCCCAAGGGGGGATGGCTCCCCCTGGGCAAGGGACCGTGGACGGTGAGGGTGCGCCTGCTGACTCCTATTCCTGCTGCGGAATATCAGGGAATGGGGGCGGCTCCCCTCGCCAGGCTGGTGGAGGCCCGGGTCAAGGGCGGTCTGGCTTCCCTTCGAGAGAAGAACCGAGTCCCTCATGGGTCTCCGGTTCCTCAGGAGGCTGCTGCTTCTTCTCCCCGCCCTTCCCCTCCACGAGGCTCACCGAAGACACCCCCTGAGCCGTTGCAGATGGGATGAGCTTTCTTCGTATCTAGACTCCAAAGCGTCCCGTCACCTCCCTCACACACCCCGCCCTCACCTTGCAGTGAAGTTCGAGTCACCTTACCTTGCCGGTCCCTGCCCACCGGCCCCCCTTGAACGAACCTCTTCGCCAAGATCCCCCTTCCACCTCGGGAGCTCCCCCTCCCTCCCAGCCCACCTGGGGGGAGTTGCGCCGCCAACTGGCGGAGTTGGGGCCTCTCCGGTCCCCCCGCTCCTCCCTGCGAGCCCTGGGACACCACCTCGCTCATGCCCACACCTCCTCCTCCAGACTGGCGGCGGCGGTGGCGGTGGGTCTGTTTCTGGGTTCCTCCCCTTTCTATGGCATGCACCTGGTCCTGTGCATCGGAGCGGCTCTCCTGCTGCGCTTGAATGTGTTGGTGGTCTACCTGGCTGCCAACATTTCCAACCCCCTCATCGCCCCATTCCTGCTCTACGGGGAATGGAGGATCGGTCACGCCCTGCTGGGAATCTCGGGGGAGGGTCCCGACATCGCCGCCATCCGCCAGGGGATCCGGGAGGATGCCGTGGGATCGGTGTGGAGCTGGATGAAGGACGCAGCGACTCCCCTGATCCTGGGGTGGCTTGCCTTGGGGACAGGGATGGCTGTTTTGGGGGGATCCCTGACGTTCTGGGGAGTGACCCGGCGCCGTCGTTCCTCCTCCTCCCCCCCGGATTCAGAGGGAGAGCGACTCCTCGCTCCCGCCGATGGAACCGTCCTGGACGCGATTTCAGCCCTCATTCAAAAAAGTCGTTCCCTCCCCTCCCGCTTTGAGCAGGGCTACGTTCGAGGCAAGCTCACCCGGGATCCGGTGTTTCGCGCCCTGCTTCGCCTATCCCCCCCTTCCGCCTCGGTGGTGGACATCGGATGCGGCAGGGGGCTCTTGTTGAGTCTTTGGGGAGAGCGGGGAGCCCGTTTTGGAGTGGACTGGGATGAGAAGCGCCTCGCCACCGCCCGCCTCCTGTGTGGAGGGAGAGAGGGGATCACCCTGATTCGAGGGGACGTGAGGACCACCCCACTGCCCGAGGGGGATTTCGTGCTCCTCATTGATGTGCTCCACTACCTCAGACCTGAAGAGCAACAGGCCCTGGTGGAGCGGGCCATCCGCTGCGTCCGTTCGGGGGGAAGCCTGGTGATTCGGGACATGCACCGCAGTCAGGGCTCCTCCGGTGGACTTCTTCACCGCATCCAGGAAACCCTGACCACTGCCCTGGGGCTCAATCGCGGGGAGAGGGTGTCTCCTCCCGACCTCCAACGGCTGGGAGAGGACCTGGGGCTACGGGGGTTCCATATTCGACTTCATCCCCTTCCCGGCTGGTGGGGCAGCACCGACACCCTTCTCATCGCCTCCCTCCCCGGAACCCCGAAGCCATGACTCCACCCGCCCGTTGTCTGCTGGTAGGTGGGGGATCGGCGGCGCGGTCCCGGGTGAGGGCGTTGAGTCAGCTTCCCCGGCTGGGCAGGTTGGTGGGCCTGGTCTCCCAGGATCCTGAAAAAAAGGCCGGGGAGATGGACCTTCCCCCTGAAGTAGACCTGTTCACTCACCTCGCCGAGGCCCTCTCCCGGCTTCGGCCCGATGTGGTCCTCCTGTGTCACCCCAACGCTTTTCATGCCTCCGACTCCCGCATCAGCCTCCTCCACGGCGCCGACACGCTCGTCGAATATCCCCTCTCCCTTTCCTCTTCAGACTCCAGGGAACTTTTCGCCCTGGCCCACACTCTGGGGCGTCGCCTTCATGTGGAGCACATCGAGCTTCGCACCGCCGCCCAGGCCGCTCTACGACGGGAAAGGAGGGAGATGGGCACGGTCAGGGGAGGTGGGATGTGGGCGGCAGTCCCCTGCCCGGCGAAGGAGTCCTCCTGGCTTTCCAACCCTCAACTAGCTGGATTTCCTTCGTTTTCAATGATTTCCCGTCTGACCCGCCTCCTGGACCTGACCGGTCCTCTGACGGTAGAAGACGCACGTTTTCAAGAAGAGCGAAACGCTTCAGGAATGTGGAATTCCTTTACCCTGGAAGCCCGGTTGACCTGCGGATGGGGAGCCCAAATCGGGGTGGAATTGACCCGCTCCCCCCGGGTGGACCGGCGGTATACCCGATGGAGTCTGACCTTGGAGGACGGTTCCCTGGAATGCGATGGCACGTCGGTTTACCGCGACGGACAGCCGGTCTCCCTGCCCTCTCAGGAGGGGCTGTTCCTGACCGACTTGAGGGATTTTCTGGCATGGCGACAGGGGGGGCCCCCACCGATGCCTGGAGAAGAATTCGTCCAGGACGCGATGGATCTGGCTGAGGCCATTGCCCTGGCGGCGGAGTGGGACGTCTGAGAGTATCACACGAAATGCTGCTGCACGGCCGGATCGCTGCGTCGCGGGTGCTAGAGAGCCCTCTTCGGCCCTTCATGGTACCCCATCGTCCAGATGGGTACCCCG
>CAYRTW010000187.1:0-12293 GCA_964426935.1 uncultured Rickettsiales bacterium
CCCCCTCACTCTGCCTCGGGTTCGCCCCTCTCTGGGCCTTGGCTTCGGGATCATGAGCTACCCGGATCTGGCCGCCACCGAGCCCAGCAACTCCAAGTATCTCACCTTCTCCCCCTACACCATGCGGTTTGTGGACATCGAGCCGGGGGTGATGTTTGAACTCGGGCAAAGGGCCGGGCTGTTTGTCCATGTGCCCATCTGGGTTGACATCAACGCCGACTCGGTGCGGAGCCAGTACCTGGACCAATTCCCCGAGAGCGATCTCCTTTCCACTGCCTTCCAGAACACCTTTGCCTTGGATACGGGAATCGAAGCCACTCCCACTCCGGGCCGGGTGACCGTGTTTGTGGTGGTGGGCATCCAGATTCGCCCCAACCCGGTCTTCGTCCGCAAAGGAAGCCGCTTCCGTGATGACCTCATTGAAGACTGAGTTGACGCGAGTCCTGCTCCTGGTGGGGATGATCCTCCTGGGAACGGCAGGATGTACCGATGCCCAGAGAGAGGCCAACACCTACCGACTGGCTGAGGCCAAGCGGGATCGGATCAAGAAGGTGGTGCAGGATCGGGCCACCGAGTACTGGCTGGCCTTCAAGTGGAAGCGCTGGTCCGACGCCTCCAAGTATTTCGAACAGGATTCCGATCAGGTGGCCTTCCTGGATGCCCACGGACCGAAGGCGGACGTTCCCACCGGCATGGACGATGTGAAGATTCGATTCGTCGCTCTGGATGAGACCCTGGAGAGGGCGGAGGTGCGCTTGTCCTACACCGAGGCCGGTCCCCCCGACTTCCTGATTCGCACTGTGGAAGAGACCCAGCTCTGGTACAAGAAATACGGGCAATGGTGGGTGCTCCCGGTCGTGACGGTTCGTCCCGGCCCCATGGAGGCCAGTGGTGCTCGCTAGTTCCTTGGACCCCTTGGAGGGCGGGTTGGTATGGTGTTCGGTAGAGTGGACGTGGTAATCTGCCCCGCCTCTTGGAGATGCCTCCTACCGAGTGGCTTGTGGTCGAACGGGGGAGGCGAATGAGGAGAAGACGATGGCAGGTGCCAGCCTGAACAAGGTCACGATCATCGGCAATCTGGGGGGAGACCCTGAGGTTCGGTACACTCAGAGTGGCAAGGCGGTGGCCAGTTTCAGTGTGGCGACTACCGAGGCTGGGCGGCCAGCGGGACCGGGTCAGGAGAAGAGCGAGGGTCGTACCGAGTGGCACAAGGTGGTGGTGTGGGATCGCCTCGCCGAGTTGTGCGGTCAGTACCTCGGCAAGGGAAGGCAGGTCTATGTAGAGGGACGCCTTCAGACCCGTCAGTGGGAGGACAAGAACGGGCAGAAACAGTACACCACTGAGGTGGTTGCCCGGGATGTCCTGTTCCTCGGAGGGGGAGCAGGGCGAGAGGGGGGGGAGGCAGGTGCCAGCCGCTATGACCGAGGAAGTCGCCCGGAAGGGGGTCCCCCTCCTCAGGCAAGGGCTTCGGCAAGGCCCGCCGGTCGGGGGGACATGGGTCCGCCGGCCGGAGACCTGGACGATGTCCCCTACACCGATGATGACATTCCTTTCTAGACGACGAATTTCTGCTGTGAAACCATGACCTTTCCCGCTACCCAGGCCGACGGAGTGAGGAGGGGGCTGTCGAGGTGGCAGGCCCTGGCGGCGGGGTGGGTGTGGATGGCAGGCTGCGGCGACCTGGGCTACGACCCCGCCTTGGAAGAAGACACCACCTATGGGGATCCGTCCAAGGCTCCCGTCATCGCCGATCTGACCTTCGCCCCGGATCCCTCCAAGTGGATGCTGGACGGCACCTTTGCTTGGGACGATCCCCAACGCAACGTCAGCAACGGCTTCCTCCACGTCGAGGTCAACGGCAGGGTGCTGACCGAGATGCCCATTCCGTCGGATTCCCTGAGTCTGGATGCCTACTCCATCACCTTCTACATTGACTTTGACGACCTGGAGTGGGGGGTAGAACACCTGTTTGAGGTGCAGCTTGTGGATGCCGATGGCAACTGGAGCGGGGCCATCTCCGCCTCCTACACCCCTCTCGGCACCCCTGTTCATGAGGACGAACCCAACAACAGTGTTGGAGACGCCATGGACCTGGGGCAGGTGGTTCTGCCTCTGCTGGTGAGAGGAGACCTGAGCACCACGGGGACCTACGGGGATTCCGATTCCTATCGGTTCACCCCCGTCGCCGGTGGTACCTTGACCAGCCTGGTCTACTGGGGACCGGTCCAGTGCAACTACGACTTTGAGATCACCGACGCTGGCGGGGCCGTGGTGATCTCCGGGAAGAGTGCCTCGGCCTCTCCCGAGCAGGCTCAGGGTCATCTCACCACCGGCCAGACCTATGTGCTCACCATCAGTGGGTCGGGGCCTGCCGCTCTCTACACGGCGGTGCTCTCTTTCTGAGGCCCTCCCTCCTCTTCGCAGCGAGTCCTTCTGGAAACAGGCCGCATCCCTTCTGAACCCTGGTCTCTCGCTGGGAGTCCGTCATGAACAGCGTTCCTCCTTTCATCCCCGCCATTCCCGCCGTGATCCTGGCCGCCGGTCAAGGCACCCGCATGAGGTCGGGACTGGCCAAGGTGCTTCACCCCGTCTGCGGGGTCCCCATGGTGATTCGGGCGGTGCGAGCCCTTCGTCTGGCCGGATGCTCTCCGGTGGTGGTGGTGGTGGGTCATCAAGGGGAGGAGGTGGAGAAGGAACTGGCCAGGCTGGGAGATGAGCAGGTGACCGTGGCCTGGCAGAGGGAGCAAAAGGGAACGGGGCATGCGGTGATGGCGGCCCGGGGAGCCTGGAGTGAGGGGACGGGGGCCTTTGTGGTGATCCCGGGGGACATGCCACTTTTGGAGGCAGATACGGTCCTCTCCCTTCTGGAGGCACATCACCACTCTTCCGCAGCGTTGACCTTCCTGACCTTTGAACTGGAGGAGCCGGGAGTTTACGGGAGGGTTCTTCGCGGAGGAGATGGCCGTGTGCAGCGCATCGTGGAATGGAAGGACGCCACTCCTTCGGAGCGGGCGGTGAAAGAGCTCAACAGCGGTGTCTATGCCATGGATCGGGAGTTCGTGTTCGGGAAGAATGGGGCCTTGGCTCGCCTTCATCCTGACAACGCCGCCGGGGAGTATTACCTGACCGATCTGGTGGCCTGTGCCCTTGAGGAGGGGAGGCGAGTGGAGGCGCGGATTCATCCTTCCTCCCATGAGCTGGTGGGGGTCAATGACCGGGCCCAACTGGTGGCGGCGGAGGCGTCGTTGTTTCTCCGCACCGCCCGGCGCCATCTTCTCGCCGGGGTCACGGTGAGGACCCCGGAGGGGAGTTGGATTCATCCCGAGGTCTCCCTCGCCGCGGATGTGATTCTGGAGCCGGGGGTAAGGCTTCTGGGGAACACCACCGTCTCCTCCGGAGCGGAGATCGGGCCCTTCGCCACTCTGATCGATTGCCACATCGGCGAGGGAGTTCGGGTCGGCCAGGGGTGTATTCTGGAGAAGGTGACGGTGGCCTCGGGTGCTCGCCTTCTGCCCTACACCGTGGCCTCGGGAGTCAACGAAAAGCGCCCGGCCTCCTCCTCTGCTTCGGATCGGGTGGAGATCGGAGAGTCGGCCAGGGTGGGTCCCTTTTCCCACTTGCGACCGGCTTCTCGTTTGGGGGAAGAGGTCCACATCGGCAACTTTGTCGAGGTCAAGGCGGTTTCCCTCAAGAAGGGGGCCAAGGCCAACCATCTGGCCTACCTGGGAGATGGGGAGGTGGGGGCGGGGGCCAACATCGGGGCCGGGGTCATCTTCTGCAATTACGATGGGTTCGACAAACACCGGACCATCGTGGAGGAGGGGGCCTTTATCGGTTCCGACTCCCAACTGGTGGCGCCGGTGCGGGTCGGCCGGGGAGCCTACGTGGGCTCGGGGTCAACCATCACCCGGGACGTTCCTGACGGCTCCCTCTCGGTGGGCCGGGCGAGACAGGTGGATCTCCCCGGGAGGGCGGATCGAATCCGGGAAAGACGGGCCGAGAAGAAGGCCGCCGCTGCCAGGGAGGGGGGCGAGGAACCCTCGGGAGAAAATCCATGACCACCCTGGAGGAGAGGATTTCCCTGCTCAATGGTCCCCAGAGAGAAGCGGTGACCCACGTCGGGGGACCCCTGCTGATCCTGGCTGGAGCAGGCTCGGGGAAGACCCGGGTGCTCACCCATCGCATCGCCTGGCTGGTCCACTCGGGGCTGGCTCGCCCCTGGGAGATCCTGGCGGTCACCTTCACCAACAAGGCGGCTGGCGAAATGAAGACCCGGGTGGAATCCCTCCTGGGGAGTTCGTCCGAGGGCATGTGGGTCAGCACCTTCCACTCCGCCTGTTTGAGATTGCTGCGACGCCACATCGACCGGCTGGGGTTCACCTCCGATTTCGCCATCTATGACGACGGGGATCAGGTGGAGCTCATCAAGAGGATCCTCAAGGATCTAAAGCTTCCCGCCGGGCTGAATCCCAGAGGAGTGCTGGCTCGCATCGACGAAGCGAAGAATCGGTTGTGGACGGCGGAGCGCCTGGATGAGGAGTCAGCGGGAAGGGATGGGGTGCCCCATGGTCGGGTATTTACCGCCTACAATGAATCACTTCGTCGAAACAATGCCTGTGATTTCAATGATTTGATCAATCACGTCCTCCGGCTTTTTGAGGAGGAACCTCCTCTCCTGGCGAAGTACCGGGCCACCTTTCGTCATCTCCTGGTGGACGAGTATCAGGACACCAATCACGCCCAGTATCGACTGGTGACCTTGCTGGGGAAGAGGGACAGTCCCGCCGACGAGCAGGTTGTGGTGGTGGGCGATGATGATCAGTCCATCTATTCCTTTCGGGGCGCCGATATCCGCAACATCCTTGATTTCGAAAAGGATTTCCCTGGCGCCAAGGTCGTGAAGTTGGAGAAGAACTATCGATCCACGCAAGTGATCCTGGACGCTGCCACGGCGGTGGTGACCCGCAACGTGGAGCGCAAGGGAAAGGCCCTGTGGACGGATCGCCAGGGAGGCGATCTCATCGAAGTGCGGCGCTCTCAGGACGAAAGGGAAGAGGGACGCAAGGTGGCCGAGAGGATCCGCCAACTCCAATCCACCGGCTCCCGCTTCTCCCAGATGGCGGTGTTCTATCGCACCAATGGTCAGTCCAGGGTCCTGGAAGAGTCCCTGGGACAGGCCCGCATTCCCTTTGTGCTCATCGGCGGGCATCGGTTCTACGATCGCAAAGAGATAAAGGATGTGATGGCCTGGTTGCGGATTCTGGTGAATCCCTGGGACGACGTGGCCTTCGTCCGGGCGGTGGGAGCTCCTCCCCGGGGAATCGGAGACGCCACCCTCCAGAAGCTGAGGGACCAGGCAGGTGACATGGGCCTCCCCCTTCTTCCCGCCATCCAGCGTTTGCAGGGACAGGGGGAGTTGCGTACCGCTGCGGGGAAAAAGCTGGGCGAGTTTTCCGATCTTCTTGAAACCCTTCGGGAATTGTCCTTGAAGCTCCCCTTGCCCTCCCTGCTCAGGGAGTTGTATGCCCTCTCTGGATACGCAGACGACCTCGAGGCCGAAGAGAGTCACGAGTCCAGGCAGCGCATGGAGAACCTGAACGAGCTCCTCAATCAGGCCGCTTCCGAGTTTGCGGTCCTTCCCCCTCCCGAGGGCCTGAGGCAGTTTTTGGACCGGGCGGCCCTGGTTGCCGATACCGATGGGCTCTCCGGGGAAGGAGAAGAGGTCCGAGAAAAAGTGACCCTGATGACCATTCATTGCTCCAAGGGCTTGGAGTATCCGGTGGTGATGATCGCCGGGATGGACGAGAAGGTCTTTCCCCACGTCCGCGCCCATTCCGACCCCCTTCAGATGGCTGAGGAGAGGCGCCTGTGCTACGTCGCCTTCACCCGGGCCATGAACCGGTTGATCCTGTTCACCGCTCAAAGACGGATGGTGGCCGGTCAGACCTTTGAGACCACTCCCTCCCGGTTCCTCAGGGACGTACCCCGGTCGTTGCTGGCTCTGGAAGGGAGCCCATCGACTGGAGCGGGGCGCTGGAGTGTGAGCAGCCCGGTGGTGGTGCCTCGCCCCTCCTCCCGGGGGGAGAGGGTGGAGTACGACGAGCTTCCCTCCCCGGTGGCCCGGGGAAGTGGTGCCGCCCGGACTTCTCCCTCCCTTTCGTCCATCTCTCCGGCGAGCATGGGAAAGGAGGCGCGACGATTGGGGGACGATGTCCTGGGGCCCAAGGGGGAGCCCAGGGTGGTGCGGGACGCCGGGGAAGAGGGGCTGCGGGTGGGGAGCCGGGTGCGTCACGAACGGTTCGGAATCGGAGAGGTCCGGAGGATCGAAGGCCCACCCCACAATCAGAAGCTCACCATCTTTTTTCGCGAGGCGGGGAACCGGGAGATTCTGGCGCGGTACACCACTCTGGAAGTCATCACCTGGTGATGAGTCGATGGTTTCGGCCAGGGCAATCCGCAGAGGAGATGGAGCAGATTGTGATACCCTTCGAAACCTACCCCTGGTGGCCTGTGGGGGGCTGACTGCCCGCCCCCTGAGGGAACCGGAATCTCTGACAAAGGTTGACGGCTGGCATGGTCATCACCTGTCCCAAGTGCGCCGCCAAGTACAAGCTTCCCCCGGACAAGATCCAGGGGAGGGGCGCCAAGATTACCTGTCCCCGGTGCTCGAACGTCTTCGTGGTGTTCAACGATGGGGCGACGGCGGGGGTTCCCGAAGGACTTCCTCTCCCAGTCCCGCCTTCGTCTTCCGTCACCGCTCCAGCGGTCCCCAGGGAAGCGGGGGTCCCTCGTTCCGCCGGAGCTGGCGTGGGGATGGGCGTGGTCTCCTCCTCCACCAGACCGGCGACCCCTCCCGGCTCAGCGCCCTCTTCTCCGTCTCCGGTCTCGTCTCCGCCCCCCATCGGCAAGATGGCCCCGGGCGCTCCTCGCCCCATCCCCTCCGGAGAGGGGAGTTCTCCCGACTCCCTCGACACCGAGGCCCGCACCATCGAATTCGCAGTGAAGGCGGATCGGCTCAACTTCCGCGAAGTGGGGATCCAGACCTGGAAGGTGAAGGTCGCTTCGGGAATCCCCTATGAGTTCAGTGATATTCGCACCCTGAGGCGGTATCTGGACGACAAGAAGGTTACCCCCGACGACCAGATCTCCTGGGATGGGAAGAACTGGGTTCGCATCGGCGATGTGGGAGACCTGGATCGTTATTTCATCAAGGTGTGGACCGAGGCGCGCGACCGAAAAGATTCTGGAGATCCGGTGACCGCCCGCACGGTGAAGGTCCCCGCCGTCAAGGCTGCTGGGGCGTTCCTGGATGAGGCCAGCAAGCTGGTGGCCGAGGCCGCCGCTGCTGAGGATGCCGCTTCGGGGAAGACCATCACCATGCCCGCCCTGAAGCCGGGGGCGGGGAAGAATGGGGGTGGGACGGGTTCCAAGGGGGGCGAGGATGCCGCCGCCAACGCCTATCGGGTGGATCTGAAGATTCCAGCTCGAAAGACCAAGGCGGTCAAGGAGGAGGAACCCCGAAGGGGTGGGAGGGCCATGGTGTTCCTCTTGTGCCTGGTCGTGCTGATGGGAGGAGGGTGGTGGTGGGCAAGTCGGGGGGCCCGAGAGGGTGCCGCCCAGGCGGCGGGGAGTGGAAGTGGAGTGGTCGCCGGGGCGCCGGGAAAGATCAAAGGAGCTTCCCAGTCCAGCATGGATCGCTTCCAGGCGGACGTGGAGGCTCGCCTCAAGGCGGCTCGGGAGGAGCAGGCCCAGAAGGAGGGGATGCAAGAACCCATGGAGGTGGAAGGCGGTCAGGGCAGCCGGATGGTTCCGGTCATTCCTCAGACGGGGAGTCGAGCCCAGATTTCGTCTTCGCCTCCTCCCACGACGTCCTCTCCCCTGCCGACTCCTCGAATCGCCAGCACTCCTCCACCGGTCATGGGGTCCACGGGCTCGTCTCGCGTGGAGGACGTGTCCGCTTCGGATTACGCGGCCCTGGGAGCTTCGGCCCTGAGCGGTGGCCGATATGGGGAAGCCGCCCAGCAGTATTCACTGGCGGTGGGCCTGGAATCAGGCAACGCCCAGTACCGATATCAATACGCCCAGTCCCTCAACCGAGCGGGAAGGACGGGGGAAGCGGAGGCCCAGTACCAGAAGGCGGTGGAGTTGGATTCTTCCATGACCTCCTCCCTCAGGATCCTGGGGGAGTTGGCGGAGAAGAGGGGAGACAAGGGGGCGGCCTCTCGGTATTACAATCGTTACCTGGAAGCGACCCCTGCGGCACCGGACGCGAGCTCGGTCAAGAAGCGTCTGGCGGAGTTGGGGCCGTGAGCTGGTGTCAGCCTTGTTTTCCTAGAGATGCGGAGTGGTGGGGCCCTCGCAGGATCTTGTGCTTGGACGCCTCAGTGAGAGCCTCCATATGAAGCCCATAAGGGACGCGCTGTGAGAATCATCTGCCATCGCTGCCGAACCGAGTACGAGTTCGATGACAAGCGAGTGTCCACCCAGGGGACTCGGGTCAAGTGCTCGGGCTGTACCTACATCTTCACCGTCTATCCCCCCAACGTGGTGATGGCGTCGGCGCAGGCGAAGGAGGGGGATCCTCGCTCCGAGGCCCCTTCCCCGTCTCCTGTCCAGGCCGATTCGGGAGCTCCGCACACCCCGGTATCCCCGGTGACTCCCGCCGCGCATCCCATTCTCCTTGCCCAGGGGGAGAGGGTGTATCGGGTGAAAGATCTGGCCACCCTTCAGCGGTGGATCATCGAAAAGAGGGTACTGGCTACGGATCGGGTGGCCATGGACGGGGAAACCTTCGATACCGTCGCGGATCGCCCCGAACTGCGTCCCTTTCTTGCCCTGTTGGAGCAACTGCGGGATGCGCGCAGGGATCTGGCCAAGGAGAGGGACAAGGTCACTTCCCTGTCCCTGATCGCCAGTTCGGTCAACGAGCCCCCTTCCCACTCCACGGCCGAATTCAATCGGGCTCGCTTGACTGCGGAGTTGGAGAGGGAAGGGACCACCGTGGGAGGGGGCTCTTCGGCAGCATCGGCGCCCATTCCCTCCAGCGTCGAGGAAGCTCCCCATGAAGGAGTGGCCGCCCCCTCTCTGAGCGAGGTGGCTACCGTAGTGGCCGCTGCGGTGGAGGGAGGGCACCCCTCGGTGACCGATCCCACCTTGAAGAAGTTGGAATCCGCCCCGTCCCTCAAGGCCCCCCTGGAGAAGGCGCCCTCCCCAACGAAGGCCGATTCCCGCCCTCCTGTCTCTTCTCCTTCTGAAAAACCCCTTCCTCCCACCCGACCGGCGGTGGCCTCCAGCAGCCCCTCCATTGCCCATCCTCCCCATCGGGATCGGGATGACTGGGCCCGGACCACCGGGTACAAGGGGGCGCCAGCGGGCCCCATCCCGGTGTCTGCACCCCTTCCTCCCACCCGCTCGGGGGCGGGAACCTGGGGGGCGGTGGCCCTGGTGGTGGTGATCCTTCTTCTGGCCCTGTGGATGAACCGCTCCGTTCAGGACAGCGCGGATGCCGCCAACACGGGTGCAGTGACCCCCGGCACCACGGCCTCGGCCAGGGAGAATCCCCTGCCACCCGAGACGATGGAGACCCCTTCCCCGAGCCCTGAGGCCAAGGCCCCTCCTCCTCCTCCAGAGGCCGCTCCCATTCCCTCCCCGCCGCCTTCACCGGTGGCTGCCGCCCCTGCCTCCTCCCCGCGTCCGGCGGCGGCGGGTTCTTCGGCGGGTTCGGGGCGAACGGAGAGGGCGGCCCCTCCTCCCTCCTCCCCACCCCGGGCCTCCTCCAACGGCGCCAGCCCATGGGGGGAGTCTCGTCCGGCGGCTCCCCCCTCTTCTCCGGTGGTGGGCAAAGACGCCTCCTCTCTCATCACCGCCGGGTGGGCGGCAGCGGATCAGCAGAATTACACCGAGGCTCTCTCTCGTTTCGAGGCGGCAGTCCGAGCCAGCAGCGGCAGCGCCGCCGCCCACTACGGTCTGGCCTACGTCCACCAACAACTGGGGAACAAGGACAGGGCCGTGGACGAGTACAACGCCTGCATCGGTTTGGATAATTCGTCGAGCCGGAGCGAGGCCAACGAGTGCCAGTCTCTCCGGGACAGCTTGATGCGGAACCAGAACTAGCAGAGGTCTGATTTTACAGGATATTTCAGGTTTTCCCCCGGCCCTCCGTTCCTCCTTCTTCAGAACCCCACCCACCCGCGCAGCATCTTTCGCCCCTGAGGGTCCAGGATTCCCAGCAGCAGGGAATAGAGGATCAGCAGGGTGGCACCCCCTCCCAGAAGGGGAAGCCAGGGGCTCTCTCCCACAGAACCCATCCCCCGTCGCACCAGCTCTGCCCCCAAGGCCGCCCCTCCTCCCGCCAGGAGGGATGGGCTCACCGCGCGCCACCAATCCCCAAAGGAGAGGTGGAGGAGCCGCGATGAGATCCACTGCCCCAGCGCCACCGTAGCCAGAGCCCGAAGGAGGGCGAATCCGATGATCCCCGGCAACCCCAAGGGACGCACCATGGCCAGCCCTGTTACCAGGATCAGGAGGGATCCCACCTGGAAATCCCGATAGAGACGCTCCCTTCCCGTGGCACGCCACAAGGTGAAGGGGGTGCCGTTCAGGGAGAGGAGGAGGGCGGCCAACCCCAACAGGGACACCGTTTGAGCGCTGCTCCACCACTGAGGGGAAGTGGCGATTTTCAGAAGGGGTCCCGCCAGCACCACAATGATCAGGGAGAGGGGGACCAACAGACTGGCCACGGCCCGGGTGGCTCCCAGCCAGGCTCGAGCCATGTCTTGAGGGTTTCCTTGAAGTTTCGCATAGATGGGAAAAGCCACCCTCCCCAGGGAGGGACCCAGCCGGTCGATAGGCATGAAGGCCAGGCTCTGGGCAAAACCCCAGGTCCCCGCTGCTCCGGCCCCGAGCCACCGGGCGATGAGGAGCCTCTCCAGGCGCAGTGCCAGGCCGGCGATGAAGGCGCCACTGCACTGATGGACCCCCGCCCGAAGAAGGGTCATCGCCGGCAGGAAGGGGCCCCCTCCAGCGGTTCTTCCCCTCACTGCCGCCGTAGCCAGCAGGGCGGTGACTCCCCACTCTCCCACCAGTCCCACCGCAAAGGAGGAAGCTCCCCATCCCTCCCTCCCCAGTCCCACCACCAGGGCCGTCCGCGCCACCGCCGCTGCAGTCTCCGTCAGGGCGACCGCCTTGAAGCGGAAATCCCGCACCAACAGGGCCAGGGGTACGTTGGCCAACCCTCGCAGAGCCAGGGCAAGAGCCATCACCTGAACCAGGGGAACGACCTCAGGGATCCGGGTCAGGCTCCCCACCCAGGGGGCGGAGCCTCCCAGAACGGCTCCCCACAGAAGACCCGACAGCAGGGCGGCACGCCAGCAGGAGCGGGCCATCTGGGGGTTGACATCCTGGCGTTGGGCCACTGTGGTGCCCATGCCCAGGTCCGCTAGCCCCTCCATCAGGGTCCATGCCGCCAGGGCCACGGCGTAGTGACCGTAGACAGCGGGGCTGAGAATCCGAGTCATGAACACCAGCAGACCAAGCTGCAAAGCCAGGCGAATCCCCTGGCTGAGGGCCTCCCAGGAGAGGCCTCGGGCCGCTACTTTGGACCAGGACGAGGGCGATCCGGAGGGGGGCGAATCTCCTGGGGACGAAGGAGGCACCCGCTCGTTCATCCGGTGGGCCCCGGACGGAGGGTCGCTGGGGGAATCACTCTGCCATCGGGGATGGGTGCAGCCTGGGGGAACTGGAGTGAAGGTAGGCCCCTCCTCCCTCCACCACCTCTCCGTCTACCACCCTGACGATTCGCTGGGCGTTTGCCGCGACCAGTGGATCGTGGGTCACCAGGATCACCGTGCGGCCCAGATCGTGCAAGTCCGCGAACATCTTCATGATTTCACTGCCTACTTTGGTGTCCAGGTTGCCGGTGGGCTCATCCGCCAGGAGGATGGCGGGATCGTTCACCAGAGCCCTGGCAATGGCCACCCGCTGGCGCTGGCCCCCGGAAAGCTCGTTGGGGCGGTGGTCCATCCGATCGGCGAGGTTCACCATCTCCAGGGCACGAATGGCCTTCTTCTTGCGCTCGGCGCGGCTGTATCCCCCATAGAGCAGGGGAAGTTCCACGTTGACTCGGGCGGTGTAGCGGGGGAGGAGGTTGAAGGTCTGGAACACGAAGCCGATCTTGCGGTTGCGGATGCCCGCCAGTTCGGCGTCGCTGAGGCCGGCCACCTCCACTCCGTCCAGTCGGTAGGAACCCCCGCTTGGAGAGTCCAGGCAGCCCAGGATGTTCATCAAGGTGGACT
>CAYRTW010000188.1:0-4910 GCA_964426935.1 uncultured Rickettsiales bacterium
CGCAACAGATCGATGATCTCCTTGCGTCCGGCAGTGAATCCCCCCGACGCCCCTCCCAACGCCTTGCCCAGGGTGGAGGTCATCACGTCGATACGCCCCATGACCCCGCAATGCTCGGGAGTTCCCCTGCCAGTCCTCCCCATGAACCCGGTGGCGTGGCTGTCATCCACCATCACCAGGGCCGAATACCGCTCCGCCAGATCGCAGATCCGATCCAGTCTGGCGATATATCCATCCATGGAAAACACTCCGTCGGTGGCGATCATGCGGATCCTCGCCCCCGCCGCCGCCCGGAGCTGCTCCTCCAGATCTTCCATGTCGGAGTTGCGATAGCGAAACCGGTTGGCCTTGCACAGGCGGATGCCATCGATAATGGAGGCGTGATTCAGTTCGTCAGAGATGATGGCGTCCTCCTCCCCAAGAAGGGTCTCAAAGAGACCCCCGTTGGCGTCAAAGCAGGAGGAGTAGAGGATGGTGTCGTCCATGCCCAGAAAGCGGGACACCGCCCCTTCCAGGGACTTATGAAGATCCTGGGTGCCGCAGATGAACCGCACCGAACTCAGACCAAATCCATGGGCGGCCATCCCCTCCCCGGCGGCGCGGATCAGGGCTTCATGATTCGCCAATCCCAGATAATTGTTGGCGCAGAAATTCAGGACCTCGCCACCGGCCACCCGAATGACTGCGGACTGGGGGGAGAGAAGCACCCTCTCCTCCTTGTAGAGTCCAGCTTCACGAATGTCGGAGAGGATGGAGGTCCAGTGAGAAAGGGCGGTATCCGTCAGCATGAAATATGAATTTCCGGTTTTGTTTCGGTGTGGTGAATAAATTAAATCATGAAATGAAATTTACCCGGCAAAACGAATCACCGCCTTGGGGTGTTTCAGAATCACCTGCTCAAAGGCCTGGGGAGAAAAATCCTCGATGGGCACCAGGGTCTCCTTGCCTCCCCCCAGGATCACCTCCCAGATGAGATCCTGGATGCGGTTCTCCCGGGCCTCCAGGAGCCTCTTGGTGTGCTGCCAGGTCTCGAAGATTCGCCGTCCTACCACCGCGTGGAAGTGGAGGCCGTTCATGATGATGCGCTCGAAATCCTCCACCACCAGATCCCCGTTCTTGATGCCAAAGAGGATGACGTGCCCTCCCCGTCGGGTGGACTTGATGGCGTTGTTGACCGATCCGGGAAAGCCACTCATCTCCAGAGAGACATCCGCACCCACCCCTCCCGTCCTCTCCAGCACCTGGGCTCTTACCATTGGATCGTGGCGCCATTTTTCATGGGTGACTCGGCTCAGATCGGGACGGATCACCGCGTCCGCCCCCAAGGCCAGGGCCATTTCGGCGTTTTTGGGATCAGGCTCAATACCAATGACCTGGCGGGCCCCCATGCCCCGGGCGATGAGCACCGCAAACAGGCCGATGGTGCCGGTGCCGAAGATGGCCACGCTTTGATTTCGCAAATCCACCTGGGTACAGGCATGGACGGCGTTGCCGAAAGGCTCCTGGACGGCAGCCACTTCGGGGCGAATGCGGGTCAGATCGGTGGGCCACAGGGCGCGGGCCGGGAGTTTGATGTATTCGGCAAAGCACCCATCCATGGAGATCCCGATAATCTTGTCCTTGGCGCAGACATGGGTGTCGCCGGCCCGGCACTGATAACACTCCCCGCAGATGATGTGGCTCTCGGTGGACACCACATCCCCCGGCTTGAACCCTCGGGATGCCGCCTGGGAACCCACCGCAACGATCTCCCCCAGCATTTCGTGACCGACGATGCGCCTCCGCTTTGCCTCCTCTGACAGGGAACCCAGGATCATGTCCTTGAAGGCCTGGCGAAACCAGATGCCCCGATCCGAACCGCAGAAGCCGGCAAACTTCAGGCGAATGAGGCAGCGATCCGCGTCATCAGGGTCCCGAGACTCATCCAGGACGGGGCGGGGTTCCTCGGTGGCACGCAGCCCCCGGGAGGATTCCCAAGGATTGTCCACCCGGTCATAGGTCAGGGCGCGCATCGAATCTTCCATGGTGGAAACCCTTGCCAGCCCACGGCTCCCCCGGCCTGGACGCGGGGGTTGTGATACGTGAAAGCGAGCGGGTCTGCAACCTGAAAAAGGCCGGAGGACCTCCCCGCACCCTGGGCGAGGAGCCCTGCGGATCCGCCTCGAATCATGTAGACTCGGTGACATTCCGGTGACTGGCCGGCCTGGCCAGCAAGGAGCCCCGATGCGTCCTTTCCGCTGTCTTCCCTTCCTCCTGGGAGGATTCCTCGCCCTTCCCGGCTGCCAGGGAGACGGTTCCCCCGCCGATGACGATGCCACCGCCGATGACGACGACGCCACCGCCGATGACGACGACGCCACCGCCGATGACGACACGACATCCGATGATGACATCTCGTCGGACGATGATGCGACATCCGATGATGACACCTCGGACGATGACACTGCCGATGATGATACAACTCCCAAGTCTGCAGAATTGGACCTGTATCTGAATGAGTTCATGGCCACCAACGCATCCACCGTCGCCGATGAGACCGGGGCCTTCCCGGACTGGGTGGAGGTGTGGAATGGCTCTTCTGTGACCGCCGATCTGACCGGGGTGTTCCTGACCGATGACCTGACCCTCCCCACCAGGTGGGAGTTTCCCGAGGGCACCCTCATCCCCGGTCACGGCTACCTCCTGGTGTGGGCGGATGGGGATGCCGATGCGGGAGGCCTGCACACCTCCTTCAAGCTGGCGGCGGACGGGGAGGAGTTGGGCCTCTTCGGTCCCAAGGAGGAGGGAAACGAGACCCTGGATGCCCTGACCTATGAGGCCCAGGCCACCGATATCTCCATGGCGCGGATGCCCGACGGCAGCAACTCCTGGGAAGCAGACTCTTCTCCGACCCCCGGTGAGGCCAACGAGTGATCAGGACACGCCTCTCAATCCTGGGGACGGTGGGAGTGCTCCTGGGAGCTTCCCAGGTGGGATTTGCCAAGGAAGAAGCCCCTGTTCCTGACGCCGGGCCAACGTTCTCCTACGATCCCGGCAAGGGATTTCTTCTGGAGGATGTCCGGGGCCGCGCCTCCTTGGAGCTTTCCCTGTGGGTGGCCCCGGCCCTGCGCCTGCGGGAACCCGGAGGGGGTGAGGCGGGGGATGCCCTGATCCGGCGGGGGCGTTTGGGATTCGAGGCTCGGCTGCCCCACCAGCTTTCGGTGGTGGCCGAGTTGGATCTCTTGCCGGGAGTCATCGATGTGGGGGACCTCTATGGGAAGTGGGCTCCCCTGTCTCCCCTGGCGATTTCCTTTGGATTCCTGAAACCGCCCACCGGGTTGGAGAGGGAGACCTCCCCCCGGGACCTGCCCTTCCTGGAGCGTAGCGCCGTCTCCCTGCTCACCGTGGGAAGGGAAGTGGGGGTCCGCTTCGACGGCAAGGTGGCCAAGGGGAAGTTCCGCTACGCCCTGGCTCTGACCCGGGGAGACCGGGATGCCGACCTGGACGACCCGGGAAATGCCGATCTCCACGTCCGGCTCCAAGGAGTTCCCGGTCCCCTTTTTGCCGCCTCACTCCGGGGAGGGCTGTTGTTCCGTCCCGATGGTGCTCCAGGGGTGAAGGGGGAAAATCCCTTTGGAGATGAGTACTTCCAAGGATTGAACCATCAGGGGACCTCGACAACTTTGGGTGCAGATGCCTGCCTGGCCCACCCCCGTTTTCGGGTTGTTGCCGAGGGGGTGATCCTCCGGGAAGGGCTGACCGAGGGTACGGTGAGCGGTCACACCGTGGCCCTGGCCTCCTCCCTCCTTTTGGGGTTCTCCCCGGTGGGTACCCGAGACGACGCCCGGGACGGGGGGGGCCTCCGCAAGGGGCTGGAGATTCTGGGCAGAGTGGATGTGGCCCACTTCGCCCCCGCTCCCGGTAGCGGCGATTCGGTGACCCGTTCCACCCTCACCGGCGGGGTGGCGGTGGCTCCCCTTCGCCAGCTTCGCCTGCAAGGCGAGGTCTGGGGAGAACTTCCTTCTTCCTCTTCCAGCGACCTTTCCCCTGAGGTCGAAACAGCGACGCCCCACCGCTTTGCGGTGCAATTCTGGGCAGCGGTAGGACTGTGACCCAAACCCTCGACCTGGTTCGCATCCTGCTTCTGTCTGCGGGCATGGGCGCCGCCATCGGATTCGTTCCCCGGCCGGGGGAGTACGAATGGCAGGTCACCCGAGCCTCCGCCTTTCTGGCCACCGCCGGCGCCCTGATGATGATGATCGTGGGCAACGAACTGGCCCGGGCCTTTGGCCTGATGGGGGCGGCCTCGGTGGTGCGCTACCGATACGGCCTGAAGAGCTCCCGGGACGCCTCCTCCCTGATCCTGTCTCTGGGCATGGGGATGGCCTGCGGCTCGGGAATGATCCTCCTGGCTCAAGTCGGTACCGCCACGGTGGTGGCCCTGAACCTGGGATTTGCCTCCCTGGCTCGCTTCTCCCCGGGGGTGCTGAGGCTGCAACGGGCCATGGAGGTGGAGGTGCGAAGCCGGGGCATGGAAAGCCACCAGAAGGTGCTGAAGTGGTTTCTGGACCAGAAGATGCCGGCGCGAGTGGTGGAGGCGGAGGGAAAGGAAACCCGGGAGCCCCGCCTCGCCGAATCTTCCGAACCCCGCATGATCTACAAGTTCGTCTACGAGGTGAAGGTCAGCCGAACCACCCTCCATGCCGATCTTCTCCAGGGTCTCGCCGACGGAGACCTCCTTGAAATCCATGTCAGGGACCGACCCGAGGAGAGGCTGTGAGGTTCTTCCAAGCCTTTGCTGCGACACTGGTTCTGGCCCTGCTTCCCGGGTGCAGCAACAACGATCTGGTGGACGTATCCGACGACGATGCAACCGCCGACGACGATGTGACCCCCGACGACGATGTGACCCCCGACGACGATGTGACCCC
>CAYRTW010000188.1:5010-12243 GCA_964426935.1 uncultured Rickettsiales bacterium
ACGATGTGACCCCCGACGACGATGTGACCCCCGACGACGATGTGACCCCCGACGATGATACCTCAGGGAGTGACGACGACGAAACCCCGGAATTCGCTGGGGAATCCGACCCTTCCGCCGAGATTCTGGACACTCGACTCCTGCCCCGTTTTGACCTGTATCTGCCCCCGGAGAGCCAGGAGGCTCTGGGCAGCGACCCCTACACGTATGTGGACGGTTCCTTCGGGTATCGGGAGCAATGGTTTCCCCTGGTGGGCATCCGCATCAAGGGGAGGGCGGGGTCCTACCGAACCCTGGATGGAAAATCGGCCTTCAAGGTCAGCTTTGATCACTTTGACGAGGAGCAGCGGTTCCAGGGCCTGGAGGGGCTGACCCTGAACAACATGGTCCAGGACGGCAGCTTTCTGCACGAGTCCGTGGCCTACCCCTTGTATCGCGCTGCCGGAGTTCCCGCACCCCGGGTGTCTCACTGCCTGGTCTATGTCAACAATGAATTCTGGGGGGTGTATCTGGCGGTGGAGTCCATGGACGATGACTTCATTGAGAGGTGGTTTGAGGACGACAGCGGCAACATGTACGAGGGCTCCTACGGAGTCGATCTCTGGTGGGATCACATCGACTGGTTTGAGTACGATGAAGAAGGGGAACCGGCAGGAAGGGCCGATCTGACTGCCCTGGTGACGGTGCTGGATGAGACCTCGCCGGAAACCTTTGTGACCGATATCGAAACGGTGGTGGATTTGGACGCCTTCCTGTCCATGATGGCGGTGGATGCCATTCTGTTTCACTGGGATGGATATTGTTACACCATGAATAATTACCACCTTTATTGGGAACCGGCTGCCGGACGTTTCACGTTCATGCCCTGGGGAACGGATCAGACCTTTTATCTGGGATACGAAATCTTCACCTTTGGGGGGCGCATTTCCCTTGCCTGCCTGGATTCGGAAGAATGTCTCAACCTCTTCAAGCTGAGGCTATGGGAGGTGACCGATCTATGGACGGGCCTGGGGCTGCGGGAAAAGACCCTCACCACGTATTCGGATATTCGGGCCTCGGTGTACGCAGATCCTCGCAAAGAAGTGAGCAATCCCGACTTCGATGGCTCGGTCACCAACCTGTTGAGCGTGGTGGACCTGCGGGTGGACGAGGTTCTCGCCGAATTGTTTCCCTACGGTCCTCCCTGAGGAGGGTCGGGCAGACGGGCATCTCCCCGCCGATGGTTCCACAGGGCCGGCATTCCCACCGCCGCCCCCATCCCCGCCAGGATCGCCAGGATTCCCCCCGAGATCACCGCTGCCGGCGGGCCAAGCCATCGGGCCACCGCCCCAGCCTCCACCTCTCCAAGTTGGGGCCCGCCGATAAAGAAGATCATGTTGATGGAGGTCATGCGACCCCGCAGGGCGTCCGGAGTCAGCACGTTTCTCAAGGTCTGACGAATGATGGTGCTTACCGAATCCGCCGCACCCGACAGGGCCAGGGCCAGGAGGGACAGGGGCATCCACGACGATGCTCCGAACAGGGCCATGGAGGCTCCGTAGGCCATCACCGCCAGGATCAACACCCTCCCCTCCCTGACGATACCTCCCCGAGAGGCCAGGATCCCCGCTGCCACCGCCGCTCCCAGGGGCTCGGAAGCAAACAACATCCCCAGCCCCCTGGGCCCCACTTCCAGCACTTCTTCGGCGAACACCGGCAGCAGCATCTTGGCTCCACCAAAGAAGGTGGCCACGAAGTCCAAGGCCATGGTGGACAGGATGAGGGGGGAGTTTCGCAGGAAGGCCAGGCCCTCCTTCACTGCCCGCAGGCTCACCTCCGCCCCAAGGGTGGGAACGGGGGGATGGTGCAACACCATCAAAGACAGCATCACCGCCCCAAAAGAGATGGCATCGAGGAGATAGACCGGCAGTGCCCCACCCCAGGCGATGAGCATCCCTCCCAGGGCCGGGCCGAGGACCGCCCCCACCTGCCACGAGGTGTTGTTGAGACTCAGGGCGGAGGGGAGATCGGCCTCGGGGACCAGCCCGGGAACCAGGGACTGGCGGGCGGGATTCTCAAAGGCGGTGGCCACCCCTGCGGCAAACACGGCGCCGTAGATCACCGCCGGAGTGACGACATTGAATGCGGTGGTCCCGGCGAGAACGACCGAGGACAAGGCCAGAATCCCTTGCATCCACAGCATCAGGCGCCGCCGGTCCACCGCATCGGCCACCGCTCCGCCGTACAGGGCGAACACCACCACCGGCACGATCTTGAACAGGCCCAACAGCCCCAACGCCCAAGGAGAGTGGGTGAGCTGGTAGATCTGCCAGGCGACGGCCACCCTCTGCATGTGGGTTCCCGCCAGAGACACCGACTGCCCCAGAAAAAGGAGGCGAAAGTCGCGGTGACGGAGGGCGGGAAATCGAGAGGAGAGGGGCATGGGGATGGAAGACGGCTCCTGCTCAGCGATGGGGGGCCGGGGCAGAGGGGATTTCCCTGGCGTTCACCACGGTTGAGATCCCCTCCTCCACGATGCGAGCGGTCTCCTCCCAGGTGTGGAGGCGAGCGGTCTTCCGCCCCTCTCTCCCCAGCTTCAACCTCAATTCGGAATGACTGAGACAGCGGATGACCTCGTCAGCAAAGTGCAGAGGATCATTGGCGATCAGGCAATTCACCCCAGGAACCGCCGGGCTTCCTTCGGCGGCGATATCGGTCGCCACCACCGCCTTGCCCTCTCCCCAGGCCTCTCCCATCTTCACCCGAGCCCCGGCGGCGATTCGCAGGGGCATCACCACCACCTGCGCCCTGGCCCACCAGGAAGGCACTTCGGGAACTTCCCCCACCAGCTCCAGGCCCGGCCCGGACAGAAGGCGCTTCAGCGAGGAGGGGGGATTTCGCCCCACCACCCGAAAGAGGGCCTGGGGATGGGCGGAGCGCACTCGGGGCCATGCGGAGTGGACGAACCACTCCACCCCATCCAGGTTGCCTCGCCAGTCCAGGGCGCCCACAAACAGCACCATTCCCGGCTCCTCCTTTGGCGAGGGAGGAGAACGAAGCGGTGATGAGTCGTACCCATGGGGGGCGGAAAGGACGTTCAAGCACCTGTATTCGTTCCTGAAAACCGCTGCATCCCCTTCGGAGACCGCCATCACCAGGGACGCCGTGGAGGACACCGCTCCCTCCAGGTTTTGGGTGCGACGAAGCTGCTCGGCGAAGAGCCACCGGTGGAGGGGGTCCTTCGCCAGGAACGCGGAGCGGGAGGCCAGAGTGGCTTCCACGTTATGGGCGTGAAGGACGTGGGGGACGCCGGGACAGCGGGAAAGGGCAGGGGCGGTGTGGAGAAACTCGGCCACCACCGCGTCGGGGCGAAAGGCCTGAAACACCTGTTCCACCTCTGCCAGAAACCCCCTGGTGCAGACGCGGGATGCCGTCCAGGGAAGACCGGTGGCCAGGGCACGGAGGCCATCACGGGGAAGAAAAGGCTGCGGCTGAAAAACCGCTGTCGATCTCGAAAACTGTTGCTGCATCTGGAAAAACCCCGACCGCTGGCCAGGGAGACAGGCCACCACGAAGGCAAGGGAATGCCGAGTCATCAGGCGAGACCACAGGGCCAGGGAGCGGATTTCACCCCCACCGTGGGCGGGAAGAAGGGGGCGAGGAAGGAGGACCAGAAGGCGCAAAGGGCCCCTATTCGTCGATGGCCCCATCGCAATCGTCGTCCCTGCCGTTGGAGACTTCCAGGGCGCCAGGGTTCACGTCCAGACGGGCGTCGTCACAGTCTCCTCCTTCTTCGGTGAAACCGTCATGATCGTCATCGGCATGGGGAGTTCCTTCATCCACGATGGAGTTGCAGTTGTTGTCCACCCCGTCCGCCAGCTCGGTGGCCCCGGGATAGACATTGGCGAGACCGTCGTTGCAATCCCCCTGATTCTCGGTCTTGCCGTCTCCATCATCGTCAAACAGGTCCGTCCCCTCGTCCACCAGGCCGTCACAGTCGTTGTCGATGCCATCGGACAGCTCCGGCACTCCCGGGTGGATGGTGTCCACGTCGTCGTTGCAATCCCCTCCTCCCGGGCCCCAGCCATCTCCGTCCCCATCATAAGCTCCACTGGCCACCCCATCGCAGTCCCAATCCACCCCGGAACCCATGTCGGCAGCGCCTGGATGGACATCGGGATCCTCATCGTTGCAGTCTCCCCCGTCCTCGGAAACCCCATCGGCGTCGTCATCGGAAGCGGTGGTCCCCTCATCGGTGCGGCCGTCGCAGTCGTTGTCCAGACCATCTCCGGTGCCATCCCCCGAGCCCCCGTCCTCAGGGGCGCCGGGGTGGACGGAGGGGTCCAGATCGTCGCAATCCTCTCCCACCTCCGAATAGCCATCCCCATCATCATCGGCGTTGGTGGTGCCCTCATCCACCACCCCGTCACAGTCGTTGTCCAGGCCGTCGGGGATCTCCACCTGGCCGGGGAACACCTCTCCTTCCCCATCGTTGCAATCCCCGCTGACTTCAGCGAAGCCATCGCCATCGTCGTCAAACTGGTCGGTTCCCTCATCGATGATCCCGTCGCAGTCGTTGTCGTCCCCGTCGCCAATCTCCAGGGCACCGGGGTGGGAATCCGGATCCCCCTCGACGCAGTCGGAGCCGCAGGAATACCCGTCTCCGTCCACATCAAACAGGGGAGAATGGGTGGCCTCGCAGTCGTTTCCGTAGAGAGGGACTTCCACCAGGGATTGGGCGAGATCGTTGGTCTCCACCTGAAGGGCTCCCAAAGCGGGGGAATCGTCAGCAGGACTGAAGCGGACCACCAGCTCGATCTCCTGACCTGCATCCAGGTTGACCGGCAGTTCGGTGACCGAGGCGGGCAGATCCACGGCGAACATCGCCTCCCCGGTGGAAATTGCCACCGCAAGGAGAGAGAGGGCCACGCTGCCATCGTTGCGGAGGGTCACCGAGGCATGGTCAGGGCTCTCGGGCTCCACCGGCCCGAAGTCGAGCACCGCCGGGTAGACCGAGATCTGGGCGGAACGGGCGGCGCCCCGAATGGTGAGCACGTAGGGGTCGCCATCCTTGACCGTGACCGTCAACCGGGCCTGGTTTTCTCCTTCCAGAACGGGATGATAGGCCACCTGGATCTGGGCTGAGGCAGCGGGGGCGATCTCCCCCTCCACCTCACTGAGGAGGGCGTAGACCCCCGAGCTGTCCTCCAAGGAAAGGGCCACCACCTCCAGGCTTCCCTGGCCGGTATTGGAAAAGTGGAGGTCCCGCACCGCCTCGTTGCCGACGATGACGATGCCAAAATCCAGGGTCTCAGGGGTGACCTCCAGGATTCCCTCGGCGGTGTTGAGGTTGACCTGGGTGCAACCGGAGAGGAGCCCGGGAGCCAGCCCGCACAACGCCACCAGGAGGGGGAGGCGGACCGGGAACCCGGAGCGGCGACGGCGGAGCCCCATGCCCACCAGCAGAGCCAGAACCAGTCCCGAGTGGTGGCGGGTGATGGGGGAGGCATCGCAGGTGCAACCCTGGGGATCCTCCCCGTCATCGTCGCCACTGTCGTCCTCGTCGCACCCCTCGTCGATGGTCCCGTCGCAGTTGTTGTCGTCGTTGTCGCAGTCCTCGGTGGCGTCCAGATACACAAAGGGATCGGCGTCGTCGCAGTCCCCTTCGTCTTCGCTCATGCCGTCTTCGTCGTCGTCGTAGCTGGACGTGCCCTCGTCCACCAGGCCGTCGCAGTCTTCGTCCACCTGATCGACCCCCTCATCGGCCCCGGGGTAGACCTCCTCGTCCACGTCGTCGCAGTCTCCCTGGATCTCGGAGAAGCCGTCTCCGTCGTCGTCATAGTTTTCGGTGCCTTCGTCCACCTCGCCATCGCAGTCGTTGTCGATGCCATCCACCCCGTCCTCGGCTTCGGGGGAGATGGTGGCGTCGGAATCGTTGCAGTCCCCTTGGGTTTCCGAGGCCCCGTCTCCATCGTCATCGGCGTTGACGGTCCCCTCATCCACGGTGCCATCGCAGTCGTTGTCCAGACCATCCGCCTCCTCGGGAGCCCCGGGATAGCTCAACTCGTTGTCGTCATCGCAATCTCCACCGGCAGGCGCGTAGCCGTCTCCGTCTCCATCCGCTGCATCGGAAACGCCCCCGTCCACGCTTCCATCGCAGTCGTTGTCGATGCCGTCCGCCAGTTCCACCGAATCGGGGGAAACCGCCGCGTCTCCGTCGTTGCAGTCTCCATCGACTTCCGAGTAGCCATCTCCGTCGTCGTCGTGGAGTTCGGTGTCGTTGTCCACCACTCCATCGCAGTCGTTGTCTTGACCGTCGGGGAGCTCAATGGCTCCGGGATGGGTGTCGTCGCTGGAGTCGTTGCAGTCTCCCCCCATTTCCGCATAGCCATCTCCGTCCTCGTCGGTGACTCCGGTGCCTTCGTCGATGACACCGTCGCAGTCGTTGTCGATCTCGTCAGACAACTCCACCCCACCGGGATGAACCTCCTCGTCGGTGTCATCGCAGTCCCCTGCATCCTCAGAGAGGCCGTCCCCATCGTCGTCCACGTCGGGTGCCCCCTCGTCGGTGAAGCCGTCACAGTCGTTGTCCACTCCGTCATCGGGTTCGTCGGCGCCGGGATGAGTGCCCGGATCTCCGTCGTCGCAGTCTCCCCCCAGCTCGGAGGCGCCGTCCCCGTCGTCATCCCAGGCGTCGGTGCCGTCGTCCACGGTGCCGTTGCAGTCGTTGTCGATTCCATCGGGGATCTCCGGGGAACCGGGATGAATGGCCGCGCTGCCGTCGTGACAGTCGCTTCCTCCCATGAATTCGGCGGAGTACCCATCCCCATCGGCGTCCAGGTCATCTCCCAGGGTGCAGTCCTCGTCGATACCGTTGTATGGAATTTCGATCCCACCGGGATGGACGGAGGGGTCTTCATCGTCGCAGTCGTCGCCAGACACGATGGTGGAGCTGAACCCATCCCCATCCACGTCGGTGAGATCGGTGCCGGAGCAGTCCTCATCAATGCCGTTGTAGGGAATCTCGGTGCTGCCCGGGAAGACCGTGCCCGACTCGTCCTCACAGTCCCCCTCGCACACCGTGAACCCGTCTCCATCGGCATCCGACTCCTCGTCGACGCTGCCGTCACAGTCGTTATCCACCCCGTCACAGGCCTCGGGGGCACTGGGGTGGATGTTGGGATCGGCGTTGTTGCAATCCCCCCCACAGGGGGAGGCGTACCCGTCGTCATCCCCGTCGAAGTCCTCGTCGGT
>CAYRTW010000189.1:0-12229 GCA_964426935.1 uncultured Rickettsiales bacterium
CAAGGTAGTGCTCTCCCACTGAGCTACGTGCCTACACTCGGAACCGCCCCGCACGGCCACCCCTTTGAGGGAAGGGCGCAAGCGGGCGCACCTTGTATCAACGAGTCAGCAACCTGTCAACGGACTGGCGCTCTTGTTCCCCCCGCTCCTACTCGTAGCGAAGGGCATCAATGGGATCCATCTTCCCTGCCTTCCAGGCTGGATAGAGGCCGAATCCCACTCCGATGACGGTGCAAAACCCGAAGGACAGAAAGAACGCCCAGAGGGGCACCACCGCCGAGGGGAAATCGGGAACCAGGAAGCGAGACATGGCCACCGAACCCGCCATGCCCAGCCCCCAGCCGAAGCCAACTCCGATGATTCCCCCCACCAGGCTGAGGGTCACGGCCTCCACCAGGAACTGGGTGGTGATCTGTCGGGTGGTCGCTCCCAAGGCCTTGCGGATACCGATCTCCCGGGTCCTCTCGGTCACCGACACCAGCATGATGTTCATGATGCCGATCCCTCCTACCAGGAGGGCAAACCCCACCACTCCACCCATGACGGCTGTGAAGCTCCCGAAGATGGTGTTCACCGAGTCCAGCATTTCCGCCTGGAGAATCACCTCGTGACGAGGAGCCTGGCCTTCAGGGACCGGGTAGCGCTGGCGAAGGAACTCGGTGATCCCCTCCTTGACCCTCTCCACCCCCTGGGGATCCGCCGCTTTCATGGTGAGGAAGATCGCCTTGGGCTCTCCCCACAGCGTTGTCGATGTAGTGAAGGGGATCACCACGAGGTCGTCGTTGTCCTGCCCTAACGCCTGTCCCTTCTCCTCCATGACTCCCACGATGGTGAAGGCGGCTTCCCCGATGCGAACCGGGGTCCCCGTAGGATCCCCTCCCAACTCCAATTCTTCCGCCACCTTCTTCCCCACCACCACCACCCTCTTGCGGGCGTCCATGTCCAGGGAGGTGAGGAATCGCCCCCTCTCTACGTAGTGGTTGTTGATCTCCTGGTAGTCGGCGGCCACCGCCATCACCGTGGTGGAGAGGGTGTGACCGGCCCCGGTCAGGGTTTCTGAGCGCTGCTGAAGGGGGCTCACTCCCACGATTCCCGGAACCCTGGCTTGGATGTCCTCCCCATCCTGCCAGGTCAGCTCGATCTGGCCATTCCGCTGCTGATCATTGGGATCATTGGAGAAATTGGGGACCACCAAGATGTAGGTGGCGCCTACCCCTTCGATCTCCGCCTGGACGAGCTGCTGGAGACCCTGCACGAAGGAGACAATGCCAATCACCGCTCCCACCCCGATGATGATCCCCAGGATGGTCAAAAAGGAGCGAAGCTTGTTGGCCGCCAGGGCCTCCAAAGCGATGCGGATGCTCTCCAGATGGGTCATGAGCCCGAGTCACCCTTCTTATAATCCCCGTCCTTTCCCGGGTCTTTTTCCTCGGAATCTTCCTTCCTCCGCACCGGATCCCCCTCCTTGAGATCCTTGAGAAGACGGTAGGGGCCGGTCACCACCAGGTCTCCCGCCTTGATTCCCTGGAGGATTTCCACCTGGGTGTCCGACGAGATCCCCAGCAAGACCGTTTGAGGCGAGACCTTCCCGCCGTTCACCACCCAGACCTGATCCTCGGGCTTTTCATCCTTGAGCCCCTTGCCTCCCGCTCCTCCCTCGGAGGAAGCCTTGGGATCTCCCTTGGCGGCAACGGCGGCTCCCTTATCCTTCTCGACCTTCTTCTTTTGGACCGCCTGGATGGGGACAGTCAGGATCTGCTGGCGGGTGTCGGTGACGATGTTGGCGGTGGTGGACATGCCGGGGCGGAGGGCGGCATCGGGCTCATTCAGCTTGAGGCGGACGGAGAATCGAGTGACATCGGAGCCGCTCCTCTCTCCCTGGAGGGCCATCTCCCGCACGTCGGCATCAAACACTCGGGCGGGGAGGGCATCCACCGTCACCCTGGCCTTCTGACCCACCTTCACCGCCGGGATTTCCTCTTCCCCCACGTCCACCCGCACCCACATCTCGGTGAGATCGGCGATTTCCAGGATCACCGTACCCGCAGTGTTGGTGAACCCGGGGATCACCCCCTCCCCTTCCTTCAGGTAGACGACGGTGACCACTCCATCCAGAGGAGAGGTGATGGTGGTGCGGGCCAGATTTTCCCGGCTCTGGCGCAGTTGGGCCTCACTCTGACGCAGGCGCTCCCGAGCCTGTTGAACCTCGATATCGGCGGCACGCCTCTTCAATCGAGAGGTTTCCAGATCTCCTTGGGAAATGACCTGCCGCTGATGAAGGGCCTCGATCCGAGCAAGGTCGGCGGTGGCTTGATCCAACGACAAGCCCGCCCCCTCAATGGAGATTCGCTGCATGGCCACTTCGGCCTCCAACCTCTCCACTTCGGCGACGACGGACTCCTCGTCGATGCGAACCAGGACATCCCCGGTCTTGACCGCCTGCCCTGCTTCTACCCGGATTTCCTTCACTTTTCCTGAGACTTCCGAGCTGAGTCTCACCGCCCGCCTCGCCTCCACTTCCCCCGACGCCGACACCTCAGCGGACAGATCCGAAGGGGCGACCTCGTGTTGATACACCTCCACCCCTTTTTCCTCCCCGGACCCCACCACCGAGGCCACCACCATGGCCACCAGCAGCAGGACGATGCCCACAGCCCAGCCGATCCGCTTTTTTCCCATGGAAGACCCTTTCGCTGACCGGGCTACCCCGCCAGACTTCCCAGCGCCCGCATCGAAGCTCCCCCCAGCACGATGATTCCCGAGACCCCCAAGGCACTCCCCCGGGAAAGCCCCTGCACCCGGTGGAGCCCCATCGCCAAAGCCCACGCTCCCCATAACACGAACAGATCCACCGAACCCAAGGCAGCCAACAGGGCGCCAGGTATCCCCTCCTCAGGAAGAAACCAGGCCAGGCTGGAAGGCAGAAGGCGATCCAGGGACTGGGGAGAGACCGTGCTTCGAGAAAGGATCCCCGGGAGGCTGAGGAGGGCCTTCAGTTGGGAGAGCATCTGGGTGTAGCAACACAAGGCAAAGGTCAGTCGATAGGATCCCTGACCCCCCATCACCCAGCGGGACAAGGCCCACACCATGAAGGCCACCGCCGCCACCCCCAAGGGCACGAACAGGGGGGCCCCGATAAGCATGGACCACTTGCCGATACGGGACTGGAGATCCAGCATCGACTCCAGTTGATCCGGGGGTATGGTCACCCCCGCCTTGGCCATGGCCTCTTCATACTGGGATCGAAAATCGATGCGGGACGCCGCCGCAGCCGCCCACCCTGCGGTGATGACCACCCCCAAAAGAAGGGGGGCCCACCAGGTGGTCTTTTCAGTAGCAGCCAGATCTGCCCCCAGCCTTTCGGGGTTGAGCCCCGTATCCACCAGACGACGCAGCAGACTCGACGCTTCTGCACTCTTGGGAGAGTCCCCTGTCCCCTCGCTCATGGGCCGTACCGGTGTACCCGGTGGTTGTTTCGATCCACCACCCACAGGTCCCCGTTGGTTCCCACCGCACAATCGGCGGCGATGGAGAACTGGCCCTCTTGGGAGCCATACCCCCCGAACCACCAGGAGAATTCGCCGGTGTTGTCAAACACACTCAAACGGTGGCTGTCCCCCACCAGGAGGAACTCGTCCCCGTCCGTCACCAGAGCGTCCCCCCAGCCGGTGGCACACACGCCATGGGAGTCGGTCATTCCCCCATCTCCGGTGCCCGAAGTACCAAAGGAATCCAGGAGATCGCCCTCGGTGGACAGAAGATAAACCCGGTGGGCCCCTGCATCGGTGACAAACACTCCGTCGTGGGCGGGGCTGTAGGCGACTCCTCCCATGGCCGAGAAGGTCTCCGCTCCCGCTGCAGTCCAGGCCCCCACAAACGTGCCGTCGGGAGCGAACTTCTGGACCCGGGGAGAGTGTTCATCCACCACATAGACAAAGCCCCCCCCATCCCGAGTCAGAGACAGGGGAAACCATAGCTGCCCCTCTTCGGTCCCCGCCGTTCCCGTTCCCAACTGGAGCAGGTAGAGGCCGGTCTGGCTCAGGACCTGGACCCGGTGACTCCCGTACTCCGCCACCCACAGATTCAAATCGTCGTCCACCTCCACGTCCCAGGGGAAGTTGAGCTGCCCCTGGCCGGTCCCGTAGGAGCCAATCTCCTTCAAGAAGGTGCCCGAGGAGTTGAACACCTGCACCCGATGATTCCCGGAATCGGCCACGTAATAGTTGCCCCCTGCGTCCACTCCAATCCCGGCGGGGGTATTGAAGAACCCATCGTTGACCTGGGGGTAGGGAGTGGCGTTGCCGGTGAACCCCTCGTAGATGTGCAGGTTGTCCAGGGAAGCCGCTGCCGACCAGGCCTCCTCCCCGAAGGCATCCACCGCTTTCACCGCGTACCAGGAATAGGCGCTGGCCAGGGTGCCGTCCACGTCATCCACCTGATAGGCGGAGGTCTCATCCCCAGTGGTCGTGGTCACCAGGGTGTCGGTGGCGTCTACGTAGTTGTCGGTGGACTGGTAGACCTCGTAAGAGGCGATATCCAAATCGGCGGGAACGGGCCAGGAAATCTGCACCATGGCGGAAGCCCAGACGTAGGTGGCCCGGACCGGATCAGGAGCGTCGGGAGCGACGTTGGTGGCCGACAGGGTCCAGGTCTTGGCAGGGGCTCCTTCCGGCCACACCGCCGAGCCCGATCCGCCATACGCTTCCAGGTAGTAGGAAACCCCCGAGGAGGACACGTCCGCCCCCGAGATGGTCCCCGAGTAGTTGTCGCCGCCGGCGGGAGCAAAGGCCGCCTGGCGGAAATCAGGCTCTCCTACATTGAGGTAATGGACCAGCACTTCGGTGACACCGGCCGGATCGGTCACGGTAGCGGTGAGAGGGATGTCCACCCCCTCGGTGGCACCCGCAGGAGGGGTGTGCTCGATGTGAATCTCCCCCGAAACGGTGTCGTCGTCGGTGGAAGAGCTGTCGTCATCCCCGACGCTGCTGTCGTCGTCATCGTCCTCTCCTGCGGGGTCGTTACAACCCAAGGGGAGCAGGAACAGGCTCAGGCTGATCATGGAGAGAAGGCGAGGAAACAGAGGCATGGGGGACTCCGGGCAGAGAAACGGGCCTGTTCTACCACAGAGCCCCCTGCGAGTCCCTGATTTCAGCGCCGCGAAGGGTTCAGGGACGCCCGTAGGAGAAGAACAACTCCCCAGAGAGGAGGCGATCCTCTCCCGCATACCTCTTCCGACGCATCCAGTCGTTGACGATCTCCTTGGTTACCGGATCCTGGTGAAGACTGGGGCGATGAGGATCCAGGCGCCCTCTTCTGACCTGGCGGGTGGCGAAATGAAGGATCCCGACCACCCCGGAGGGGTAGACCTTTTCCACCAGGGCGACGTGGGTGAACTGATCTCCCCGTTGACCGTCCCCGTTGGAATCCCAGGTGTCATGAAAAAACACCAGGTCCCCGGGGCGAGGGAGCCCTTCGGTGAACACCTGGTTTCGCCTCTTCAGCGTGTCATAGATGAGGGCGGTTCCGCTGCTTCCCTTGGCCTCGGCGTCGATAAGCTCCAGTCCCGCCACGGTGTAGCAGCCCGTCACCAATCCGGAACAGTCATCCCGAAAATCCCTGCCCCGGTACCGAAGCTCTTCCCTGCCAAGCAGTTTGCGGGCCACCCCGATGGCCTTGCGGAGGGCCTTGGAGAGGCGGCGATCGACGCGGGCTCCTGAGACCTCTGGTTGGGAAACCCCAGGAGAAGAGGAGGGGTCCCAGGTCACCACTCGGGGCGCACAACCCACCAGGAACAGAGTGAGCAGAATCGGGCTCATCCTCCCGATCAGCGATGGAATCCGGCGTCGACAAGGGAGGGGAGGGGTCATGAAGAGAAGTCCCGATTTGCCTCTTTGTCGGCCCGGCCGGCCTCTCCATTCACCCAAATGGCTCAAAACGTCTGGCCCGCCACGAGGTAGAGTTGAACGGGGATGGGGAGGAGGTTTCCCTCGGGAGCCCACGGGGACCAGGCGACGTCGAATCCCCCCATGAGGGGCAGCACTCCGAAGCCGGCGACGTAGAAGCGCAGCCCATAACCGAGCCCATAGCGCCATTCCTGGGGCAGGGGGTCTTTGTTCCCCACCCAGCCGGCCTCGGCAAACAGGGTCCCCTGCATCCCCCGAAGCCTCCCCAGGGGAAGGGGGATGTCGACGTCCCGGAAGAAGACGTGGCGCCACTCCAAAGCGGCGAAGATCTTCCCCGTTCCCCGGGCGAACCCCGCCGGCAGGCCCCTCAGGTCGTCGGCTCCTCCCAGGGAGAACTGGCGATGTTCCAACTGGCCACGCATCCACCCCGCCTTGCCCCGCAGAGCCAGGACCTGATCGGGGTGAAGGCGTGCCATTCCCACCGCTTCGGCCTGGATCCCCAGATAATCTCCCGGCTCCCCCAAGGATGCGTCGTCCCTGGAAACGTCATACCCACCGAACGCCACCAGGGAAAACCGGAAACCCCGGGTAGGGAACAGTGCGGATCGCCGACTCTCAAAGAGGTAGCCCAACTGTCCCCCCACCGAAAACGGGTTGGAGAAGATCTGGGCATAGCGAGCGTTCAGGAGCGATGCCTCCAAGAGCACACTCACCCGGTTCCGTCGAAAGGAACCATCCGTCTTCTTGCCGAAGTAGCGGTTGTATCCCACCCCCAGGCCCACCAGAATTTCCGGCGAATGGGAGAGTTCGACATAGATCGCCTGCCTGGTTTCCCGATGTCGTCGCAGAAGCACCCCGGCGTAGCCATCAAAATCCCCTGAAGTCACGTCGACGGAGAGGATTCCCACGAAGGGGCTCAGGGCCAACATCCGAGGCATGCGGTTGTTGGTGCGGAGAGAAACCCGATCCTCATCCACCTCCAGGACCGTCCCTCGGGGGTCCACCGCCACTTCCTGCACATGTCGAAGCTCCTCTCGCAGGGTGATGGTCCTCTCCTCCCCCTGCCCCTTTCCCTCCCAGGACAGCCATACGGTCGGAGTTCTCCGTCCCGGCGGTGCCAACAGGCGAATCCTCAAAGGAACCCGGTCGGTGGGGAGGGTGTCCTGCCCCAGAACATCCCGTCGCACCGTCACCTTGGAGAAAGGCCCCTCCTCGTCCCGGCCCCGTCTCACCTTCTGGACGGAATAGTCGATGAAGGGATGGGGCCGGTTCCACTCCTCCACCAGGTCCAGCACCGAGGCTCCAGTGCGGGATTGGAGAAGAGACAGGAAGGGAATCGTCACCCCGGAAGCAAGCAGGGAAGTGACATAGGCCTCGGTGGCGCTTCGCAATGAGGCCGATCCCACCTGGCTCTCCAGCTTGTGAAAAATCACCCGACCCCCCATGCGGGAGTGGGTGTACCGGGTGACGTCGTCCCGCAGGGGATCCCAGGCGAAGGCGTTGTTGACGAACTCATCGGCAAAGGGAAAAGGAGGGGAGGTCAGCAAGGAATCGGAGTCAGGAAGAACTCCCAGGGGCCGAACCAACTCCTGGGGAGGGAGGAGGGGATTGCGGACCTTTCGAAACCTGGGCAGGAGCCAGAACGACACCCCCTCAGCCAGCAGGGGAGCCAGGAACGAGCGTTCCGCTTCCCGCACCACCGAAGCAATCCTCTCCTGCATCACCGCCTGAGCCAGGTAGGGCTCTTCAAAAACCCGGGCCACCGGCGTGGCGTGAAAGAGCCAGTCAGACACCAGCACCATCCCCTCCGAAGGCTCGGTCAGCCGGGCCCGCAAGGGAGCCTCAACCACCCGCAGCGGCACACTCGGGTGCCCTGGAGCCAGTTGGGACAGGGTGAGCAAGGACGCGCCGATGACCCCATCCAGGTCCTTCCATTCATCCCGGGAGGGGGGCAACCCCAGGTAGTAGTAGCGATACCCTCCCCCTTCGGTCATGCGATCCCGAAACGGCAATTTGGGACCCGCCACCAAGGAGAGGTGAGGAGCCCTCCCGGTCCAGACAACCCTCTGCTCCTGTCCCTGACCATTGAGGAGGATCTGCCACCCCGGAGGGGCCACCACCGCCGCAGCCATCCTTGCCGTTGGAGCGGGCTCAGACGGGGTCCATCTGCCCTCCCCATCCCGGGGGGCCACCATGGGAAACCAGCCCCCCGTCGCAGTGAGCCTCTCCTTCACTCGTCCAAAGGTTCCATATCGTTCGGGAATCTGAGTTCGGAAGGCGATGAGAAGGGTGATGGACTCGCCGGGAAGAAGGGGTTGGAGAAGGGGTTGCGCCCAGAAGCAACGGAGAGGAGGTCCCTCGGCGCCAAGGGGCTTGGACAGGGTCTGGCCGGGAGGGAGGGGGTTCCCATCCTCATCCACGGCGTCCACCCATTCCAGGTTGCCGGCCGAGAAGCCTCGAGGGTAGGTCCGGTCGAAAATCAGATCGGAGAGTTCGGGATCGGGCTGACTGAACTTTCGGCCATGGAGGAGGAAGAGGAGATGATCCAGGGGGGTCGCCGCACCATTGGTGAAGGAGACTGAGACGGTCCCGTGGATGCCTGTCCCCCCTTTTTCGATTCTGGCATCGATTTCATACTCCACCGCGTCTTCGCCCATGGCGAAGCGAGGAAGGAGAAGGAGGCCCAGGAGGAGGCCCAGGCCGGTCAGACCCCATATCTTCGCCCTCCCCTCTCGCCCCCGTTCCATCCCTCGTTGCCGGCCCACCGGGTCCACGCTTACAATGTTGCTCTCGCTGGCTCCCCCGAGTCTGGGGGGTGTCCCCTTGGCTTTTTCGCCGGCGCGGCAATTTTGCGGCCCACTTCTCCGTAGGGGGGAAGCGGCAACCTCTTTCAGGATGGGTTCCATGTCCAGCAACGGCGGTTTCTTCGCGCGCCTCTCGAACCTGTGGAATGGCTTCTGGAGCCTGTGGGTGGGTGACAAGGAAAAAGAGAATCCCGAGTTGGTCTACGAGGCCGCCATCAACGACCGGGTGAGGCAGTATGGCGAACTCAAGAAGGCGGTGAGCAATATCATCTACCTGAGGAACCAGCTCTCCAAGGATCTGGAGACCCGATCCCGCGAATTGAGGGACGTCAACGCCCAGCTGCCGGTCGCTGTGGACTCGGGCGACGATGAAGTAGCCTTGCTCCTCATCCAGAAGAAGGATCAACTCACCTCCCAGTTGGAGCAGATCAAGGCGGACCTGGAGAAGACGGCGACCCAGGCCGATGACGCCAAGTCTGCCCTTCTGTCCTTCCAGACCGATATCGAGAAGCTGAAGAGGGAGAAAGACGAATTGTCGGCCCGCAAGCAAACCGCCGAAGCCCGCATCAAGATCCAGGAGACCCTGTCCGGGTTGTCGCCTGAAGCCGACATCAAGGCCCTGGACAACGTTCGGGAGCATGTCTCCAAGCTGGAGGCGGAAGCGGACATCAACAAGGAATTGGGAGAATCCAACCTGGATGGACGCCTCGCCAAGATCAAGGCCAAGACCGCCTCGGCGACCGCCATGAGCCAACTGGAAGCCCTGAAGGCGGCCCGGGCCGCAGAACGAGAGGGGCCTGGCTCTGCGGCCGCTGCAGCGGCAGCCACCGTCAAGAAGAGCCTCTAAGACAGACTCTCGGGGGAGGGACGAGGAAAAGGCATGAACGAAGTCGGCAAGAGGTGGGCCCTCATCCTGGGGGTGAGCAGCGGATTCGGTGCCGCAGCGGCCGCCGCCCTGGCTCAAAGCGGGTTCGATATCCTGGGGGTTCATCTGGATCGCCGTCAAACCCAAGGCCTGGTGGATGCAGCCCGTTCCGGCATCGAGAAGGAGGGACGCCGGGCGGTCTTCTTCAACGTCAACGCCGCCGATCTGGAGAAGATCGCTGAGGTCTCCGCCTCCATGGAGGAGGAGGTTCTCCGCCAGGGAGGACGGGTGCAGGTGCTGATGCACAGCCTGGCCTTTGGCACCCTCAAGGCCTTCATCGGGCCGACTCCCAAGGACAGGGTGTCCCCCGCCCAGGTGCAGATGACCCTGGAGGTGATGGCCCACTCTCTCCTTTACTGGACCCAGGAGATGGTGGGGCGAGGCCTGATGGAGGAGGGGGGAAGGATCTTTGCCATGACCAGCTCGGGGGCTTCCCGGGTGATTCCCCAATACGGCCCTGTCAGCGTGGCCAAGGCGGCCCTGGAAGCCCACGTGCGACAACTGGCCTTTGAGCTGGGACCTCGGGGAATCACCGTAAACGCTCTCTGCGCCGGGGTGACCGATACCCCCGCTCTGCGGAAGATCCCCGGCAACGACACACTCCTGGAGGGGGCCCGGGCCCGCAACCCCATGGGCAGATTGACCACTCCCGAGGATGTGGCGGGGATGATCGCCGCCATGACCGACTCCCGATTTGGCTGGGTGACCGGCAACGTGATCCGGGTGGATGGAGGCGAAGAGATCGTCGCTTGAGTTCCTGATGCCGCCTCGCCAGACCTGTCCGTCTTGAACCACTGATTTTTTCTCAAGGAGTTCCCATGCCCATCTACGAGTACCGATGCGAAACGTGCGGAGACGTCGTGGAAAGCATGCAAAAGATGTCCGACCCCCCTCTTCAGAACTGCGGGGCTCTCTGCTCCCATCCCGGGGATGGAGGCGGTCAGCTCCGTCGGATTCTGTCCGCTCACAGCGTGGGGACGGCCTCTCCCTTCGGCGGTGGCGCCTCCTTCTCTGGGGGATCCGGGGGAGTGAGCTGCGGAAGTTGCGGGAAGCCCGGACCCGGGTGCTCCTAGGCCCCCTTCTCCTCCTCCCCGGCTCCCGAATCCTCTCCCTGACCCTCGAATTCTTCCCCCTATAAGCCCTACCCCGACCCTCCATATCCACACCTTCTCAGCGAAGTCAGAAATGGGGTGATTTGCGCGCCATCATTGAAAATTTCGTGGTTCTGGCTATGCTTCCGGCATCGCTTTCGGGCGGTGGATTTTGGAGATTTTGAAGAGATGGCCGAAATTGACGTTCCCCTCTCGCGGCTCCGTTGGGGCAACACCCGGCGGCCGGACACCTGGTGGGTGGAGCCTGCCACGGTGTTCACCCTCCTTGCGGCAGCCCTGGCCTACCTCAATTGGGCAGCCTTCCAGAATGCCCATTACAGCTTTGGCAATTACCTCTCACCGCTGTACTCCCCCGAGCTGTGGGGTTCCTCCCATCACGCTCTTTTTGGTCCCAAACCCGGCTGGATCCCCTCGTGGGTTCCCTGGTCGCCGGCGTTCCTGATCCTCCCCTTCCCCGCCGGCTTCCGCCTCACCTGCTACTACTACCGGGGTGCCTACTACAAGGCGTTCTGGCATGACCCCCCCTCCTGCGCGGTGGGTGAACCTCGCACCGGCTATCGCGGCGAGCAGAAGCTGCCCCTCATCCTCCAGAACATTCATCGCTACTTCCTCTACGCGGCCCTGGTCTTCCTCTTGTTCCTGTCCCACGACGTCTGGAAGGGCATGTGGTTTGCGGGGGAGGATGGCCAGGAACATTTCGGCATCGGGGTAGGCACCCTGGTGTTGGCCCTCAACGTGGTCATGCTGGCGGGCTACACCTTCGGCTGCCATTCCCTTCGGCACATGGTGGGGGGTGTTCTGGACGTGATGTCCAGGCATCCGGTCCGCAAGAAGGCTTATGACTGCGTGAGTTGCTTCAACCGGGGTCATCAGCGCTGGGCCTGGGGCTCTCTCTTCGTAGTGGCCTTCACCGATTTCTACGTGCGGATGCTGTCAATGGGGATTTGGACCGATTGGAGACTCCTGTAATGGCCGAGCATCAGACCCATGAACACGACGTGATCGTCATTGGCGCCGGTGGGGCCGGGCTTCGGGCCGCCATTGAAGCCTCTGCCGCCGGAGTATCGGTCGGTCTCGTCTGCAAGTCCCTGCTGGGCAAGGCTCACACGGTGATGGCCGAGGGAGGCATGGCCGCCGCACTCGCCAACGTGGACGACCGAGACAGTTGGAAGACCCACTTCGCCGATACCATGCGAGGGGGCCAATACATGAACAACTGGCGCATGGCGGAGCTCCACGCCAAGGAAGCGCCGGAGAGGGTGAAGGAACTGGAGTCCTGGGGAGCGGTCTTTGATCGGACCCGGGATGGCAAGATCCTGCAACGCAACTTCGGCGGCCATCGCTACCCCCGCCTCGCTCACGTCGGTGATCGCACCGGGCTGGAGTTGATCCGCACCTTGCAGGATCACGGGGTGCATCAGGGGATCCAGATATACATGGAGCACACCATCACCTCCCTGCTCAAGGATGGGGATCGGGTGGTGG
>CAYRTW010000190.1:0-12068 GCA_964426935.1 uncultured Rickettsiales bacterium
CGCCGGGGATATGGAGGACGCCCGGTGGACTTTGTGGATCCAACCGGCCGGAGCGCATCCCTGGCTCGGGATGGTCGGGGGCGGTGGACCGGTTATCAGGGCTCGGGAAGCGCGGGGCTCTTGGGAGTTTCCGCCGGGGATGGGACCGGATTTTCTCTTCAGGAGCAGGGAGATGGAGCGATTTCCGCCCTCGATTTCCACCCTCCCGCCCCGGCTCCTTCCCTCTCCCCCTCCCTCCAGCTCACCTCCTTCAACGGCCGGGTTCGGGAGCTTCGTCACCCCGGCCAGCTTCCCCGCAGCTTCTCCTACGACTCCCTTTCCCGACTGACCACCGTGGAGGAAACCGCCTCCGGAGGGGTCCCTCAGGAGAGGGGGAGAGCCGAACACGACTCGACGGGGCGCTTGATGCGGGGGACGGAAAAGGACCACCCCTCCCTGGCTTTGGAGCATGACCGCTACGGACGCCTGCGGGGAGTGACCGCTGGGGGAGAGCTTCGCGTGGACCTGGGGTATGGACAGGATGGCCGGCTATCCGCCCTGGGCATCCCGGGAACCCTCCTGGCCCTGGGACGGGATGGGGCCGGGCGCCCCACTTCCTTCACCGCTTCCGGCACCGCCTCCTCCTTGCTGGGGTACGACCGGCAAGGAAGGGCGTGGCAGGGATTCACCTTGTCCCGCATCCCCTACGAGTTCCGGTACGGCCTCCATGGGAGGGTGGAGGAGACCCTGTTTCGGGACGAGAGGGGAGGGATCTCGTTGACCGTGCCCACTCCCAGGGATGGGGCGGGGCGTTTCATTTCCAATTCCAGATCCCTTCTCCAGGCTCCTCCGTCCTTGACCGCTCCTCCAACGGTTTCCAGTCCTTCCAATGATTTTTTGAGCAGCGACGGGCCGTGGCGTTTGGACGGTGAACCCCCTGACGGAGTCGATGAAAGTTCCTTCCCCGAAGATCGCCTTTCCAATTCCACCGAGATCTCCCTGGGAGGAGCCCCCCTGGTGGTGAAGGAACCTTCCGGGCCTCGCCTGCGGGTTCCGGCCCTGACCGGTCGAGGCATGGCCGGAGCCCTGGGAGGGGCGGGCACGGAAGACGCCTGGCTGGATGCCCTGGGACGACCGGTGACCCCTGCCATCGGCCCCCCTCCTCGTCCCACCACGGCCTCCCCGTCCAACACCGCCCCCCTCCTGGATCTCCCCACCGACACCGCCACCCTGGCCAGCCCGGGTCGGGCCCTTCTTCACCCCTGGTTGTCTCCGGCAGAGGCCCCCGCCCTGCTGTTTCCCTTGGGCCCGCCGGTGCCTCTGTGGATGGGACGGGCGTTGGGTCAGGGGGAAGCAGGGCTGACCGCCCTCCTTCCCGAACTCCCCGGACGGGGCTGGCTGTTGCCGGAGGGAAACGCCTCGGGGGAGCCAATTCCCCTGCTGGGGCTTCTGGAGATTCTCGGGGAAGTGCCCGCCAACTCTGGGGATTTTCGCGTCTTGCTTCCCCGGGTGAGCGCCGAGCCCCTCCTGTGGCTGGACTCTGCCGACGAGCTGCGGGGGGCGATGGCCCTGCGGGCGCGGGGGAGCCCTCTTCCTTCCCACCCTCAAGAAACCTACGAGCCCCTGGGGCGAGGCCTGCGGGTTCATCCCCGGGGAGCTCCTCTGGGGGCATGGCTCCCCTGGCTGGGGGATTGGCAGGATCCCTTGCACCTCCACGCGCCGACAGATGCCCTTCTCTCCCCGGAGCTGGCCGCACCCCGGGCCTGGGCGGCTCGCCTTCCCGGCCCCTCTCCGCAGGTGCCCTGGAACACCTTCGCCCTGCGCCGGGCCGCTGCCGAGGCCGCTGCCGCCCTGTCCCTGCTCACCCCCTCCTCCCCCTCTCCCCTGGCCCGGTTTCGAGAGACCCAGTGGGAGGCCCTGGCCCTGCGCGCCCACACCCAGGCTCGCTCCGGCTTCGTGGTGGACCTGCGGGGGCAATTCCTGGCCGCCGATCTCGCCGCCTCCGCCTGGGATGTCTTGGAGGATCGGGCGGTGGTGGCCTGTTTCGCCCCCCTCCTCCCCGAAGCCTCCGAGGGAAGCCTGAAACCGCCCCGGGCAGGGGATCCTCCCCCCTGGCTCCCCTCCTGGTCCACCCATCCCGCCGCCACCTGGGGGCTCCTCCCTGGCCCCGGCGGCGCCTGGCCCGACTCCCTGGGGCGCTTGCGGTTTCTGGCCCTGGGGGATGAGGCGGGGCGATGAATCCTCCCTCCCCCTCTCTGTCCGCCTGGATCTCCGCCCTGTCCGATGCCAGAAAGGTCCTCCTTCCCGAAGAGAGAGCCCAGGCGGTGGTTTTCGGCAGCACGGCCCTCGTCCTTCACGGTGTGGACCTGGGACGTTTCCCCACCGATCTCGACCTCTTCCTGCCGCCGGGGTCGCTGGCGGCCCTTCTTCAGCGGGGAGCGCTGGCGACGGAAACCGGGGGCGTGGTCCTCCTGCCCGGGGTGGAGGCCTTTTCCCACCTGCCGGGGCTGACCTGGGAAGAGGTGGAGCCGGGTTCCCGGATCCTTCCCGACTCCCAAGGGCTGAAGGTGGCCTCGGTGGCCGAGGTAGTGAGGTGGAAGGAGGCGATGGGGCGCCGAAAGGATCTCGCCGACCTGGAGAAGGTCCTGGTCTGGAAGAAGGGATTGGCGCCGTCTGGTAGCCGTTCCTCCTCCCCCTGGGATACATTCCTGGGTGCAGAAACGGCGCTGTGGAAGGGCGGGATGGATGATGAAGCGGAGTGAGGGGCAGACCCTCTGGTGGGTGCGGGGAGACCTGGACGGCTTCTTCGGGTTGGCCCTCGACAACCTGATCCAGCTCCTGCTCATCGTGGGGTTGTGCGGCGGGGTGCTGGGGTTCCCCACGGAGCTGGTGTACGGAAGAATCCTCCCCGGAGCGGCCCTTTCCATTCTGGTGGGCAACCTGGCTTACTCGTACCAGGCGATGAAGCTGGCCCGGCGCACAGGAAGACGGGACGTCACCGCCTTGCCCTACGGGATCAACACCGTCTCCCTCCTGGCCTTTGTGTTCCTGATCATGCTGCCGGTGCAATTGGGGGCCCGCTCCCAAGGGATGTCGGCGGAGGACGCCTCCACGTTGGCCTGGCAGGCGGGGCTGGTAGCCTGCCTGTGGAGTGGAATCATCGAGATCCTGGGAGCTCTGGTGGCCCCCTGGGTGAGGCGGGTGACTCCCCGGGCGGCGATGCTGGCGGCCCTGGCGGGGATCGCCGTCACCTTCATCGCCATCGGCTTCTTCTTCCAGACCTACGCCTCCCCCCTGACCTCCTTTGTTCCCTTGGCGGTGATCCTGGCGGTGTATTTCGGGGGGGTGAAGCTCCCCCTGGGAATCCCCGGCGGTCTGGTGGCGGTGACCCTGGGAACGGCCCTGGCCTGGGGCACCGGCCTCCTCCACCCTGAACCGGCAAAGTGGGCGGCAGCCTCCTCCACCGTCGGTCTCCACCTGCCTGTTCCGGCGTGGGGAGATCTCCTGTCGGGGGTGCGGGGACCCTACCTTCTCCAATATCTCTCGGTGATTCTCCCCATGGGATTGTTCAATCTTCTTGGGAGCTTGCAGAACATCGAGTCGGCGGAAGCGGCGGGAGACTCCTATCCTACCACCCCATCGTTGATCATCAATGGAATCGGCTCCCTGGTGGCGGCTGGGTGTGGCTCCTGCTTTCCTCCCACCATCTACATTGGTCATCCCGGTTGGAAGGAGCTGGGAGCCCGCATCGGCTATTCCACCTTGAACGGGGTGTTCATCTCTCTGCTGTGCCTGACGGGGACCCTGGGGGTGGTGGCCTATTGGGTGCCGGTGGAGGCAGGAATGGCCATCGTCTTGTGGATTGGCATCGTCATGGTGGCTCAGGCCTTCCAGGCGGTTCCCCGGTCCCACGCCGCTGCGGTGGCGGTGGGGCTGTTGCCGGGAATCGCTGCCTGGGGCACCTTCATGGCCAAGGGGGGACTTCACGCTGCGGGAATGGGAAATGGCCCCTCGTCCCCGTCCATTTCCGAGGGAGTGATCCCCGGGTTCCTGGCCAGCGGCATCCACATCCATGGCGCCTTCGCCTTGGAGCAGGGAAGTCTCCTCACCTCCATGCTCCTGGCGGCCCTCACCGTGTCCCTGATTCAACGGCGTTTCCTGGCTGCCGCCGCCTGGTCCCTTTCCGCCTCGGCCCTGTCGGCGCTGGGCCTTGTGCATGCGTACCACATCGTTCCCTTCGACACCCTCATCGATCTTCGCCCCTTCGGCCCGGGGATGACTTGGGCGGGAGGGTACCTGGGGATGGCGGCGGTGTTCGCGGTGGCCCACTTTTTGCCTCACTCACCCGCTCGGGAAGCTCCCTCCGGAGAGGGCGACGCCACGACCTCGGGCATGGCCCATTGACCACCCTCGCCCCTCCGCGCCCGATCGGGACCCTGCGGCGAAAGCTGGGGTGGGTAATCTTTCTGGGAGGCCTCGTGGGGGGAGGCCTGGCCCTGTTGGTTTCCCCGGAGCTGCGGTGGATGCTGGACGCCTCCCGATTGGCGACCTGGGTGGCCGCTCAGGGGCCCTGGGCTCCCCTGGTATACGTGGCGGTGTCCATGCTGGGGGCGATGATGTGGGTGCCCCGGACTCCGTTGGGCATGGCGGCGGGGGTGCTGTTCGGACCGTGGCGAGGAGCGGGGTGGGCTCTGCTGGGAGCGGTGGCCGGAGCCTCGGTAAACTATGCCTATGCTCGCCTTCTCCTGCGGGGGGAAGACGAACAGGCCCTCACCGACCGCCTGCCCCGACGGCTGAGACCCCTGGCCCGCATCGCCGATCGCCACGCCTTCGGGTTGGTGGCCCTGGGGCACCTCTCTCCGGTGGGGGACTTTCAGGTCATCAATTATCTGGCGGGAGCCGGGGGAATGCGGCTGCGATCCTTCCTTCTGGCCACCCTGCTCGGCATGGTCCCCGGCTCGGCGGTGCAGGCCCTTCTGGGATCGGCGGTGGCCCTGGGCAACAGCGCCCACACCGCCGTCTCCCTGGCCTCCCTGCTGGTGTTCCTCCTGGGCAGCACCTTCATCCTGCTGCGCTGGAGCCGGGAGGATGAGGATCACGGGGAGGGGTGAGGGGGCTTCAGGCTGAAAACGCCTCCCCTCCTCCGTGGGCTCCGTTTCTCCGCTCCTCCGTTTCAAAAACGCAGGCCGCCTGGGGCGACCTCAGGAATTAGCCAGGCTTCTTGGTGGCGGGAACAACGGTAACGACCTGGTCCGGCATGGCCCGTCGCATGAACTCGTCGAACATGGGAACGGTGAACGCGGTATCCCCATGCTGGGGACTGAAGATCATGCCCTTCTTGATCAGTGTGTTTCGGAGGGGGCCCGCCGCCGTCACCCCCATGCCCATGGCTTGAGCGATCTCGCCGGACCGATGCGGCCCAGGACCCAGTTCGGCCATGGCGCGAACGTAGTCCCTCTCCCGGGGAGTCAAGCGGTCAAGGCGAACCCGGAAGAACCCGGAAACCAACCTCTTCAGTGCCTCGGTGGTGGCCTTTCCCACATCCTCACAGGTGATCGGGGATTGGGGGGCAACGTCCCAGGCGTGAGATCCCCATTCCTGGAGGAAGTACGGATATCCGTTGGTTTTTTCAATGATGGCGTCCAGGGCCTCCTCGGTGATCTCCGCTCCTGCCCTTTGGATGGGTGCTCGCAGGGCGTTCATGGCGGCCTCTTTGGGGAGGGGGCCCACTTCGGGATAATCAAACAATCGCTCCGCGTATGATTTTGCTTCCCCCGCCAAGGCAGCGAGTTGGGGGAGCCCCGCTCCAAACAACACCACGGGGAGGTTCTTTTGACCGATCCGGTGCATTGAAACGATCAGGGCGCTCAGATCCTTTTCTGAGAGGTATTGGACCTCGTCGATAACCAGGCAGATGCCTTTTTCCGCTTCCCTGGCAGCCAGGGCGACGGCCATCAACATTTCAGGAAGATCCACTTCAAGATTGCCGGAATCCGCCGTGCCCGATTCTGCTTCCAGGGTGAGATCGATTTCACCCACAGACACTTTGAAGGCGCCGGCAAAGGCTTTCAGAACCGCAAGCCCACGGCGGGCAATGTCGCGGCTTCGCTCGATGCGACTCAGCCTGAGCAGCATGGAGCGAAGGGGAAGAGCCAACATATCCACGAGACGGCGCCCCTCAGGAGCCTCGATGACCAGGACCAGGTATCCCTCCTCTTCCGCCATGTCTTCAATTCGGTTGAGAAGAACGGTTTTCCCCACCCCTCGTAGCCCCAGAAGCATCTGACTCCGTCCCCCTCTTCGATGTTTGATTCGAGCAAGCACGACGCTCGCCCCCTGGAGGATGGCCTCCCGACCCGCCAACTCCGGTGGCTGCGTCCCCGCTCCGGGTGAAAAGGGGTTGATTCGTGGATCCATGGAGTTATATTCCTATTACGAAACTATTCCCTATTATACGAGGTTACGAGTTTCTGTCGATAACCTTTCTATAACTCTCCCCCTCTCCCCTCCCGGCCCCTCGCCACCACCGCCCTGGCCCCCGCTCGCACCGCCGACGCCAGAGCGGGGAGCTTCTCCCTGTCCCCCGCCGCCAGCAAGGACACCATCCCCTGATAGGCCCGGGACGCCGTCTCGGCCCGGTTCCCCTGCTCCACGCCGTGATTCAGGATTTCCGCCAGCACCTCCCCCAACCGGGCCATCCCCCGAGGACCTTCCAGGGCCCGATGAACCAGCCGCCAGGATAGGGCCGGAGCCAACAGAGGATCCTCGGTGAGCACTCCCGCAGAGATTCCAGCGCTCTCCCCCTCCTCTCCCTCCGCCACCGTCAAGGGGCTGTGCCGCCGCAGCCAGTCCCCGGCCTGGCCCGATGGAGCGCTCCGGGCCAGAAGGTGGAACAGGGCCAGATCCCCCGCCAAAGGTCGGGTGAGGGACAGGAACAGGACGCGACGCAGGGCCTCCCGTCCCCGCACCGCTCCTTCCAATTCCGGGGCTCCCCCGTCGGCATCCAGCCGCAGCAGACAAGCCGCCAGGGAGGCGTCACTGACGGGAATCTTCACTTCGCCCAGGGGAAACACTCCGTCTTCCTCGTAAAACCTCGCCGCCGCCAGGCGAACCAGGGATTGGAGGAACCGATCCCCCGCCAGGATGCCCAGCACGAAAGGAGGCCCCTCCTGCCCCCCCTCCTCCAAACGAGCCGCTTCCCCCAGAGGCTGGCCGGGGGGAGGCACCACCGCCCTGGGGAGATCCCAAAGAGGCACCCGTCGCCCCCGTCCCGGGCTTTTTCCTTCCACAAGAGGAAGGAGCAGGGCTTCCACCGCAGCGGATTGGCCAGAAACATCCCGAATGGGGGGAGATGGAAAGGGGTTGCTCATGGAGGGAAAGGACGAGACTCCGTTCAAAACGGCGCTGTTCCCACGAACGGCCAGCTAATCCGCGTCCAGAACCACTCCAGAGTATTCCGCCAGGAACTTGCGGAACACGGTCTTTTCGATGGCCTTTTCATAGGCATCCTCGGGAGTCACCAGATCGTTTCGCACCATGTCCATCAGGGTGTCGTCCATGGACACCATCCCCACCTTCTTGCCCATCTGGATGAGGCCGTTGAGCTGATGGGTCTTTCCCTCCCGAATGAGATTGGCCAGGGGCCCCACCCGGAACAGCAGCTCCACCGCAGCGATACGGCCTCCTCCTTTTTTGCGGAGGAGCTGTTGGGCGGCGATGCCCTGGAGGGTCTCCGCCAGCACGCTGCGAACGGCATCCTGTTCTTCCAGGGGAAACACGTTGATGATGCGGTCGATGGTCTTGGCGGCTGAGTTGGTGTGAAGGGTGCCGAAGACCAGCAGCCCGGTGGCGGCGGCAGCCAGGGCCAGGGAAATGGTCTCCAGATCCCGCATCTCCCCCACCAGGATGAGGTTGGGATCCTCCCGCACCGCCGCCTTCAACCCCGCTGAAAAGTCCTGGCAGTGGGGGCCGATCTCCCGCTGGGAGATGATGGATTTCTTCAAGGGGTGAACGAACTCGATGGGATCCTCGATGGTGACGGCGTGGAGGCGTCTCTCCTCGTTCATCTTGTTGATGATGGCGGCGAGGGTGGTGGACTTGCCCGAGCCGGTGGGACCCGTCACCAGGAACAATCCCCCGTTCAGCCGGGCAATGCGGTTCACCTGGGGAGGCAGACCGAGCTGCTCCACCGTCATGATCTTGGTGGGAATGATCCGGAACACCGCCCCGAAACCGTGTTCCTGCATGAACATGTTCACCCGGAAGCGAGCGATTCCGCTGAGTTCATATGCAAAGTCCATGTCTCCGGTCAGGAGATACTGCTCCCACAGATGCGGGGGGGTGACCGGGCGCAGGTGGTCCACCAGATCCCGATTGGTGAGGACCCGGTAGCGGATGGGTTCGATCTGCCCCGACAGGCGAAGAATGGGGGGGCGGCCGGCCACGAAGTGCAGGTCGGAGGCTCCCCGGTCTCGCATCAGGGTGAGGAATCGGTCGATACGGTGAATCATGGTGGTCTTTCCCTGGGACGAAGGGTCCGGCTACTTGAGGGCCTGGGGCTTCTTCTCGTCCTCATCCCCCTCCAGCCCGGTGGACTGAAGGAAGACAGGGCTGACCAGGGGCTCGAAGGTTTCCCGTTTCACGGCGCGGAGATAGGCCATCTCAGGAGTGACCAGATCCTTTCTGATCAGCTCCATCAAGGCGTCGTCCACGGTGATGATGCCCTTGCTCTTTCCGATCTGCATCGCCGACACCAACTGGTAGGTCTTGTTGTCCCGGATCATGGAGGACACCGAGAACGTGTTCATCAGCACCTCAAAGCAGGCCACTCTCCCCCGGCCATCTTTGCGGGGAAGGAGCTGCTGGGTGATGACGCACTTCAAGGACTCGGACAGCATCATGCGGACCTGGGGCTGCTCGTTGGGGGGAAAGGATTCGATGAGCCTGTCCACCGTCTTGGGGGCGGAGGTGGTGTTCATGGTGGCGATGACCACATGGCCGGTCTCGGCGGCGGTCATGGCCATGCGGATGGTCTCGCTGTCCCGCATCTCCCCCACCACGATGCAGTCCGGGTCCTCCCGTAGGGCCGCCCGCAGGGCCTTGGAGAACGAGACGGAGTGTTTGCCGACCTCCCTCTGATTCACCAGGCTGTTCTTCATGCTGTGGACGAATTCCACCGGATCCTCGATGGTGAGGATGTGGTCCCTCTTGCTCTCGTTGATGAGGTTGACCAGGGCCGCCAGGGTGGTGGACTTGCCGCAGCCCGCCGAACCCGACACCACGATGAGCCCCTGCTTGTAGTTCACCAGATCCGCCAGATGCCCGGGGAGTCCGATGCCGTGGATGGTGGGAACCTGGGTGGGGATCACCCGAAACACCGCCCCCAGTCCCAGGCGCTGCACGAAGATGTTGCCCCGATAGCGCCCCACGTTCTCCACCACATGACAGAAGTCCAACTGCTTGTTCTTTTTCAATAAATCCAACTGGCGCGGACTCAGGATCTCCCGAATCAGCTTCTCGTTCCCCTCCTCGGTGCAAAGGGGAGCGTCCAGGGCAATCAGTTCACCGTGGATCCGCAGGGTGGGAGCAGCCCCCACCGCCAGGTGGAAGTCGGAGGCCCCCTTCTCCCGGGTTTCGACGAGGAACTTCTCCAGCTCGGTCACCTTGCTGGTGGCCAGGATGTGAACCGCCTTCTCCGCCAGCTCCCCCTCCTTGCTCTTCAATCCCTGGCGACTGGAGATCTTGGTGTGCAGCTCGATGGCCCGATCCCGCACCCCCCGGATGGGATCCTCCACCGCCAGCTTCTCCAGGGTGGGGAGGATGTCGGCCTGCCCCAACTGCTCCAGGGCCATCAGGGCAGCCAGACGGGTGTCGGCCTGGTCGTTCTTGAGGAGCTCCAGGATGGGCTGGGTGGCCCGTGGATCCTTGAGGAGGCCCAGGGCTTCGATGGAGGCCCAGCGGATGGTGTCGTCGGCGAGGGTCTTGATGAGGCGAGGGACCACGCGACGATCCCCGATGCGCCCCAGGGTCTCAATGGCGGTGAGGCGCAGCCACCAGTCCTCGTCATCCAGGAGGCCGGTCACCGCGTCCACCACCCGGGGATCCTCGTAATGGCTCCCCAGAATCAGGGCCGCCAGGCGGATGCCCGGATCAGGGTCCCACATGAGGGCGATGGTGGGTTCCAGAAGGCTCTGTCCAAACTCCTTCAAGGACTCCAACAAGCGGTCCCGCACCCAGCCAAGCAGGCTTTTGGAGTGCTCGATGAGGTCTCGGATCACCCGGTCCCGATCGGGGGCATGGAGAAGGGCCCGCACCACCCCCACCCGCACCAGGTTGGATTCGGAGGAGAGGAGGTGCATCAGCTCCTTCTCCACCTCCCGATCCCCCTTCTGGATGTATGGAGTGAGGATGCGAATCGCCTCCTGGTGAACCGAATAGTCGGGATCGGCAAAGCCCGCCACCACCCTCTTGCGAACCGTGGGGTTGTCCACGTTGCTCATGGACTTGAGGGTGATAAGACGGATGCGGGGGTCGGGATCCTCACATAGAGACGCCAGCTTGTCGGCGAGCTTGGGGGAGTCCAGCCGGTCCTTGCCAGAGGAAAGGCGCATGAGGGCCCGGTAGCGCAGGGACGGGACGGGATCGTCCAGGAGACGGGCCATCATGTCGGCGTCGGTGATCCGGGGCATCTGCTCCAAGATGTCCACCACCCATCCCCTCTCCTCGTTGTCTCCTCGCAGCAGGCGCTCTTTCAGGCCCACCATGAGCTGATCCGGTGGAAGCTCGGCGATGACCTTGGCGATGAACTTCTGGGCCTGCTCCCTCTTCCCCTTCATCTCCTTGAACAGCATGCCCGCAGTGCCGCTGTCCGACAGCTTGCGGGCCAGGCGCATCCCCAACTGGCGGGTGTCGCTGTTGGTGTCGGACAGCATCCACAAGATCTGGGAGAGGGAGAGTCCCTCGGTCTTCTCCAGGGTCCGGAACACCTCGTCCCTCTCCTCGGAGAGGGTCCAATCCCGATCCTTGACCCGCTGAAGAGGGCTCTTGTTGCGAAGGAATCCCAGGGCCATGCTAGCAACCCCCGCCGGACCGGGCCGGGCGTGGAAGGAAAGGCGCCCCGCACCGGGAGGGCACGGGGCGGACGTGCCGTGCTGCGAGAATAGCCGCGACCCCTGGGAACGGACAAGCTGCCGAAAGGGAAAGGGGAGAGCCATCGCACCGGAATTGACGAATGGCCCAGACCGTCGCTACCGTGAACGCGCGACGTGTCCATTCCGACCCCAGAGAGCCCAAGTGCAGCCCTCTTCCCCCCTCACCCCCTCCCAACTGGACTCCTGGAATGGGGGATTCGTAGCCCTTCCCCTGGCGGGAATGGAGGGATGGAGCTCGGGTTCAGGCTTCCGTCTTCCCCGGGGAGCCTTCCTGACCGAGGATGAGTGGACGGGGGGCTATCAGGGGGTTCCGGCCTCAGAAGAACTCGCCACCGCCAAGGTGAGCCACATGCTCATTGAGGGAATCGGGGCCCTGCTGGAAAGGGAGAGCCCAGGATTCGCATGGGATTATCCGGGGTTGGATCGAAAGGAGAAGCAAAAGCCTTCTTCGCCGACAGGTCCCCTCACCGCCTCGGTAGAGACCGTTGCGCCCGGGCAGCCCGAGGCCCCCTCTCCCCCCTCTTCCGCCAGCGTCGCCCCTCCCGAGGAGACGCGCTCTCCCTCTCCGGGAGAGCCTTCGCGGCAGGAACCTCCCCCGTCCCGGGTGTCCCCCGATTCCCAGGAAGAGCAGGACAGGGCCCAAGCCTGCATTGCGTCGGGGCGCTTCAAGGAGGCGGTCATCCATCTCCGCAATGCCCTGATTCACGATGCTGCCAACGACGAAGCCCGAGCCCTCCTCACCCGCTACCAGGGACAGGTCAGCGCTCCCCAGCCCCGGACCCCCCCCTCTCCCCTTCCTCCCAAGCCGCCGCTTCCTTCGCCGGTGGAAAGAAGCGAGACCACCGCCGCCCCGGGCTCCCCCGCAGCTCCTGTCCCTTCTACTCCTCCGGTCCCCGAGCCGGCCCCCCGCGCCGGGGCCCCGCCCCCCCCCCCGCCCCC
>CAYRTW010000191.1:0-12011 GCA_964426935.1 uncultured Rickettsiales bacterium
CTCCTTGTCTCTCGCCGGGGCGCGCTGGGAATCCCGGGGGAAGGAGTCCTCCTTGGCCCGCCTGGATCAGTTTCTCCGCCTCCTCAGGGGCACCTCCGCCCGCAGCATGATCGTGGAACCAGAAAAAGATGTTGTCATTCGTCTTCCCCCTGGTTCTCCTCCTGTCTCCGCCCTGCCCCGAATGTCCCGCGAGGGAGTGGACGCTCTCATCAAGGAAATCGCCGTCCCCGATGAGTTGGTGGCTTTGGAGGAAGAAGGGCGGATCGAAATCCTATACGAATACCTGGGCCTGTACTTTCGCTGCACCCTGGAGGCGAGGGCTTCCGCCTTTGGCCCTCGGGTCACCATCGAAGTGGTGGCGGGGGGGCCCCCTTCGGAGGAGATGCTTCCTTTCAGCGGTGAGATCTCCATGGACGAGGACGCCGTGGAAATGGAGGCGGAGGCGGAAAGACCCGATAGCGTCCCTCCCCACGCTCCGGTGGCTCCGTGGGCAAACTCTCCCTCCCCCGTTTCCCACTCGACTCCAGCGACTCCAGTGGTCCGACCCCTTCCCAGTGGAGGGAATCCTTCCCCGGCTTCCGCCTCCCCCCCTCTTCCTCAACGCCCCCCTCCTGTCCAGCCCGGTCTCCCCCGAGCCCAGGGAGTGCCCACCCGGGGGGCCGTGGCCTCCTCTCCCGTTCAACCCCAGCCCCTCGCCTCCACCCGCAGCTTCGGTCTCATCGCTCCCGCTCCTCCCCCCGAGCCGGAAGTGAGCGCCACCAGCCTGGATGCCTGGCTGAAATGGGCAGTGGTCCAAGGAGCCTCCGACCTCCACCTCTCTCCTGAGCATCCCGCCGTTCTCCGTATCGGGGATGAAATCCGCACCGCCTCCCGCCCCCTTCCTGCTGCCCTCCTGGAGGAGATGCTTCTGGGGGTCATGGAACCTCCCCAGAGACGTGAGTTGATGCGGGATCACAGCCTGGATCTGGCGAGACAGGTGCCGGGAGTAGGGCGATTTCGGTTGAGTGTGTTCCGAACCGTGAGGGGGGTGTCCATGGCGGTGCGCTCCATCGCCGAGGAGGTGGGGGACATCCAGACCTTGAATCTTCCCCGGGATCTCCTGGAGCTGACCGATTATCGCTCGGGCCTCGTTCTCATCACCGGGCCCACCGGCTGTGGCAAGTCCACCACCCTGGCCTGCCTCATCGACCACCTGAACATCACTCGGGACCTCCATATTCTCACCATCGAGGATCCCATCGAATACCTGTTCAAGAGCCGGCGTTGCCTGATTCAACAAAGGGAGGTGGGGCAGCATGTTCCTACCTTCGCCCGGGGTCTGAACGATGCCCTTCGGGAAAACGCCGACGTCATCATGGTGGGTGAAGTGAGGGATCGGGAGACCGTGGACATGGCCCTGGCCGGAGCGGAGACCGGCCACCTCATGCTGGCCACCCTCCACTCCCACAACGCCGCCGCCGCCGTCAGCCGCCTGGTGGATCTCTATCCCGACGGGCAGAGGGCGGGAGCGCGAGCGGTGCTGGCCGATGTGCTCAAGGCGGTGGTCAACCTGCGCCTCCTGCCCCGTCGGGACACCTCGGGAATGATCCCCGCCGTGGAATTGATGAAGGTCAACCGGGCAGTGGCTTCCCTGATTCGAGAGAACAAGGCGTTCCAGATCCAGCAGGTTCTGTCCACCCACCGGGAGGAGGGGATGTGGACCATGGAGAGGTCTTTGAGCGAACTGGTGAAGAAGAGGCTGGTCACTCCCGAGTCGGCATGGAGCTTCGCCCCCGACAAGACCGCGTTTGAGCAGATGATGGGAACCGCCCGTAGCGGCCTTCTCCCTCGCAAGGCCTGAACAGCCGCTCTTCCCTCCACCGGCGCTCACCCCCCTGAGACTGCCAGGACCACCTTGCCCACATTCAGGTTTTCGGCCACGACCCGATGGGCCTCTTCCGCCTCTTCCAGGGCAAGAACCCTGTCGATGGCGGGGAGAATGCGTCCATTCTCCAGGGAGTCGCCGCAGGCCTCCCAGAGGGTCTGCAACACCCTGCCCTTCTCCTGGGGAGCCAGGGGGCGCAGGGTGGAGCCTTGAATCGACAACCTCCTGGCCAGCACCCTTCCCAGGTCGATCTCGGCGGTTCGTCCCCCCATGAGGCCGATGAGAAGGAGGCGGCCGCCGAGACCCAGGCAGCTCAGGTGATCAGCGAGACTGGAACCCCCTACGCAGTCGAGGAGCACGTCCACCCCCCGTCCTTCGGTGTGAAGCTGAATGAATCCAGGCAGATCCCCCTCGCTCCGGATCCACAGGACCTCGGCTCCCAGGGATCGACAGGCGGCAGCCTTCTCCTCGGTGCCGCAGGTGCCCAAGGCCCTCATCCCTCGTTCCCGGCAGAGCTGGAGGGCGGCGGTTCCTACCCCCGAGGCGGCGGCCAGGATCAGGGCGGTTTCCCCACGGCTTCCCCTTCCCAGGAGGAAGAGGTTCAGCCAGGCGGTGGCGAAGGCCTCGGGGAAAGCAGCCCCCTGGAAGAAGGACCAGGAGGAGGGCAGGGGGAGGACCTGGACTTCGGGAACCACCACCAGGGAGGCGTATCCGCCCCCAGCGAGAAGGGCCATCCCCCGATCCCCTGGAGCGAAGCGGGAACAGCCCTCCCCCGCCTGGACGACCGTTCCTGCGGCTTCCAGCCCCAGGAAGGGGGAGGCGCCAGGAGGGGAAGGATACAGGCCCCATCGCTGAAGAAGATCGGCCCGATTGACGGCGGTGGCCGCCACCGAGAGGAGGATTTCACCGGGACCCGGCGATGGATCGGGGGCTTCCTGGAGGGCCATTCGCCCCGAGGAATCCACAACAACTGCGCGCATTTGCAGGAACCTTTCCTTGCCTTTGCCGTACGAAGGGGAGAGGAGGTGGAAGAGGTCTCGCCCATTCCACACAGGGTTTTCCTCCCTGGCAAGGGGAGGTACCCCCTCTGGGGAGTTCTGGCGGGGGGAATGATTCTCTTTTCATGCCAGCCGGTCTTCTCCCAGGCCCCTCCCCTGGCCCTTTCTGCCATGGCTCCCGAGGAAGAAGAGGAGACCACCGCCGGAGAATCCCTTCCCCCAACCCCACCTCCCCCTCCTCCGGATCTGTTGGCCTTCTCCCGGCCCGAGGTGCCCCATCGCGTGGAATTGCGGTTTCCTCCCTCTCTCGGGGAGGCCAGAACCGGCGAGGTTTCCGCTTACGTGGTGCTGCGAAGGGCCGACGGAGAGTCCCCCTGGCAGGTGGCCGGGTGGCTGGGAGTGGGAGGTGCCACCAGGGAAACGCCGGATGGCCCCCTCCTCTACGCCTTCGTCGACTCCCCCACGGGGCCTCAAATCGGTCGAGAGGGGACCTGCCATTGGAAGGTGGTGGCCCTGGGTGGGTCCCTGTCCCGGGTCTTTGCCGAGGCGTGGCAGGCCTCCCGGTCCCCCCACGATCTGGCTGACCTCCTCTCTCCCTTGCCCGCCACCCAGGAGATCGTCGCTGAGGTTCCGGGGGCGTTGCCCTTCTGGAAGACCCCCCGGGGAGGAGCCCTGAGCGTTCTGGTTGGGGGAATCGCCGGCATTCTGTTGGTGATGGGGGGATGGAGCCTTTGGCGCCGCCACCGTTGACCGAAGAGCCTGTCCCCGGCAGCATGGGAGACCCTCCCGTTCCTTCCTCCCAGGCCCCCTTGCCCGATTCTCCCTCTCCTTCCCTCTCCTGGCATCGCTGGCTTCCCGCCCTCCTGCTGTTGACCGCCGGGGCCTTGACCGCCTTTTTCACGACGGGAGGGGGAACGCTGGATCGCCCCCTTCTGTATCCGTCGGTGCTGGCGGCCCTGTTGGGAATTCTGGCCACCGCAGTGAGGGGCCCCCAGGGGTGGGGGAGGCTCCTGGCCTTGCTGGCCCTCGCCGCCGCCGCCTTTGCCGCCTTCCACGGCCATCTGCGCCCTGGCTTTCCCATCGCCCACGACCGGGAGACCCATCTGTGGGGGATGTACGCCCACTTTCAAGCCATGCAGGACGGCGACTGGTGGCCTCGCTGGAACCCCTACCTGGGCCTGGGAGTCCCCCTCCTCCAGTATTACCCTCCCGCCCTGTTCTATCTGGCAGCCCTGCCGATGGCCTGGGGCGCTTCCGCCACCACCGCTGGCGTGATGATCCTGGGAGCCTCCTCCCTGGCCACCGCCCTGACGCACGCCTGGGGAGCCTCCCGCCTGGGGGCTTCCCGTGGAGGAGCCGTCGTGGCGGGGGTGGCGGCCGCCCTCGCCCCCTACCGCCTTTTCGATCAGACCTATCGCTTCGCCATGGGAGAGGTTCTGGGCATTGTCATTGCCCCCCTGTTTCTGGTCCTGGGATGGGAGCTGGCCCGCAAGGGAGGGAGGGGCGCAATTCTCCGCTTCTCCGTCGCGGCCTCCGCCCTTCTTCTTACCCATGCCCTGACCGCCATGCTGTGCGGGCTGATTCTGGGGGTGATCCTCATCGCTGAAGGGATCCTGGATGGGAGAAAGGGAATGAGAGCCTTGCCCCTCTCCCTGGCCCGCCTCCTAGGAGGAAGCGTTCTCGGCGCCCTTCTAGTGGGGGCCTGGTTGATTCCCGCTGCCACCGAGCACCGGAATCTGGCCCTGGACCATTACGTTCCCGGCCCGACCCGCTCCATCTCCCGCACCATCCTGGCGCCTGAGGATCTCCTTCGCCGTCGCCGCTGGGGAATCTACGAAACCAGCAGGGCGCGCGTGAAGAATGGAGATCCCCGCGACGCCCTGCCCTTCTACTTCGGAGCGGTTCTGTTGGGAGGAGCCTTGGGAGCCACCGCCCTGGGAAGGGAGCGATACCGGGTCCATGGAGGCTCAGAGGGGAAGGACTCCTCCCTACCCTCCTCGCCACCTGGACCCCGCCAGGATCCTTCTCCCCCGCCAGTTCCCGTCCTGGGGATCGGCCTCCTGGCCTGCCTCTTGTGTACCTTCGGAGTGGGATGGCCCCTCATCCAGGCGGTGGGGCCCCTGCGCTCCATGCAATTCTTGTGGCGCTTTCTCGGCCCCGCATCCACCCTGGCGGCCCTGCTCCTGGGATGGGGGGTCTCCAGGGCCCAGGAGGGGAGGAGCAGTCGGGCATGGATTCCCACGTTGGTCATCCTTCTCCTCGTCTGGGACGCCTTCCCCTATACCGGAACCACCGGCAGGCTCCCCCCCTACCAGGGTGTCGTTCACGCCATTCGCACCCGGCCCACCACTGCGGATGAGCAATGGGTGGACGCTCGAATTCCCAAGGGGGAATTCATCCGAGTGGAGCAACTTCGCTATCCCCCTTCGTCCTCGGTCTGGAAGGTGGCCAAGACCAGGCGAGCCTATCCCGAATACATGGCCCGATCCTCTTACGACCAGTACTACCAGCCTTCCCAAAAACCCAAGGGAGGGGAGAAGATCTCTGCCGAATACGGGGTGGATCTGCGATTTCGGGACGGAAGGAAGGACCCCGATCCTCTCCACCCCCGCTCCAGGGTGTGCCATCGCTCCAAGGGCAAGAAGGAGATGATGGATCTCCCCGGAGCCAGTCTTCAGATTCTTCCGGAAACACTGAAGGTTTCCCTTCCCGAGGGAGTGGCTGAGGGAAGGCTGCGGGTGGCCTTCTCCGCTTACGATGGATGGCTGGTGAGAGTGGATGGCGGCTCTTTCGCCCCAGCCCGAAGCCAGCGAGGGCTGCTGGCCGTCGACATCCCTGCGGGAGCGCGGGAGGTGGAGTTCTACTACTCCCTGCAGACTCCTCAGCGGAGAGGGGGGCTCCTGGCGTCGGCGATGGGGGCCTTGGGGCTCCTGGTGCTGGTGATGAGAACGGGGGAAGGGCCGAGGAAGGGTGGAGAGGCGGTGCCGGAGACTCCCCCTTCCCAAGAGGGGGATTCGACCTGACCTGTTCTTTTCCCATCGCCTCTTCTCGTGGTTTGATACTCTCCTCTCAGGATCTCGGTTTCCCCGGAGGCTCCATGGCTCGCGGTCTTGCTCTCCTTCCTGCCGTCCTCCTGCTCGCCTGTCAGGAATCCCAGCCCGTGCCCGAAGGGGAGATCCATGGGCAGGCGGTGTGCGATCTGGCCAATGGGCGTTGGGAGGCGGAGTTCGGGGAGATTCACGGGGTCGCCAGTTGGGGAGTGGACTCCCTCTCTTTTGAAATCCCCGGGCTTCTTTTTGTCATGGAGACCGTATCCATCGAACCTGAGGCAGGGAGAGCCACCTTCGCCATGTGCGTGACCGGGGACGTGTTTTCCGACGATTGGGATGAGCCCGAAGACATGCAGAGCCTGATGGATCGGGCCCATAACGAGTATTTCGTGGCGGATGACGGCACCGCCCCCTGCTTCTTCTTGACGGCGGTGCTGGGGGAGGACGGCCTCTTTCTTCCCGGCAGCTACTGGTGGGAGGGGACCGATGACTCCTATCGGGGAGACCGGGCCGAGAAGGCGTCGGGGTTCCTCCTCTCCCTGGGGCGGAGCTTCGAGAGGGCGGAGGTGACCCTCACCTCCACCACCATCCCCCTCCTTGCCTTCACGGATGACCACATCATCTCTCTGAAGGCCCTCTCGGGAGAGGGGCTGTGGAGCAATCCCGAGGTGGCTGGACATGCGGGATGCGAAACCGCGACGGCCTCTCCCTGAGTCATCCCCGATCCGTCTTCCTTTCCCTCCTCCCCCATTCCCGGAAGTTCGTTGTGTACACATCGGTTCGCATCGCCCCCACCTCCTCCCTGGAGGATGCGGACGGAAGAGATCCCTTGATGGTGCGGGATCTGGGGGGGTGGTTGGCCCTGCCCCAGGCGCATCGGGCCCTCCCCGTCGAGCTCCTTCCCGTGGTCCTGCCCCTGGAGAAGGTGCTGGAGGGGCTGGAGGTCCTGGTGGAGAGGGCCCGAGAGCCCTCGGTGGGAGCCTCCCTCCAGAGCGTGGCCCGCCTGGAGGCCGAGGTCGATTCCATTCGCGCTCACCTCGCCGGGTATTCCCTCCCCTTCGTGGCACTGAGAGGGATTCTTCCCCTCACCACCTCTGGAGAATGGGAGACCGAGGAGTGGCTGTTGCATGAAGCGGAGGACCTCACCCTCTCCCTGTGGCCTGACGAAGGAGGGGCTCCCCGGCGAATCAGCCTTGCCCTTCCCTCCCAGGGCCCATGGATTCTTCTTCTCACCGATGAGGAACCTGACGAGGGAGGCCCGCCGGTGATGAGCCGCGCCGGGCCGGCCCTGGTGGAGTTGCCTCGGGGAAGGTTGAGAGTGGGCACGGCTGGAGAGGACAGCCGGTCCTCTTCCGCCGATCCCCCGGTCTCCCTGCCTCGGGGACGGTACCTGGTGGATTTCTACCGATTGGAGGGGTCTCCCCAGGCTTCTTTCGGGCCCCTCCCCGACGATCCCCAGCATCCCGACCTGGTCATCCGCTTTCGCGAACTGGACCAGGGCGAGACAGCACCGAGGGTACCCTTCCCCCATCAGCTTCGTCCCTGACGTATTTTGGAGTCCCATGGCCAGACGAACCTCCCCCCCTTCCTCCCTGGATGGCGCCCTCTCCAAGACCCCTCCCCTTCCCGCCTGGGCGGAGGAGTTGCGGGGTCGCTACCTTTCCGGGGAAACCAGCCTGTTTGTGCTTTACGGCAATGTCCGGGATCTTCAGCCCGCCGAAGGAGGGTTCAGTCCCCTGGAGTCCTTTCTCCAACGCCTCCTGGTGCGCTCCAAGGAGGTGGTGGTCCTCTATGACTACGCCCGGGGTGCCCGTTTTGCCGATCTGGAAATGCGCCGCAAGTTCGGGACGCTGGAGAACGCCCGGCGCCAGCTGCGGGGCCTCCCCGACATCGATCCCGAGGCCCTTCCCCGAGAGCCCTTCCGTCTGTTGCCCATCCTGGAGGATTTTCTCTCCGATCCCAACGCCCGGGGTGCCCTGGTGGTGGATTATGCGGAAACCTTGTGTCCTGACGGGGACTTGAGTTTCGCCTCCACCGAGGACCGCTCCTCCCTGGTCACCCTGCGAAGGTGGGCGCAAGACCCGGTGATCCAGGCCTCCGACAACCTCATCGTTCTGGTGACCGAAAATCTCACCGACCTCAACCGCAAGGTGCGAGGCTCCACCCGGGTCGCTCCCATCGAGGTTCCCCTTCCCGACCGGGGGGAGAGGCTGGCCTTCCTCGCCTGGCTGACCGACAAGGAGCGGTCCTCCTCTTATGCGGCCCCGGGGATTCAACGCGAGATTCTGGCGGATGCCACTTCGGGTCTCTCCCGGATGCAGATCGAGGCCATCTTCCGGGGCGCCCACAAGGGAGGGGGCAAGATCACCTTCGAGGACGTCGCCGAAGCCAAGAGGGCCATCATCGAGCAGGAGTGCTTCGGCCTGGTGGAGTTCCTGCGAGGAGGCCACGATTTTTCCAAGGTGGGGGGCATGGATGGCCACAAGAGCGCCCTCAAGAGGGTGGTGACGGCCATGAAGGAGGGACGCAAGGAGAGGGTTCCCATGGGGGTCCTTCTGGTGGGGCCCATGGGAACGGGGAAGTCCTTCCTCGCGGAGGCCTTTGCCACTGAGTGCGGTATGACCGCCATCAAGCTGAAGAATTTCCGGGACAAGTGGGTGGGGTCTACCGAAGGGAACCTGGAGAAGATCCTGGGCATCATCAAGGCGATGGGCTATGTGCTGGTAATCATTGATGAAGGAGATCGATCCATTGGGGGCGGAGAGGGGGGAGACAACGATGGCGGCACCTCTTCCCGGGTCATCGCCCGCCTCAAGGAGTTCATGGCGGACACCTCCCACCGGGGGTCGATCGTATTCATGATGCTGACCAATCGCCCCGACAAGCTGGATGCGGACATGAAGAGGCCGGGGCGGTTCGATCTGAAACTCCCCTTCTTCTTCCCCGAGACCCCGGCGGAAAGGGTGTCCATTCTTCAGGCCCTCCTTCGCAAGAACGAGATTTCCCATTCCCTGGGGGACCTCCACGGTGCTTCGGAGAGGACCCGAGGAATGAGCGGAGCGGAAATGGAGGCCCTCCTGCTGCGGGCCATGGACTTCACGGAGGAGGGCGGCAGGGAGAAGCTCACCACCGAAGACCTGGACGCAGCCCTCTCCGACTACATCCCCAGCCGGGACACCACCACCTTGGAGTTCATGGAGCTGCTGGCGGTGTTCGAGTGCTCCAGCCGCAGGCTCCTACCCGAGCGATATCGGGACGCCGACACCGAGCAGCTCAACGCCCGGGTCAGGGAGATGAAGGTGCGGATGCAGACGAAGTAACCGCCCGTTTTCCAAGAAGAACCTGCGCCCTCATCTCAAAGGAGAGGGCGGTCTGGTCCCGACCGGCGAGGGGAATGGTGGCTCCCATCTCCATGCCGAAACGCTTGTCGTCGGCAAACCGCAGGGCCAGGGCGGCGGCAAAGACCTCCAGGGGCTCTCCTCCGTAGCCGAAGTTGCCGTACAGGTCGACCACCAGGGCGAAGCGACGGGAAGGGCGCAATTCCACCCCCGCCGTCACCGCCGCCCCCAGGCGTGGCTGGGGATCCCCCGAGGTGACCGCCACCGACCCCAGGAGACCCACGTCCCCGTGGACATGAATGTGCTCATGGGCCCGGATCTGCGCCGACAGCCCCAGGTCGAAGCCGATGGGGAAAGCGTTCTGGTACAGGCCTGAGGTGGTAGGAAGAACCGCCTGGCCGTGGAGGGAGAAGGCCAGATTTTCCTTCTCCACCAGCCGATAACCTCCCCCCAGTCGCAGGTGCCCCAGGCCCAAAAAGGAGGAAGGCAGAGGAGCGATGACCGACTCGTAGCGCAGAAACTCCCAGCCACCCAAGAGCTGTCCTCGGCCCCGGGCGTAGCTGCCTTCCAGGGTCAACCCTGCCGAAAGATTTCCGTAGAAGTTGAAGGTGTCGGCCAGAAGCATGCCACCCCCGGCCATCGCCACCTGGGAGCGCCCGCAGGCAGGCAGGCCCAATCCCAGATCCCCATCCAGGAGGCCAGCGGTCACCGGGCCCATGGGCAGGGAGGAGGGCTCATCGCACACCTCCGCCTGGGCTCCTCCAGCGGGGAGAAGCAAAAAGAGAAGGGAGACGGCCAGAATGGGCAGGCGAGTCATGGTCCCACCTCCCCGGTGAATCCGCCGCCATCCCGGTCCAGCAATAGGGGGTTGGTGAAGGAGGTGGGAACGCCGCCGGGGACCACCGCCTGGAAGTGGTAGAGGGGATCGTCGTGGGAAGTCGCCGGGGCAGGATCCTTCAGGGGACCGGTCGTCTCCAGGCAATCCAGCTTGGGGTCCTCCTCCTGCCCTTCCACGTCCCGCCAGTCGATGGTTCCGTCGCCGGAGTGATCGCCGGTGTCGGGGAACCCGTCGCAATCCAAGTCGGCGTTGGGCTCCAAGGGATGGCCGGCCTCCACCACGATGAAGGCGTCTCCCCCGTCGAGCAGCAACTCGCTCAAGGGAATCTCCACCTCCAGTCGATCCAGCCCCTCCTCACCAAAGGGGTCGGCAGGATGGGACAGTTCGTCGGTCATGGTCTTCACCACCTCTCCATTCACGATGATCCTCACCTCCTCCACCGGAACCCAGGGAGCCGCCCTTACCCGCACCCACAAGCTTCCCCCCTCATCGGGGGCAAAAGAGTTCAAAGATGGGGTTTTCTCCTCTCCGTCGGAACCCATCAGCGAGGTCTCGATCACCGCGCCATTGGTCCCCAGGATCCTTCCCTCCCGAACAGCGGCGTTGAACTCCACGTCGTCGAAGTCCGCCACGGTGGAGGAGGTCCACACCAGGTTTCGGGGGGTGCCCATCACGTTGTCGGTGAGACCGTGGGAGTCGGAGTTGGCGGTCCCCGCTCGCACAAGTCCTTGATTCAACAGGTAGAACCACAGGGTTCGGTAGGACAGGAAGCGCTCGTTGTTGGTGCCGTTCATCACCTCTTCGGTGTGCCACGCGTCGTTGGCGAAATCCGAACCTTCGGGAGTGGAGCGGAACAGGCTTTGAAACGTGCCGTCAAACTCCTCGGGCAGGGGCAGGGTGGCGTCCAGATGGAGGGCCGAGGCGTAGCCATAGTCCCTGCCGAAATCAACATCCGACACCGGGTGATTGAGCTGGATGATGCCCGTCTCCTCAGACCAGCCGGCGTCCCTGACCCTCTCAAACAGGATCCCCGGCTCCACCAGCTCATCCCAGGGAGCCCCTCGGTAAGGCCCATCCGGATCAAACTCCAAAGGCCAGAAGTTCCAATGGCCAATGACCTGAGGATAGGGAGCGTCCTCCATGAACCGCCACAGGATGTGCCCGGTGGTCTCCAAGCCGACTTGAAGATGGAGGCGATCCCCCGCCTGCAGGGTCTCCATGGCGGCGGCATAGTTCCAAGAGACGTCGTGATCGGTGGCGGCGAGGGTCTCGATGCGGGCCGCCAGGAAGGCCTTCACCCGGTCCAGATCGGGGACTTCTGAATCGAAGGAGGCCCCACCATGGACATGAAAATCCGCCGACAGGGTGCCCTCGGGCTGCAAGGCCAGCGTAGTCAGAGTGAGCACAGCGGAGGCGGTTTCCCCAGCCTTGACCTCAATTTCCCGCGCCCTGGCCAGGGTGGTGAAGGGCCCCGCCGAGGCATACACATCATAGATTCCCGGCAAAAGAGCCACGGTGGTCTCCCCCTCCAGCATCACCCGGTTGCAGGCGGGAGAGGCCCCGTGAGGAGAGCCCAAAAGAGGAGCGCACGCGCCGTATTGCCCGTAGAGGCTGCCGGTGACCGCCTCCAGGGTGGCCTCGTCGCTGGGGTGGAGGAAGGCAAGAACGTAGTCCTCCTCCCCGTCCACGGTGGCGTTCAGGGTCAGAGCCCCAACCTGGGGAATCACCAGATCGGGAGCGGTTCCTCCGTTTTCAAGGGAGGGAAGTTCCGCCTCGGCCACCCCCGTTCCAAAGGCCTCCACTTCCACTCTCCAACTCTTTCCCTGGGGCAGCTTCACCGAAAAGGTTCCGTCGGCAGCGGGCACGGTGTGGGTATAAGGGATGTCCACCCCCGCTCCTCCGTCTTCCTTGGCCAGGAACAGG
>CAYRTW010000192.1:0-11993 GCA_964426935.1 uncultured Rickettsiales bacterium
TGAAGCCGTGGTTGGTAGCGGGAATCCAGGTTTATCCAGAAGCGGAAACCCTTGCTGGTGAAGTGGTTGAGGGAGTGGCTTCCACTCGGGGAGATCTGGAGGGAGGGGTGCAGCTCCTGCCTGGAAGCGGAAACCGGGTCACGGTACGAGGCCGGTACGCCGGCGGGTGGACGGGACACAGCGCGGAAGTGGCTGTGGATGGGGAGATCCAACCGGTGAAGGCTCTGTCGATTCGAGGAGGCCTTCACGTCCAGGATTATCTCTACGACCTCCAGCCGGGGACCTCAGGAACCCGTCTTTCCGCCTCGGTGGGGGTCTCGCTGCGTCCCGCACCCTGGGTGGAGGCGTCCATGGACCTCCAGGCCCTCCAGAGTGAGTTCATCGACTCGGACCTGTGGGTCAGAGCCTCGGCCCGATTTCTGTTGGGCTGGCGCCGGGGTCGCTCCGTCGCCCAGACCGTTGCTCCTCGCTGGGAGCCCTCCCTGCCCGGGCTGGCGCGGGGGGAGGAGGGACCATGACCGGGAGATCTTGGAGGCTGCGGTTTCTGTTGGGGATTCTGGCGGGAATGCTGCTGCTGGTGACGGCCGCAGTGGGAGTGGCCGGCCTGGGCAAAGAACCTCGCTCCCTGGCGATCTACCCCTCCCAGACCCTGCCCCTTCGCTTTTTCCACGATCGTCATCTCAAGATGGGGATGCGCTGCGAACTGTGTCACACCCAGGCTGTCTCCAGCACATCCAGCGCGGATTCCCTTCTCCCCAGTCACGTCCAGTGCCAGGTTTGCCATCCATTGACCTCTCCTGCGGCAGCCACCGCGTATCCCAAGGCCACCTGCGAGACTTGTCATCTGAACTACTCGGGGACTCTGGCAGACCTCACCGCTTCTACAAATCCTCCTCCCCGGGCAGTGATTCCGCCGGCCCGGCTCCAATTCTCCCATCAGGCTCATATCACCCGGGGAACCGAATGCCAGACCTGTCATGTAGGGATGGAGGGGGTCCAGTTGGCCACCCGCGAGCAGTTGCCCACCATGACCACCTGCCTCAGCTGCCACGACGGGAGACGGGCCCCCGCCACCTGTGCGACCTGTCACCTGAGCGAGGCGGGAGGAACCCTTTCCAAGAATCTCTCCCCGGATGGAATCCTCCTCCAGCCTGTGGGGCGCTTTCTACCGGATGATCACCGGGAGGCCTCCTTTGGTCGAAACCACTCGATGGCGGCCCGGGTAGGGTCCCAGACCTGCTCTTCCTGTCATGCCTCTTCCTTTTGCAGCCAGTGCCATGAAGGAGTGCAGAAGCCGGGGGTGCATCCGGGAGACTGGGTGATGCGTCACGGGGCGGAAGCAGTCACCGATGGCCTCAGGTGTGCGTCCTGTCACGAGAATCGCTCCTTCTGCCAGTCCTGTCATGAGGTGGCGTCCATCACTCCCGACTCCTTCCCCGGAGCGGCCAATGGGGGCTCCCTGGCCTTTCACCCTCCCGGGTGGGCGGATACGGCGGTGGGCGAGGATCACCATGGAGTGGTGGCGAGACGGAATCCGGCAGCCTGTGCCGCCTGTCATGCCGACGCCGAAGCCACCTGTGTTCAATGTCACGGAACGGCGGTCAACCCCCACGGGCCTGGTTTTGGCGAATCCGCCCGGGCCCGGGATCTCGCCCGAGCCCATCCGGAAACCTGCCTTGCCTGTCATGCTTCGGGCACCCTGGAACTTCTGGGAGGGTATTGAATCCGTGGCCCTTCTCCTTCCCCGTCGAGTCACCTTCCTGGGCTCCTTCGTCAAGACCGACCAGTTCCCCAAGGACTCCCTCCCCGAAGTGGCCTTCGCTGGCCGATCCAACGTGGGAAAGTCCTCCTGCCTCAACGCGCTGGTGGGCAGAAAAAGCCTGGCCAGGGTGAGTTCAACCCCTGGTCGTACCCAGCAGCTCAACGCTTATGATCTGGATGGCGCCCTCCGCTTCGTAGACCTTCCCGGGTATGGCTATGCCAAGGTGCCGATTCCAGTGCGGAAATCCTGGGGCACCATGATCGAGTCCTACCTGAATACCCGGGAAAACCTGAAGCTGATGGTGCTGATTCTGGACATCCGCAGGGATCCCGGAGAGGAGGAGGGACAGGTGGGGGAGTGGCTGGACAGCAGGGAGATCCCGGGCCTCCTGGTGCTGACCAAGGCCGACAAGGTCACCCGAAACGAGGCAAGGAGGAGGGTGAAGGCCATCGGCGAGGCTCTTCAGGCGGAAGAGGAGCAGATGGTGGTGTTCAGCGCCGAAACCAAGCAGGGCCTGGACGATTTGTGGGGGAGGATTCGGGGGGTGACGGGAGACGGGGTGGCGGGAAAGCCCCGGCAGGAACCAAAGAAGTAGGCCCGGCCCGTCTCTCCAGTCAGGTCGTAGTGCTTCGGACCGTCACTCAGGCCCGGAGAGGGCCTCTTCTTCCTTGCTCTCCTCATCCCGTCCCTGACGCTTGCGAAGGGGGGCGAGAATCCCGGTGGCGGTGTCGCTGACCACGGCGGTGGGGGCCCCCTTCAGGGCCTTCCCGATGGTACCCGGCAAGGATCCCTTGATCAGCTTGTCCGCCACCTTCAAGGGCTGCTTGCCCTTGCCCTTGGCGCTGGCTACGAAGCTGAACAGGGAGCGGGTGACGTCGGAGGTGTCGAAAATCTCCCCATACAGGACCAGGGTGGTTTCATCGGTCTCGGCGGCAAGATCCACCAGGACGAACTCCCCCCTCAGAACCAGGCCAGACTGCCCATCCAGCTTTTCCACGGCGACGGCTCCCGGGGTGGCCTTGACGATCCCCGCCTGAAGGACCTTGGACCAGTCTCCCTTGAGCTCCTTGGCCGCATTGGCGTCCTCCTCGGTACCGTCATAGAGGGCATATTCGCCTTTGAAGGGGAGGATGGTGATAGCGGTAATGGGGGAAGCAGCGCCATCCCTGGGGGCCTCCAGAGCCCCCCAGGTGAAGGGGTCGGCGGCGTGGGAGAGGGGGGATGCCACCAGGAGTCCGGCGGCAGCCAGGGAAGCGATGAAGGTGTGTCGAACCAGGTGGAACAGATTCACGGATGGGATTCCTCCTGCCAGATGTATGTCCGGGGCGACGAAGAGACGAAGCCCTGGGAGATTTCCTTCGGAACGATCAAACGAGTCCACACCGAAACCCCGGCGCGACTTTTGCGAGTCCAAGGGGAACCCGCCGCAGCACGAAACTCTCCTTCCGTGGGAGGTCTCCCTGGAGGGACCAACACCAACTCTCGGGGAGCAGAAGAAGGGCTTTCCTTCAGCGCCGGAGCGGTGTGGAGGCAGGTCACCACTGCGTTCCACGGCCCTCCCAGGAGTGGTGGGGGAGACTCCTTTCCCAGGGCCCGGCAAACCCGAGCGTCCCGTTCTGCCACCCGCCTCACCCGATCCTGCCGGGAGGAGGCTTCACCTACCTGGAAGGCGAGGAGGATAACGATGAGGAGGCAAGCGGGGAAGATGGGAAGCGAGGAAGAAGTGATTCGGGTCAAGATCCAGGAAGCAGCCGGTCCCGTCAGGGGGACCAGAAGAAGGAGGGAAGTGAGGTGAGCGGGAACATCCTCCCGACGATCGACCAGAAGGCATGTCAACAGAAATCCCATGCCCCAAGACAGGGTCTGCCGTCGCATGGCTCCAGGAAGAAACAATGCCGCCCCCAGGAGGATGCCCGTGAGGGGAGCGCTGTCGATCCACAAGCGATAGGCCCTTTGCAATGAGAGGAGGGGCCCCAGGTTGCCGTGCAAGGCCACCTCCACACCCCGGTCTCCCCTCAAAAACTCTTCGGGCTGCCAGGCCACCCCCGCCAGCAGGGGGAGGAGGCTGAGGGAGACCAGGACTCCCCGTCGCCGGCGACCGTGGATTTCTCGACCGAGGGAGGGAATCCAAACCGCCACCGCGGGGTTGACGCAGATTCCCCAGCCCAGCAGCAGGGAGCCGGTTCCCAGCCATCCCCGGCCCAGAAGGACCTGGGCGAGGAGGGTGGCTCCGGCGGCTGGGAGGTACACCTCGGCCATTCCAGCCTGGAGGAGAAACAACGGGCTGCCCATGAGAAGGGCTGGCCCCACCAGAGAGGTCAGGGCCGAGCCCCCCAGATCCCGGGATCGCGCCTGGCAGGCCCACAGGGCGAGAAACGCCCACATCAAGGAGAATCCGTGCCCAATCCCGTCCTGAATCGCCCCCAATTCCCCGCCTCTCCAAGGGGACCAGGGGAGGTGGGAATTCACCAGAAACCCCCCTTGCAGCGCCAGGATGTATCCCAGGTGGAGAGGGTAACGTCCCCACTCATTCGCCGCCGCCGCCTCGATGTAGACGGCTCCATCTCCGCTTTGCGGGGCCCCAGTGAAGAGCCAGAGGAGCAGAAGGACCGCACAGCAGCCGAAGAGAAAGGGGACGACGGTGTCCACGGGGAAGGACCGGGGAAATCGGAGAGGGGAGGGGAGCATGAATGGGATCTGGGACGCTTTCGCCCCCCCACCGGGGAGGGGATCACATTGACACAGGTGAGGACACCATGCTAGGAGGCTCCGCCCCGTCGGCGCCCTTCCGTCTTCCACCGATGCTGTGGATAGGACGGAGGTGGTCCCGGATGCCTTTCATCGATTCGTTGCGTCTACCAGGGGTTTCCTTGGGCCATCATCTTCCTCTCGGCTCCCGCCTTTTCGACCTTCTTCTCTGCTTCCCCTTCAGTCGGGGTGTGGCCCTTTGCCTTGGCCTCCTGGTCAGTGGCGTGGGCTGCATCACCGAAGAAAGCCTCCCCGATCCGGGAGCCTGTGCTGGAGACCCCTCAGTCCGCTACTACGATTGGGGAGAGATTCCCATCGGAACCTGCCTCGCCGGGCCCTCGGATCTTCAGGTGTGGCCTGATCCGGCCGATCCCTCCCGTTATCAAGTGGTGGTGGTCAACTCCAACTTCGAGGCCAACTTCACGTCGGGATCTGTCCTGGTCATTCCCGGGGAAGGAATCGATCTCTCCAAGGAAACCAACTACATGCATGAAGTGGGGGCGTCGGCCCTTCCCTTGCCCCGCTTTCCTGCTCGCATCGCCCGGGACCTGGAACGGAACACCGCCTTTGTGTCGGTGCGCTCGGCGGCGGGGATCGACGGCAACTTGACCGACCGGGTTTTCGCCCTGGATGCCTCCGATCCCATGAACCTGACCTGGAGCGACGCGGCGCCAGAGCAGGATGAGGATGGATCGTTCATCTACGTCCCTGCCGATCCGTACGCCCTGGAGGTGGACGAGGAGACGGGCTACCTCTATGTGCTGAATCTCACTACCCATGATGTGGCGGTGGTAGACGTCCTGGCCGATCCCTACACCCTGGTGGATGTGGCCGGCGAGGCCGAACTCAGCGACGCCCTCTTCGTGGATGCCGATACCTCGGGATCGGTGGCGGACTTTGAACTGGCCCTGTTCCAGACGGAATACGCCAACACCGATGACTGGACCCTGACCTACAACGAAGGCACCTATCGCCTCTACTACCCGGCTCGGGATGGTAGCGCGGACGGGCTGTTCCATGCGGATTCTGCCGACGGGTGGAGTTTCACGGATGCCCAGGGGGGCCCGGATCTGGCCTTTACCGACGACGATTCGATATACGGAGCCGGGTATGGCGCCGCAGCGGTGATCCTTCTGGAAGATGGTCTTCACCTCTACGTGGGGGCAGCCGATGGGGAGACCGGGGTTTCTTCCATTGTCACCAGCCTGACCTCCGAGTCGGCGACCTCGTGGGGGGAGGTGACCCAGGTTCTTGCCTCGGGTACCGCAGGATATTTCGACGAAGCTGGGGTCTCCGATCCGGCGATTCTGGTCCTGTCCACTGGGATCCAGCTGTATTACCGAGGAGTCAACAACGAGGGGGTCTCTGCCATCGGCCTCGCCACTTCCGAGGACGGCACCACCTTCGGACGCCAGGTGTTCGATGACCGGGAGCCGGGTCTGATTCTTTCGGCGGGGGAAGAGGGTTCCTGGGATGAATCGGGGGTTTCGTCTCCTTCCGGGCTCTATCTGGCAGAAACCGAGAGCTACTACCTCTACTACGACAGCCCGGACAGCGCTGAAGGAGGAATCGGGTTGGCCCGGGGAGGGGACGTGGACGAGTATATTCGGGAGGAACTGGAGGACGGGGCAGCAGGGAGGGTCCTGGGCAGGGGCGAAGCAGGCAGTTGGGATGGAGGCTGGGTAGGGTCCCCCACCGTCATCGTCGACAGGGGCCTGTTCCACATGTGGTACGCTGGCACCGACGGGGCCACCTGGGGGGTCGGGCACGCCACTTCTGCGGAGGGCCTGCACTGGGAAAAGGATCCCCACAACCCGGTGTTCATCGGCCGGGATGGGGGATATCGAATGGTGGCCCCCGCTGCCTATAAAGCCAGCGCTGGCGGGTATTTTCGGGTTGAGGGGGAGGTCGCTGGCCTCCTCCCTGAGACCGCCATTCCCTCCATCGGCTATTCCTACGCTGCGTCTCCGTTTCTCTTCACCGTCGTGGACCGCTTTGCTCTGGGATTCGGTCCTGAGGGGGAGTTTGACGAGGCGGGAGCTGCTTCACCCCATGCCCGCGTGGAAGAATCGGGCCAGGTCCATCTTCTCTATGAAGGCCGGGCCGATGCCCACCGCCTGGGAGAGGCCTTCTCTACGGGGGGAGTGGCCCTCTCCGATCGAAGGGAAATTTCTCTCGGGGATTGGGAGGGTGAACTGGCAGGTTCGGAGGACCTGGACGACCCCGCCTTTGGGGACGAGGTGGAGGTAGGGACTCTCTTCTTCGCTGCGGCGGTGGCCGAGCAGGCGAGAATCTTCCGGGCCCGAGAGGATGGGGCGGGGGGCTATTCGGAGGAGAACTCGGCAGTTCTTGCCGAAAGTGGCGTGGAGGGAACCTGGGATTCCCTGTCGGTGCGCTCTCCCATGCCGGTGATGGGTCCCGACTCCCCCCTTCTCTTTTATGAAGGCAGCGATGGGGAGGATGTGGGCATTGGATTGGCGGTGGGAGACGGAACCGGTGCATTCCAGAGGGTTACTTCAGGGATTCTCGACCCCCTGCAGCCTGGCCGGGTGCTTGCTCCTGGAGAAGCCGGGGAGTGGGACGACGGGGGCGTCAGAGGGCCCAGCGTCTGGTGGGATCCCCAAGGAGGGAGCGAGGGGAACGGCCTGTTTCACTTGTGGTATGCCGGCTCCGACGGGCAGAAGTATCGAATCGGACACGCCACATCCGAGAATGGCCTGACCTGGACCCGTCATGCCGATGAAGATGGTCTTCTGGTGCCGGTTCTTGAGCCTTCCGAGCCCTCCTTTGATGAAGATGGCTGCCTGGATCCTTCCGTGGTGTTTGATGAGGAGAGGGGCTTGTTTCGGATGTGGTACCAGGGCACCCGGGGAGGGATCTCCCGGATCGGGTATGCCGAAAGCGAGGATGGAGACCATTGGTTGAAGGTGGCCCCTCCCACCACCGCCGGGGATCGGTTCGAACTTGCCACCCAAAGGGGAGACGATTCGGACACTTCCACCATCTTCCTGGGAGACGAGAGGACTGGAATCATTATCGATGGAGAGACGGTAAGGGGGAGCGGCGTATCGGACATGATCCTCTCACCTGATGGCCGATTTGCATACGTGGCAAACAAAAAATACGACAACATCTACGTACTCGACATCCATGATGACAGCACTGCGGACACCCTGGACGCCAATTACCTGGGAGTGGAGGCGGTCATCCGCACCCGACTGGACGAGCCAGTGGTGGGAACACGAGGGCTGGCCTTCTCCCCCGACGGAACCCGCCTTTATGCGCTCCTGTCTCCGCTGGTGGTCATCGAGGACACGTCAGGGGCACGGACTTTTGGCCCCGAAGGAGTGCTCATCATTGACCTCAGCGGGGTGGTGGATGGCAGTGACCCCTACACCCTGGACGATGCCGTGATCGGCTGGCTCCCCAGTGAGAGGGGGGTGGAGACGGATCAGGGAGCCCGCTCTGCTGTCAACGTAGGTCCCGCCAACATCGTCCTGACGGCGGATGGCACCCGCGCCTATGTGGCCCACTTCAACGCCAACCTCATCCAGGTCTATGACCTCACCAAGGGAGCCTACGGAAAACCCATTGCGGTTGCCGAGGGGCTGGGGGAAGAGCCCTTCGATCTTGCCCTCTCCCCGGATGAAAAAATTCTGTATGTAGCTAATTACACAGGAGAATTGAGTGGATACGAATCCAACGTGGTTCATTCCACAGTCCAGGTCATCGACGTGGATGAGGAGAGCCCTACCTGGCTGCAGGTCCTGACCACGTTGCGGAATCGGGACGCTTTCTGATGAACAACTCCCTTGCTTCAAAGTGTCTCTTCAGCCTCCTCCTCTGGATGGGCATGGGATGTGGTTCGGGGACCCAGGACCTGGATCGTCTCCATGGTCCGGTGGATGTGGCCTACCTTCCCCCCGGTCCCTTTTTCGAGCAGCCGGTGGGGTATGTCACCAACTGGCGTTCGGGCACCATCTCCAAGCTGGATCTCCGCCGCTACGACATGCTGGTGGAGGACGGCCCGGCGGCGTGGGTGGTCGCTCCCCCCCTGGCCACGGGCAGAACCCGGGTGCTGGACCAGATCGCCGTGTCCACGGACGGCGACACCTTCGTGGATCTTCTGGTCACCGACGCCTTTCGAGATGAATTGCTGCGGGTACCCCATGTGCGCATGGGGGAGGATGGGGTTCCGTCTTTCGCCACGCCCCAGTTGTCCCAGGAGCCCGTTGTCAGTGGAGCGGGTAACGCCCAGCCCCGGTTGTTGGACCTGACCTTGCTGACGGGAGCGGCCACCACCGAGACCTGGACCCTCACGTTTGATGGGTGGTCCTGGAAGGTGGAGGGAAGTGCCTCGGGGCGACAGGTGGGGGAGGTCCTTCCCGGTGTCCCTTACAGTTCCGATGCGGATGAGCTGCGATTCACCATGGATCATGGGGGCCAGACCCCGGACCTCGGTGCCACCCTGGTCTTTGCTGTTGATACCGGCATCGAGGCCGTCGCTTTGGAGGGATACGCATCCGATCTGCTGGTCACTCCCGACCTTTCCTTTGTCCTGGTCTCTGAGGAGGGGCGGGATGAGGGGCAAGGTCCTTCTGGGAAAGTGGCCATCTACGATCCCATCCGTCTTGAGCGCCTCTTCTCCATAGAGCTTCCCCCTGGGGCCAAGCCTGCAGGGATGGCTCTTCGCGGCACAGGGACTGAAGTGTTCATCGCCGACCTCTCCGATCTCAACCTGGTTCATCGCCTGGACATCTCCTCAGGAGATCCAGCCTCTTTTGTGCTGACGTCCCTGCCGGTGCCCGCCCCCACCGTGGATGTGGCCTGCGGTCACGATCCTCAAAGCGAGATCCTGTTCGCCGCCGAGGCCTTTGGAACCGCCATCCACGCCATCGATCTCGCTACTCTTTCTGCGGTGGACATCAACCCCTGGACCCCTGACGTGGAGCCCGTTGAGGTGGGGGCCCCCATCGCCGGGATCACCGCCTCTGATGGCACGGTGGAGTTGAACACCCTCACATCCTGGGGAGCCAACGAGCACGCCTATGCCCTGCTGGTCACCACCTTCACCGGATTCCTCTACGTCTACGACGCGGCAACGGGGTGTGCGGCCTATGAGTCTCCCCAAGGGGCCTATCTGGAAACCGGCTCGGATGGCACGGTAAGCGCCTTTACCGATTTGACTCCTCCCTCCAATCCGGTGGTGGAGGCGGATGCCGAGACCGGCCTCTATGCCACCACCAATGACTGCGGGGGCGTCACTCGGGATCAGGGTTGGACCTTCACCTATGATGAGGCCCTTCTCTCCTACACGGTGGAAGGGGCGGCGTCGGGGGTGCAGGTAGGGCGGGCCTATGAGGGGGTTCGCTACACCACCGATTCTGGCGAGCTTTCCCTCCTCATCCGGGGAGGCACCCTGGCCACCACCGACGGAGACCGATTCTCCTTCAGCGTAAACGACGGGGTCAGTCCCATTCCCACCCAGGAGCTTCCTGGGGATCCTTTGGTCTACACCGACGAATATGGGGACAAGGATGACCCTTGGGTGAAGGTGCGGACCCGCCAGGCGGCGGTCGTTCCCTGCACGGGAAACGATGCGGTGATGTGGGTGGATGTACAGGGATATGGCGACGGGGGAATTCAATACTTCCAATAGGGCGTTTCCAACGCTTCGGAACCTGCCGGTCATTCGGCACAAGCCCTGGAGAGGCGGAAAGCAGCCCCCCAGGACAGGAGGAACACATGGGCGAGGTCGTAATCGTTTCCGGTGCCCGTACCGCCATCGGCTCCTTCATGGGGTCCCTCTCTTCCCTCTCCAGTCCCAAACTGGGGGCCACCGCCATCCAGGCCGTCTTGGAAAGGGGAGGGGTCTCGGGAGAGGAGGTGGACGAGGCGATCATGGGGTGCGTGCTTCCTGCCGGTGTCGGCCAGGCCCCGGCCCGCCAGGCCGCTCTCTTCGCCGGCCTTCCCCGCAAGGTGGCCTGCACCACCATCAACAAGGTGTGTGGCTCAGGACTCAAGGCGGTGATGTTGGCGGACCAGGCCATCCGAAGCGGAGATGCTCAAGTGGTGGTGGCCGGAGGCATGGAGAGCATGTCCAAGTCACCGTACTTGTTGGAAAAAGCCCGGGAGGGTTACCGGATGGGGCACGGCCAGTTGGTGGATTCCATGGTTCGGGATGGTCTGTGGGATGTCTACAACGACTTCCACATGGGCAGTGCCGCTGAGATCTGTGCCCGGGACTGTCAGATTCCCCGGGATAGACAGGACGCCTTTGCCCTGGAGTCCTACCGAAGGGCCCGCGCTGCGGTGGAGGAGGGGCGTTTTGCCGCTGAAATCGTCGCCGTTCCCGTTCCCCAAAAGAAAGGGGATCCCCTTCTCTTTGCCAGGGATGAGGAGCCCTTTGCCTCTCCCATCGACAAGTTGCCGGGGCTGCGTCCCGCTTTTCAACCCAAGGACGGCACGGTAACCGCTGGCAACGCTTCCTCCATCAACGATGGGGCGGCGGCCCTCCTGGTGATGTCCGCAGAGAAGGCGGCCTCCCTGGGAAGGGCCCCTCTGGCGCGCATCGTGGGCCATGTCGCCCATGCTCAGGATCCGGAATGGTTCACCACCGCTCCGGCCTATGCCATCGACAAGCTCTTGAAGAGAATCGGCTGGGGGGTGGGAGAGGTGGATCTCTATGAGATCAATGAGGCGTTTTCGGTGGTGAGCCTGGCGGTGCAGGACAAACTGGGGCTGGATCCCTCCCGGGTCAACGTCAATGGCGGCGCGGTGGCCCTGGGGCATCCTATCGGTGCTTCAGGGGCCCGCATCCTGGTGACCCTTCTATACGCCATGCAGGCTCGGGGAGCCCGTCGAGGAGTGGCCTCCCTGTGCATCGGTGGGGGCGAAGCGGTCGCCATGGCGGTGGAAGCGGTCTGACGGCGTTGTGCGCCCCAAAACCTTGTTTTAGACGAAGCTGTAAAGAGGACCGACGGGTCCTGGGAGAGAGTCCATGAGCATCAAGGGAATTGCCACCTTGGGAGTGGTGGGTACGGGTCAGATGGGAGCCGGAATCGCCCAGGTGGCGGTGCAGTCGGGGCTCCGGGTCCTGGTGGCGGATGCGGACAAAGCCTCTGCCGAGAAGGGAGTGAAGGGCATCGTCGGTCGCTTGGACAAGCTGGTCCAAAAGGGGACCCTGACCCTTGACCAGCGCGAGGTGATGGCGGAAGCCCTTCAGCCCGTAGATGGGCTCCTGGCCATGAGGGCGGCGGATTTCGTAGTGGAAGCGGTATCGGAAAAGGAATCTTTGAAGGCGGAGATCTTTCGCACCCTCGATCAGGTCTGTCGCCCTGAAGTCATTCTCGCCTCCAACACCTCCTCCATCGCCATCACTCGCATAGGCGCCATCACCCAGAGGCCGGATCGGGTGATCGGGATGCATTTCATGAATCCGGTGCCGGTGATGAAGCTGATCGAGGTGATTCGGGGGCTCAGG
>CAYRTW010000193.1:0-11895 GCA_964426935.1 uncultured Rickettsiales bacterium
GTTATCTGCGGACCCGGGGCTCCCTCCTGGTGGATCTGGACCTGTCCCGGGGAGGCACCCCCACCACCGGTCAACCCCTGTTTCCCGAGCCCCTGTCGGGGGGACAGATCCTGGGCTCCGCCGATGCCCGGGCCCGCCTGGATCTGGCGGTGACGGTGGAGGACGTGGTGAAGGCCAGACTGAAGGTGGACGCCCTGGATGGACTCCTCCTGGGCTCCACCCCTGAAGGGTTCCCCACCACCCGCTGGGGCCAGACCCCCTGGACCTCCCTCTCCCAGGAGGTCCCCGAAGCGGGTTCCAATTCCTTTGTGGATTCCATTCGCCTGAAGGCCGCCTATGGTGAGGTGTGGACCCCGATTGGGGTGCTGATGTTTGGAAGGATGAGTCTGCCTTCCTTTGGACTGGGGATCACCACCGGCCACCCCGACGATTTGGACACCGACTGGGACGATCTGGTGGACCGGGTCAGCTTCACCACCTCCCTGGCCGATCACTTCTTGGGGGTCGCCTTCGACATCAACGCCATCGGCCCCACCTCCGCCTCCTCGGAAGGGGATCTCTCCGCCCAGGGCCAGGCGGTGGATTTGGAACTGAAGGACAACCTGTACACGGTTTCCTTGGCCCTGGGGAGAATCCACGACGAGGCTTCGGTGAAGAGGAGGAGGCAGGCCCATCGGGTGACCGCCTCCTACGGGGTGTACGGGACCTTCCGGTGGCAGGAAGTGGATTTCCCCACGTATTATCTGGGGGGAATCGCCAGCGAAGAGGCCACCTGGGGGGATAACGAAGCGGTGCCCCGGCGGCTGAAGGCGGGAATGATGGATGGGTGGCTGGAGGTGCAGGCAGGACCCCTGAGGATCGAGGCAGAGGCGGTGTATGTAGGTGGAAGCGTTGGGGATCCCTCGACAGAGCCCACCGTGTCCCTCCCCTCCCTCACCGCGTCCCAAGCGGGCGGCGCCCTGGAATTGGAGGTGGAGGCCCATCCCCGCTTCTCCGCCGGGCTCCTCTTTGCCCTGGCGTCGGGGGACTCGGCTCCCGGCATCGGGGTGGCTCCACCAGTGGGGCAGGTGTCTTCCCAGGCGGGGGATCTGGATGGCCCTCAGTTCTCCTTTTCCGACGATCTCCGGGTGACCAACTTTCGCTTCCACCCGGGATTCACCGTGGATGAAATCTTTTGGAAGCGCCTGGTGGGGGCCTTTTCGGATGCCCTCCTGATACGCCCCGGCATTCGGGCCCGCCCCACCTCGTCTCTGACCCTGACCCTTGCCCTTCCCCTCTCTGCTGCCCTGGTCGCCTCCTCCACTCCCACCGGTCAGCGGTTCTATGGGGCTGAAATCGATGTGGGGGCGGATTGGAATCCCACCCGAGGCTTCGTGGCCCAGGCCCGCTACGGCCTGTTTCTTCCCGGTCCTGCCCTGGGAAATCCTGAATCGGGAGCTTCTCCCAAGCCCGCTCAGGTTCTCCGCCTGCTTCTGGGGGTGCAGTGGTGATTTCTTTTTCCATCCCCTCTTCCCTGTTTTCCATTCTTTTCGGCGTGGGAATGATCCTGGGACCCGGCTGCGGGGATTCGGAACCGACCGATTCCACCCCCGACGGTCTTCTCCCCTCCTGCACCATCGTCGATGACGGCGAGATTTCCAAAGAGGAGCTTCCATTCAACCTGGGAGTCTCCGCCCTCTACGTCCGCAACACCCCGGGGACCCTGGTGAACTTCTCCCCCGACGGCCGAGAGGGCTCTGAGAATTCCCGGTCCTGGGACTTTTCCACCGGCCCCGGCGATTCCGGCTCCCCCGTTACCCTTCTCGACCCGGCGGCGGTGGCCCAGGCCTCCCTCTTTCCCGACGCCACCCATGCCTCCCCCCTCCTGGTGGAAACCCCCTCCCTCCTCGGGGTGTATCAGGTCAAGGACGACGGGGTCTATCTTCTGGGAGTCACCACCGCCGAAGCCATTGCCCCGGCCTCGGAGTGGCGCGTTGTCTACGACTCTCCCGTGCCCGTGCTGAAGTTCCCCTTGCGGGAGGGAGATGCCTGGGAGCATCGAGCCACCTTCCGGGACGCCCGCGTCGGTGGAATCCCCGAGAACGGTGTAGAGGAATATCGGTTTTCGGTGGACGCTTCGGGTTCGGTCACCCTCCCCAACGACATCACCCAGGAGGGGGTGCTGCGGATCCGGGTGGAGCTGATCCGCACCCTGGCCATCGCCTCGGGCTCCTCCACCTCCACCGTCCACCAACTCCTGTGGATGGGCCCCTGCTCCGGCGAACTGGCCCGGGTGGTGGGAAGCGATCCCAGTTTCAGTCAGGTCAGCGAGCTGCGGCGTCTGATCCCCTGAGGAGGGTCCTCCCCGCCTACCAACCCCATCGCTGGGCCATCACCAACCCCAGGAGCCCCAGGGCTCCCTGGAGGAGGATCACTCCCCACCTCAGGCCGGGGGAGGAAAGGCTCAGGCCGTTGCTCACCGCCGCCACCCCCACCAGGGGCAGGAGGGGCAGGAAGTAGTGATGGCTGAAGTGGTCGATGAAGGCCAGGAAGGGGATGTAGAGGAGGGCGGTGGTGAGGGTGATGCGGGCCACCCTTCCTTGAGCAGGCAGGGCGAATGGAAACAAAAATCCAGTAAACACCGTAAGTTGTCGAATAAATTCGATGGGACGTTGGGCGATTGGGAGGGGATCCTGGTTGTTGCGGAAGTGCTCCGGCAGGGTCTCAAAATGGATCACCTTGAGCCATTGGGATAGAAGGCCGCTCAGCCCTCCCCAAAGGAGCATGGCCAGGCAGAATCCCCCCACCCCCAGAACCATCCCTCGCCCCAGCCGAAAGGCCTGGCGGCGCCGGGAGGGGGCCCACACCCATAAACCAATGAGGGAAAATCCCACCACCGTCGCCCCCGGATAGCGGAGCACGGTGGCGGCCAGGGCAAAAGCCACGAAGGTGCGGGGGAGATCCCGCAGGGCAAACAACACCGAGGCCAGGATCCCCAGGGCGAACAGGTTGTCGGGGAAATTGGCGGAGCCGTCGTTGGCCATCAACCGTCCATGGGACACGGCGAGGAGGGCCAGGGGGAGGAAGGCCAGGGCGGGAATGGAGGGGTGATCGATCTCCAGAAGGCGTGAGGCGGTGGCGAAGATGCCAAACAGGAGAAGAAGGTAAAAGAAATGCACCGACAGGAGATGGGGGCCCATCAGCACCCGGATGGAGGCGTAGACGTAGCTCCATAGAGGGGGCTGATTGAGGGTGCAGTAGCCATCCCGGGTGTATTCCTCGGCCCAGCGCACGTTCTCCGCCACGTTCAGGAGCTGGTAGTAGTGCATGGGCTTGAATCCCTGGGCCTTCATCATCAACAGGGCGTCTCCCGGTTCCACCGTAGAGAGGTCCCAGAGCGAGGCGTCTTCCGATGTCCACCTTCCTCCGTCGGCCTTCTCGAAGCCGGTGGCCTGGACGGTGAGGAGGGTGCCTTCGGGGGGCACGGTGAGGTCGGCGGTCACCTCCACCATTCCCCAGTCCCAGTATCGCTCGATGGCCCCTTCCCCCACCTTCTCCGCCACCGTGCGGGTGATGGTGCGAGAGGCCCTCTCGGTGCCGTCCTGGACAAGGTGAAGGGTGGTTCCCACCGGACCGCGATACAGAAGGGTCACCGGAAAGGCGGGTGTGCCTCCCCGGCTGTTCTCGATGCGGAGGGAGGGAGTGCCGGAAGGGGGAAAGGGAGAGCCAGGTTCCCCAGACCATCCTCCCTGCGGCTTGAGGGAGAGCCCCAGGGCGGGGAGGGAGACCGGCTGCCTTTCCCCCCTTTCCAGGGTGCCGCTGTAGAAATAGTGGGAGAGGTCGGAGCGAAGGGTCTGGTGCTGCAAGGCCCCCCAAGCCAGGAGGACCCCCGCGCCCAGGGCCAGCCCCCAGGCGTGGGAAGGGGGGAGGGATCGGAAGCGACTGACCCTCAGGGCCTGAAAATTCCACGCCAATCCCGCCAGGGTCTCCGCTCCCAGCAGAAGAAGGAGGGGAGTGGCCGTCACCTCCCGGGAGCCCAGCTTGATGGCGGTGAAGTTGACCACCATCGTTCCCACCGAAATCAGGAAAGCCTGAAGCCCAAAGGGAATGGGGTCCCACACCCGCAGCTCCCGGGGGTCCCCCCCTTCACCTGGAAAGAGGCGGGGCACCCAGGCCAGACCGGGGAGGAAACAGACCAGGGGCAGGCCCAGGAGGTTCTTGAAAAAGGAGGCGACGGACACCACCCCGGGAGGAGGCGACGAGGGCCCGAAAACTTCCAGGACCAGGGAACCCACCCAGCATAGAAGGAGGGCCAGGAGCAGGTGCCCGGGGTGGACGGAGGAGTGGAGCCCCGGGGGACCCTGTGGGCTCTTCCTGTCCTCGGATAGGGGAGACAGTTCAGTCACTCGCTCCGTCGGCCGATCCTGGGGCGCCCCGGACCGGCCTCCCCATCATGCCGGAAAAAGGGGAGGGGGTGGGAGGGGGGACGGGCACGAGGCAGGAGGGTGGGGAATGGGCGTGCCGGCCACCGTTTGAGGTCAAGGCTGCCCTTCCGTCGAACCTCCTCCCCCTGTTCGAGCCTTCTTGCTGTACGTCCGATACAACGTACTCCACGCCTGAATCAGCTCCTGCCCCTCCTGGGGATACCCCGCTTTCGACACCGCCGCCGCCTCCTTCAAGACCTCCATGCCCTGATCCCGATGATCCCTCACCACCTCCTTGAACTTCTGGGGGGTGAGGGGTTCCACCTCTTCCAGGGCCTTGCGGAGGGGCTCGAAGATGCGCTGAGCCTCGTTGTAGGGGGTCCATCCCTTGGGGAGGCCGTGGCTGAAATCCCATTCCCCGTAGGTGGTTCCGGTAGAGCCGGTCAACTCGGGGGGCACCGCTCCCAAGGGCTCTTCGTAGTCGGGATCCCCAGGAAGGGCCTCCAGGCCGGGGAGGCGCTCCGAATCCATCGCAGACGGGGGCGCGACCGGGGAACCCGCGTTTCCAGCTCGGGCTGTTCCTGAGGCACCGGCAGTCGAGCTGGAGGGCGAGGCCTCCGAGGCCGCAGGAACCGGCTCGAGCCCCCCTTCCTGGTCACCCCGCCCCAGCCACAACCAGCCCACCACCAGCACTGCCGCTACAGCGGCCATCACCATCCACCGATTCATGATGCTCCTGGCCCCCCGGGGGGCGAGGGGATGGTAGGGGCGATGGGGTGTGACGGCAACTGGGGAGGGATGGAAGACGGGACCATTGCGAGTCTCACGCAAAATGCTGTTGCACGACCGGATCGCGGCGTCGCGGGCCCTCCCCAAAATCCTCACTTGCGGGATCCTCTGCATACCGCACAACAACACCAGGGCCAGTAGTGGAAGCCCATGTTGACAAAGGACCCGTCGACTTGCTCATCGGTGCGCGTTGTCAGCGACGACAGGCAGGTGGTCCCGATCTCGTCCGTATAGCAGACGGCTGACGCTGCCTCTGAGCCGACGTTCACACATGGACTGTTGCTGGCCTGTCCAGCCAGGGTTTGGCTCAGGTAGTCGTCGCCAAGCGCCAGGTGAGAGCGTCGTCGAGTTGACCTTGCCAAGGGCCTTCCATGCGGAGCCGGTGGTGGTCCCACCATTCGTGTCCATCCCACCCGTAGCGTCGACGTACCAGGTGGTCGCCATGCCAGATTTCATGAGCAGGCTGTTGGGTACCATCGCGGACCCGTTGGCCACGCTCCACCCACCATAGAGGAGCACCGGGATCGCGGAGATCACCCAGACCGAGGCCCCCGCAAGCCACCTTCCTCGCACCAGCAGCAGCAGCCCGAGGGCGCCAGTGAGGAAGAGCGCTTCGTACCGCACCATGGGAAGCACCCCGGCGAGCAATCCCAGCAGGATGAGTCGCAGGCGGTCCGGTGGAGCGGAGATCGCCCTGACACCGATCCAGGCCAGCGTCAGGGCCAGAACCGTGTGCAGGACATGCTCCATGCCGAGGCCCGCGAGAAACGGCAACGGGGTCAGCAGGACGAGGGCCGTCCGTCCCGCAGCAAGGGCGACACCGCGGACCTGCTCGCTCAGGAGCCACCGTCCGCACAAGTAGACCAGCACCAGCGAGAGCAACCCGTTCAGCCACAGGGGTATGAGGTCACCTGGCCCGATAACCCCATAGATGGCGGCAAGCAGCGCTGTCCACAATGGCGACGAGGTCGCAGAGCTGAACTCTCCGGGGTTGATCCCCCATGTTCCCGTGGCGAGCGCGACACGGGAACATGGACATGTGGATGTATGTGTCATCCAGAGGGTAGGTGAAATGTCCACCGAGGGCGGAACGGCTTGCTCGATAGAGGGCCAGAAGCAGGCTGCCTTGAAGAACCAATGCAAAGCCTGCTGGCCATGGCGGTATCCATACCATGCCTGGGTGAGATCGCCTGGTGGCGGGGGTCTCCGGGCCAGATGGAGAAACTTTCGTGTTCATCATGCTCTCGTGATGTAACGGATTTCGTTGTCCGATCCGTAGGATGCGTCGTGGCACCCATCAAGGTGCGCGCAACGTCAGGTGCGATACCATGCGATTCGAGTTTGACGGTAGCGGCACCTGCATCAAACCTCATGCTCCCGAAGCAGGGCATCCCCCATCGAACACCCCCGATCGCATCCGTGCGATCCTCCCGCTAGAGCAGGCGGCGTGCGCGGCCCTGCAGGGCGTGCCAAGGGTGCCGGACCCCCACGACGCGGCCCCGACACCGGCAGAACGAGCCAACCCTCCTCGTCGCTCGTAAAAACTGGCCGTTCGCTGGCTCCCACACCGCGCTGCCCACCGCACCCCCCTCCTGATCGGCTCGCCCGGGTCGCTTGGATCATCCATCTCCGCACCCTCCCACGACTGCCGACTCTCTGCACGATGAGATGGGTCGGGGGGGTATCGCCTTCCTCCCATGAACAAAGTGAATCGGCCCAGGAGGAGCGAACACCGCCAGGTCCTCAAACCCCGCCTCCTCCAGCATCTGTCTCGCCTCCTCCTGGGACCAGGGGTGCCCGCCGGAGCGCACCACTCGGAGCTCCACCAGGGCCTTTCCCAGGGGATGGGGTGGGGGACCGTAGAGGCCAAAGAGGATCCTTCCCCCCGGTTTCAGGGCCCGGTGCAGGCGGCCAATCGCTTCGGGGACGACTTCCTGGGGAATGAAGGGCCCAGCGAACCATGCCAGGGTGTAGGAATCCACCTCCTCCAGGTTCTCCACCCGCTGGTCCCTCCACTCGATCCTTCCCTCCATTCCCACGCTGCGAAGATTCTCCAGCCCCAGGTCCCTGGCCAGCTCCCAGGGCTCCAGGCCCACCACCCTCGCCTCCGGCCAGGCCTGGGCCACGGCGACGGACAGCCAGCCCACCCCCGCTCCCACATCCAGGAACGCCGCCCCCTCTCCGCTCAGGGTGCCCGCGAGGGAAGGGACCCCTCTCACCAGGCCCTCCACCATGGCCGAAGCCCGACCCTGGGCCTGGAGGGTTTCCCGATCCGGCACCATCCATCCAGGAGGGCGTTCCGGGTGCTCCATCAGCTCCGCCGCCTGGCGGAAGAGGGCGCCAATGACCCCCATGGCCGCCCTCTGTTCGGCAGGAGTGCCCTCCAAGAGGTTCTCCCCCAGCCCCGAGGCCACCGCCTGGATCCGGGCCCGCACTCGGGGATCGACCTCCAGACCCTCAGCGCGGATTCGCAGCTCGGCGGTGAGGGCCGCCAGGGCTTCCACCTGGGCGAGCAGGGGGAGAAGGGTGGGCAGCAATGGGTTCATGGGGAATGCTCCAGGGTGGGAGAGGACACCATACCCCTCTCCTGAACGGGAAGGACCCGGGTTCCCCTCCTCCCCCAAACGTCCGATGCCTCTCCCTCCCGTCGAGAAGGGGTACACTCCCCTCCTGGCCCATGTTTCCCCTCCGCGACAACCTCCCCTCCCGCACCACCCCCTACGTCGTCTGGGCCCTGGTGGTTCTCAACGCGGCCGTCTTTTTCCACCAGATCTCCCTGCCTGAGGAGGAGGCTCTTCGGTTTGCCCACCGTTTCGGGGCCGTTCCCTCCCTGTTGCTTCCCTCCCTGGCCATCGGGCCCTCCCCCTCCTGGATTCCCCTCCTCACCTCTCCCTACCTCCACGGGGGATGGCTCCACCTTCTCGGCAACCTGTGGTTTTTGTGGGTGTTCGGAGACAACGTGGAGGATCGCTTGGGCCACGGAAGATTCCTGGCGTTCTACTCGGTGTCCGGGGCCCTCGCCGTCCTGGCCCACTCGGCTGTGGAACCGTCCTCCTCCCTCCCCCTGATTGGCGCCTCGGGAGGGGTGGCGGGGGTCCTGGGCGCCTATCTGGTGCTCTATCCTCGGGCCCAGGTGCGGACCCTGCTGCCCTTGTTCATCTTCATCCAGATCGTCGACCTCCCCGCCTCCCTGTTCCTGGGCCTGTGGTTCGGAGTGCAGATGCTGTCGGGGTGGTGGGCGGTGGCTGGAGGCGCCGATCCGGTGGGAGTGGCGTTCTGGGCCCACATCGGTGGGTTTGTGGTAGGAGTGGCTGTGGGGATTTTCTTGCGAGGGACCAGAGGGGCCAGAGGGGGAAGGATTCGCCCCTCTGCTCGTCAGTCTCCCTGGTAGAAGCCCTTCTCTGCCACGTATCGAACGATGGCCTCCCGATCCTCTTCCGACAGCCCCGAAAACGCGACGCCCATGCCCGGGTGGGGAACAGGCTGACCGGCGATGCGGGTGGTCCATCGCACATCCCCGGCCACCTCCACGGTCGGACCGCCGGGCAGGCGAAAGGACAGCTTCACCCGGGTCCCCTCGGGAAGGGGGACCGGGCTGTCTACGAACATGCCTCCGGCGCTGATGTTGCGAGCCCGGTGCATGTACGCGCCAGCTCGGTCTCGAACGGTAACCTCTACAAACAGAGGTCCACGCCCGCTGCTGCGCTGGGTGGGCCCGTCGGAACCCTGGGGGGGAGCCGTCATGAACGCTTCTCCGATGTCATGCCTCACTGTACCAGACCCCAAGGATCCCCTGGGCCCTCCTTTGCCTTGCCGGTTGTCTGGGGCTGTGCTATTGATTCCCGCCTTCTGGGCGCACTTGGACCAGAAGACACCTAACTTATCGTTTTTACTAGGCTTTTCGGAGACTTCCTTCATGTCCGGCCATTCGCGGTGGTCCACCATCAAGCGCAAGAAGGGGGCGGCTGACGCCAAGAGAGGCAAGGTCTTCACCAAGATCATCAAGGAGATCACCGTCGCCGCCCGGATGGGAGGAGGGGACATCGACGGCAATCCCCGCCTGAGGGCCGCCGTGGTCAACGCCCGGGCCAACAACCTGCCCAAGGACACCGTGGACCGGGCCATCAAGAAGGGAATCGGGGATCTGGACGGGGAGTCCTACGAAGAGGTCATCTACGAGGGGTTCGGTCCTGGAGGGGTGGCCATCATGATCGAGTGCCTGACCGACAACCGGAACCGGACGGCTCCTGAGATCCGTCACACCATGGGCAAGAGAGGGGGGAACCTGGGAGCCACTGGCTGCGCCGCCCACTCGTTCTCCCGCAAGGGCCAGCTTCTCCTGGGGGCAGAAGGGGTGGACGAGGACTCCTTGATGATGGCCACCTTGGACGCCGGCGCCGACGATCTGCTGAACAACGGGGAGGAGTTCCAGGTGCTGACTGAATTGGCCTCGCTGGAGACGGTGCGAGAGGCCCTGGAAAAGCAGGGGTTCGCCATTCGGGAGTATGGGCCCACCCGCATCGCCACCGTCACCACCCCCATCGAGGGGCACGCCGCCGAGAGCCTCCTCAAGCTCATCGAAGCCCTGGAAGACAACGACGATGTGCAGAACGTCTACGCCAACTTCGAGCTCTCTGACGAAGAGATGACCCGCATCGAGGATCTGTAGGATCCCCCGGGGATCCCCCTCGTGGCCAACTCTCCCATTGTCATTGGCATTGACCCCGGCACGGTGGTGACCGGGTTTGGCGTGGTCGCCCTGGAGGGGTCCCGGTTGATCCACCTGGACAGCGGCGTGGTGAGGACCTCCCCTTCCGAGCCCATGGAAAAGCGTCTGGAGATCCTGTTCACCGGCCTTTCCCAGGTCATCGTCCGCAACCGCCCAACCGAGGCCGCCATCGAATCCCTGTTCCACGCCCGCAGCCCCTCCACCGGGTTGAAGCTGGGGCAGGCCCGGGGGGTGGCTCTGCTGGCGGCGGCGCGGGGAGGACTGACGGTGTTCGAGTACGCCCCTTCGGCGGTGAAAAAGGCGGTGGTGGGATTCGGTGGAGCGGAAAAATCCCAGGTCCATCACATGGTTTCCGCTCTCTTGGCGGTCAAACTGGAGGGCCCCCTGGATGTCACCGACGCACTGGCCCTGGCCATCTGTCACATCCACACCGCCCCCTTTCGGGCCCAGGAAGCGCGGATTCAGGCGATTCTGGGAGCCGCACCCAGCGCGAAACATGGGGTGGGGAGGAAGAAGCGATGATCGGATATCTGCGCGGACTGCTGAGGGCCCGCACCGAGGAGGGAATCCTGTTGGACGTGGCTGGGGTGGGATATGACGTTTCCGTATCGTCCCAGACGGCTTCGGCCCTGCCTCCTCTGGGAAGGGAGACCGAGGTCTTCGTTCACACCCAGGTGCGGGAGGACGCCATCACCCTCTTCGGATTCCACGAGGAGGAGGAGCGTGTTGCCTTTCGCATCCTCCTGGAGGTCAACGGCATCGGTCCCCGCCTGGCCCTGTCGGTCCTGTCCACTTTCACACCCCGAACCCTGGCCCAGGCCCTGGCCACCAGCGATGTGCGCCGCCTGACCACCGTCCCCGGCATCGGCAAGAGGACGGCGGAGCGAATGGTCCTGGAGCTCAAGGAGAAGCTGCCTTCCTCTCTGGCAGGCTCCATGATGGGGGATCTGAAGACCGAACCCATCCAGGACAGGGGACCCCCAGGGGAGGGGGAAGGGTTGATGCGAGATCTGACCCTGGCTCTCCAGTCCCTGGGCTACCGCAAGGCGGAGATGGATCGTATTTTGAGGGGTGTCCGCCCTGTCCCCGGGGACTCGGTGGAATCCCTGCTGCGACGGGCCCTCAAGGACCTGACCCCCGGCTCCCCTTCCTGATCGGCGACTCCCATGGGTGTGGAAACCAGCGACCGCGAGACCTCCTCCTTCCCCGGTGGCGACGATGCCCTGGAGGCGGGGGTGCGCCCCCGTACCCTCGCCGATTACACCGGCCAGGAATCCCAGAAGTCCAACCTCAAGGTGTTCATCGCCGCCGCCTTGGGCCGCAAGGAGCCCCTCGATCACGTTCTGTTCGCTGGCCCTCCCGGACTGGGAAAGACCACCCTGGCCTACGTCATCGCCCAGGAGATGGGGGTGAGCATCAAGTCCACCTCGGGACCCATCATCGAACGCGGAGGTGATCTGGCCGCCCTCCTCACCAACCTCCAGGAAGGGGATGTCCTGTTCATCGACGAGATTCACCGGTTGAACCGGGCGGTGGAGGAGGTTCTCTACCCCGCCATGGAGGACTTCCAGTTGGACATCCTCCTGGGCCAGGGCCCCAGCGCCCGCTCGGTCAAGTTCACCCTGCCCCGGTTCACCCTCATCGGTGCCACCACCCGGTCCGGCCTTCTCACCTCCCCCCTGCGGGCCCGCTTCGGCATTCACCTGATGTTGGACTTCTATACCGAGGAGGAGCTGGATGTCATCATTCGCAGATCCGCGAAACTCCTCAAGATTCCCATCCATCCCCAAGGAAGTCGGGAATTGGCGATCCGCTCTCGGGGCACCCCCCGCATCGCCAACCGCCTGCTGCGACGGGTAAGGGACTTCGCCGAAGTGGAGGGAGACGGCACCATCACCGAGGCCCTCGCGGATCGCGCCCTCTCCGCCCTGGATGTTGACTCCTCCGGCCTGGAAAAGATTGATCGTCGCATCC
>CAYRTW010000194.1:0-11866 GCA_964426935.1 uncultured Rickettsiales bacterium
GGCCCGGCGAGCCTTGCCCAGTTCCTCCACTCCCACCACCACCACCGCCCGTGCCCTCCCCGCATTCACCTGAATGGCCCCCCATAGCAGGGCTTCTTCTCCACTGGTCTCTCCGTGGACAAAGGTGGCAGATGGGCCGGTAAATCCAGTAAAAATAGAGATATAGCCAGCTCCTGCGTTGGGCACAAGGTTGGGAAAGGCCTGGGGAGACGCCAGCGGAGGGCCCAGATCTCGCAGCCTCTCCAGGAAGGAGAAGGTCTCCTCCAAGGCCCCCAGGTGGGTGGCCAGAGCCACTGCCACCTCCGGGTCCTCTCCCGCCTCCCCCCGACGCCACCCGGAATCCGACAGGGCCATCAGGGACGCGGCCACCGCCCGTTTGGAGAGGAGGTCCATGCGGCGGGTCATGGGATGGGAGGGAAGGTGATCCTTGGGGAGGAATCCCAGCAGGGGCGCCTCCGCGCCTCCCTCCTCCAGAATCCCGGCTCGAAGCGCCCACCCGGTCACATAGAGATCTTCAGGCATGGAACTCGGGAGAGGCCAGGACCAGGGAAGCGTCGTTCCCTCCAAAAGCGAATGAATTGGAGAGGATGCAGGTGGGACGAGTCGGTCGGGCCTGACCGGCGATGGGGTCCAGGCAGCAGAGGGGATCGGCCTCCTCGAACCCGCCGGTGGGGGGCAGAAACCCCTCCCGGATGCCCAGGACACAGGCCACCGCCTCTACCGCCCCGGAAGCCCCCAGGGTATGTCCCACAAGGCTTTTGGTGGAGCTGACCGGGAGAGCCCCGGAAGGAATGCGTTCCCCGAACACCCGGGTCAACGCCAGGGTCTCCATGGCGTCGTTGGCGAGGGTACCGGTGCCATGGGCGTTGATGTAGTCCACCTGCTGAGGCAAAACGCCGGCATCCTGCAAGGCCCTGACCATCGCCAGGGCCGCTCCCTGGCCGTCGTCCCGGGGGTGAACGATGTGAAAGGCCTCGGCAGCGCTGCCATATCCCAACAATCGTGCCCAGACGGGAGCGCCCCTGGCCCGGGCCCCCTCCTCCCTTTCCAACACCAGGAACGCTCCCCCCTCCCCCAGCACCATGCCGGTTCGGCGCCGATCAAAAGGGCGGGGCTGGTCGGCGGCCACCACTCCCAAGGAGTTGAATCCCGCCAGAGTCAGTCGGCAAAGGGCATCGGCTCCTCCCGCCAGGACCCGGTCCACCCGCCCCGACCGCAACCAGTCCAAGGCCAGCCCCAGGGCATGGGCCGATGACGAGCAGGCGGTGGAGACACAGGACACCGGGCCCCCCAGCGCAAAGGCGGAAGCCACCTGATTGGCGGTTTCTCCAACGGGCAGACGGGAAAAAACCTCGTCGGGGGGCCAGGAGAGCGGCGTTCCCGGGGGAGAGTCCAGGACGAATTCCTCGACTTCAGGCATCCCTGAGGTACTCCCGCCGAAGGCCAGGCCCATTCCTCGAACCGCCCGGGGATCTTCTCCCAACCCGGCCATGGCGAGGGCCTCCCATGCCGCCGCCAGAGCCAGACGGCCGCAACGATCCCCCCTTTTCCAGGCTTCCTCCAACCCCCTCCCAACCGAGGGCCACTCCCTCACTTCAGCTCCCCTGCCGGACCGAAACCCCCGGGTGTCAAGCCTCTGAATGTCCCCCACCGCCACTCTGCCCCACCTGAGCCCCTCCACCAGGGCATCGCAATCCCTCCCCAGGGCGGTGATGGCGCCAACGCCGGTCACCACCACTCCCCTTCCTCCCCCCTCCCCTCCCTGGCCCGGCGATGAGGGGGGAAAGGAAGAGGACCTATTCGTCACGGTCCAGGTGGGCGTCCCCTTCATAATCCCGGGAATCCTGGGGAAGACGGGGCAGCTCCCCTGACGAACCGTCCCGAAACACCGTCACTTCGCCGCTGCACAGAAGTTCCCGCCCCAGATGGGCCTCCACTCGAAACAGGGCCAACCCTCCGAAGACCTTGCGGCGGAAGACCCGCAGCTCGATGTCGTCACCAATGCGCGGGGAATGTTGGAATACGAACCGCTCCGCCGCTGCCAGAAACCCCTCCTCGGGAGCCTCCCTGGGCATGGCCACCGCATTCCAGGCAGCCGTCGCTTGAGTCAACGCCTCGATGAGGGCCAATTCGGGAAACATGCGGGAGGCGAAATTGTGGGAGTCCCCTCCGGGAAATCGCCAGCGAAACCGTCCCCATTCCTGATTGATTTCCAGTACTTCATCAAGAAACAGGAAGGGTGGGGAATGGGGTAGGAGTTGGGATGGGGGAGCAAAAGTGGGTTCGTCGCTCACGATGAAGCCTCCCCAGCATCGGTAGCTCCGGGCAGGAGGAGCCATTCCGCGTGCGGACAGGTGGGTGGCAAGGGACATGGCCAGGATCGTCTTTCCGTCATGGTCGGGTCCAGGAGAGGGAGAGTCAACCGAGCTTCCGGGCGGCAATATAATCCGCCAGGGATCGGACGGAGAGGAAGGCTGCCTTGCCCGCCCCTTCGTCGCCGATGGGTACCCCAAATCGCTCCTCCACCGCCACCGCCAGCTGAAGGGCATCCAGGGAATCCAGCCCCAGCCCCTGCCCTTCCCCAAAAAGGGGGGCGTCGTCCTCAATGGAGGCGGGATCCACATCCTCCAGGTTGAGGGCTTCGACAATCATCTGTTTGACCTGCGTGTGCAGGGAAGGAGCCACAAGCATCGGTGCGGACCTTTCATTGCCGTTCCACCCCCTGTGAAGGACGTTGAACGGGCGCGTGCGGGGCGTTCTACCAGCCTCCCGCGAACAGTGCGACCTCCTGGCGATAGGGACCGTGCTGGACGGCTTCCCGGCAGGGTAGGCCGGCGTACCACGACCGAGCGAGGGAGAGAAGAGGGCTCACCGAACCGCTCCAGCGGGAAGGCTCCGTCCCGGGGGGGCCCGTCATCCCGTCCTCGGCGTGGGGATCGAAGGAGAGGGGAGAGACCTCCACCCCCATGGCCCTGGAAGCCCCCCTGGAGAGAGCCTCCTCCTCCCCTTCCAGGAGCAGGAAGAGGGCCCCGTCAAAAGGAAGCCTCCCCTCCCCATCCCTGCCCCCCAGTTCCTCCATTGCTTCGAGAGAAAGGCTTTCGAAGGCCCCCACCAGGACCCGGGAGGCCCTCCTTCTGCGAATGAGGCGGATTCCCTCTCGCATGGCCGCCAGACCGGATGCATCCCCGGCGCAAACCGTCAGGGTGGGGCCGCGGAGAGAAAAGGCGATGCTCACCTCACCTGCCGCCGCCCCGGCTACCGTGTAGGAGAACAGCAAGGGGCTGGCCAGGCTGGCTCCCTTTGCGGTCAGATCCCGGTCGAAGGCGTCGTTGCTGGAAAGGCACGAAAACCGGCTCCCCACCACGATTCCCGCCTCCTCCCACTGGGAAGAAACCAGCCCCGAGGACAAGAGACACTCCCGGGCCGCCAGGAGGCACATGCGACAAGCCCGATCCATTCTCCCCGCCCGAGCCGGAGCCTCTGGCCAGAAGCGGCGAAACTCGTCCTTCCACTCCCCCTCCGCCCCTCTCCGAATAGAGGTCGCCGAAGGAGGGATGGGGGCGGCTTGGGGGAGCCCTGTCCCCCAGGGAGAGACCGCCCCGGCCCCCACCACCATGGCGGAAAGGCTCATGGCTCGGCCGCCGACAGCACCAGCGCCGCGTTATGCCCACCAAAGGCTGCGCTCAACGACGCGACGTGGCGCAAGGGGGTTTTCCTCCCCGGCCCCAGCACCAGCCCTGGTGGAGCTTCAGGATCCCGGTCTCCGGAAAGCAGGGTCCCGGGTATCCATCCCTCCTGAAGGGCCAGAACCAGCATCACCGCCTCCAGGGCTCCGGCCGCCCCCAGGGTGTGCCCGAAGCGCGACTTGATGGCATTGACGGGGAGGGGACGATCCCCCGCCATTCGCGCCAGCACCTTCGCTTCCATGGCGTCGTTGAAGGGGGTGCCGGTGGCGTGGGCGTTCACCAGGTCCAGATCCTGAAGGGTCAACCTCGCTTCGGTCAGGGCCTCGGTCAGGGCCCTCTCCATCCCCCTCCCCTCCCGATGAGGTGCGGTCAGATGGAAGGCATCTCCCGCCGTGGCCGCTCCGGAAATTCGGGAGAGACACCGTCCCTGACGCTGTTTCAAATGAGCGTCTGACTCCACCACCAGCACGGCAGCCCCTTCCCCCAGTTGGAGTCCCTCTCGATCACGACCAAAAGGACGCACCTCTCCCGGGCTGAGGGCCCGCAGGGATTCGAAGCCCCCGTGGACGAACCGGCACAGGGCATCCACTCCCCCTGCCAGCACCACATCCGCCTCCCCGTCTTCGATCCACTCCCCCGCCAGTCCCAGGGCCACCGTGGAAGAGGTACACGCGGTGGTGATGGTGAGCACCGGGCCCTCCGCCCCCAGGTGGCGGGCCAGGGCTTCGGTAGGAGCCCCATATCCCGTGGAAGATGGCCCATGGGTACCCGGAGGTGAACCCCGCCGCCTCGCCGATTCCCATCGAAGGGTGCCCCCCAGGGAGGTTCCCAAAATGACTCCCCAGCGGGTCCTCGGCGACTCCCCCTCCCTCACCGGGAGGCTTGTTTGAGAGGAACTGGAAGACAATCCTGCCGAGCGCAAGGCCTCCTCCGCCGCCCCCAGAAGCAGGGCGAGGGGGCGATCCTCCTCAGAAAGGCCAAAACGGGACAGGAGGACACGGACCCCCTCGTCGGGAACCTGCCCCCCCACGCGACAACGGCAATCGGAAACGTCATGGCCCCGCACGGGAGCCAGAAAGGAATGCGATAAGGACAAGCCCTGGCGGAAGGCGGGAACGCCCAGACCCGCGGGACTGACCACCCCCAGGCCGGTGATCGCGGCGTGCATCAGGGAAGCTGTCTCCTGGTTCCTGAACACCCCCAGTGGGGGCCACCCTCATCAGGCGGCGCAGCAATATCACGCCCTTTCCGGGGTCGTCAACGCGATGAAACCGGCAGAATCAGGAGGGATCTGCTTGGGGAGGCTCCAGGCCCGAGCCGGGGGCAAGAAGCGGTGGGGGCGGGAATGCCCCCTCCCATTCGCCACGACAGGAGATGCGTTGACAGGGGTACACCTCTCCTTTTACCCTCGCCGACAGGATTGGCTTTCCCATTAGAGACGAGGATCCCTCCCCTGCCTCCTTCTCCCTCCCTTCCCATAACAAGTCTGCTGGCCGCCCTCCTGGCGCTGGGAGGTGGAGCGGCGTGGGCCGGGGAAGGGGGCAACATCTGGCAGGGCATGAGCGAGGACGGGACCCTCACCTTCACCGACTCTCCCCGGGGCGACGATTTCGAGATCATCATCGCCGTCACCCGCAATCGCCCCCGGGGGATGGCTTCCATCAACTCCTCCCTCCTCCGCAAGAACATGGACCTCTTTGACAACACCATCGTCGAGGAGGCTCTCAAGGCCCAGGTTCCCGCCGCCCTGGTCAAGGCAATGGTCCTGGTGGAATCGGGATTCAACCCTCGGGCCCGCTCCCCCAAGGGGGCCATGGGCCTGATGCAGCTCATGCCCTTTACCGCCCGGGAGGTGGGAGTGGACGATCCTTACGACCCGGACGAGTCCATTCGTGGCGGAGTGGCCTACCTGCGAAAGATGCTGGATCGTTTCTCGGGGAGCGAGCGGCTGGCGGTCGCCGCCTACAACGCCGGTCCCGGCAACGTGGAGAAGGCCAACAACGGGATTCCCAACATCCCCGAAACCCGCTTCTACGTCAGCCGGGTGTTCCAGTACTACCGCTACTTCGCTCACGAGCGGCCCATCGCTGCCCGATGAGCTTCCCCTTTTCTTCTCCCCACCCCGTAACGCTGTCACGGCATCCCTGGCGGTCCTGATGGCTCGTACCCTGGCCAGGAGCCAGTTCTGGAACCTCCCCAACACCATCACCGTGGGCAGGGTGCTGATCATTCCGGTGGTGATGGTGCTCATGACCCGGCCAGACCGGACCTCCTCCCTGATCGCCGCCCTCCTGTTCATCGTGGCCGCCCTCTCCGACATCCTGGACGGCTATTACGCCCGCAAGATGGGGCTGACCTCCACCTTCGGGGCCTTCCTCGATCCCCTGGCGGACAAACTCCTGGTATCCACAGCCATGATCATGCTCATCCCCCTGGACCGGATTCCCGCCTGGATGGTGGCCATCTTCCTGATGAGGGAGATGACCGTGACGGCCATGCGGGCGGTGGCCGCTGACGAAGGGCTGATCATCGCCGCCTCCAACCTGGGGAAGAGAAAAACCGCGTTCCAGACGACTTCTCTATCCTTTCTCATCTGGCACCATCCCACCTTGGGATTTGACGTGGCGGCGGTGGGTCACGTGCTTCTTTGGTTCGCCCTCTACTACACCCTGGTGTCAGGATGGGATTACCTGAAGTCGTTCTTCCAGGAAGTCATCACCCCCGATTGAGCAAACCAGGGACCCCCTGCGGAGCGGCTACAACTCTCTCACCACCCGAAACCCCAGGTTGTCGTCCACCTGCTCCGAAGGTTCCCCATAGCGGGAGCAGGAGCGGGCAAACACCCGGGGCAGATTCCAGGCCCCTCCCCGTACCACCCGCAGCCTCCCCTCGGTGTCGAAGGGGTCGGTGCACCACTCCCGGACCCCTCCGGCCAGATCCCTCACCCCATAAGGGGAGGAGTCCATCCCGAAAATCCCCACCGCCTCAGGCATGGGGCGGCGGCGACGGGCCTCCTCGGTTTTGCAGAAGCTGGAGTCAAACCGATCCCCCCAAGGGAAGTAGCGACCGTCAGGGCCCCGGCTGGCCTTCTCCCACTCCAACTCTCGGGGCAGTCGATACACAGCCCCCTCCCGCAAGGAGCGCCAGTCCGAATACGCAGCCGCGTCCGCCCAACTGACCCCGGACACCGGTTGGAGGGGGTCCACCGGGTCGCCGTTGCGGTTGACGTCGGGGATGAAATAGAGGCCATCGGCCCCCCGGGTGAACCAGGCGTCACCCCCGATGCGAGAGCGAGGTACCCGAAACTGGGCGACCACCGGATCGTCGGCCACCAGGCTGTTGACGAACTCCAGGTATTCCCGAAACGTCACCGGGAACCGGGAAATGGCGAAGTCCCCCAACTCCACCTCACCCCTCTCCAGCCCGGAAATGGCATGGGGATCCCCGCCGCAACGAAACGGGCCGCCAGGAATGAAGATCATGCCCTCCCCCAGTTCCTCGGCCGTTCTCAATGCCACCGACAACGAAAGATCCTGGCAGCGGTCCAGAAATATCGGCACCATCGCGCTTCGGTAGAGGGGATGGCTCACCCTCAAGACGTGGGAGCCCATGGGCAAGGCCACCCGCTGGAATGGCGCCACCCCGATCCTCTCCTCAGCGGTGGTTTGAAGGGTCAGATCCACTTCCTGGTAGGTGGCCAGAAAAACCTCCGCGCCCGAGGGAGACACCGAGATCTGAAGGCTTCCTGCCCCCTCCAACTGCCGGGCAAAGAAGCCGTCGTCGTATTGCTCCACCAGCTTGCGGAAGTACCGGGTGTCTCTTGGATCCCGGCGAAGTTCGGCATCCCGAAACTTTTCCCAGTGCAGGGAGGCCAGGCCCCTTCTGGCTTCCCCGTTCTCCGGATCGTAGGCGAGAGCCTGGCCGTAGCGGTGGAGGGCCTCTCCCAAGGCGTCAATGGCCTCCACCTCGGTTCGGGTGATCTCCTGCTGGATCCCCCACATCGGCCTCTTCTCTTCCACCGGATCCCAGGGGGACAGCTTCTTCTGGCTCTCCCGCAGCGCTCGCTGGAGTTCCCCCACGTCCGCCTTTCTGCCCTCGTACAGTGAGGTCATCCTCTGAGCGTCCTCCACCTTGGCCTGGGCCAGCTTGCGCCGCTTGGTCCCTTCCAGGAAGTTCTCGATATCCTGATGGATCGCCAGGGTGGTGCTGTACCGCTTCTTGGGATCCTTCTCCAAGCAGCGCATGACGATGACTTCCAACTCCTCGGGAATTCCTTGCTCCGGCGCCCTTTCCCGGGGAGGCTGAATGGGATCCTTGGCCACCGCCCGAATCACTTCCAGGGCTTCAGTTCCTTCGTGGGGCCTCTTCAAGGTCAGGCACTCATAGAGGATGGTGCCGATGGAGTACACGTCGGAGCGCTCGTCGATCTGGGACACCTGCCCCCGCGCCTGCTCGGGGGCCATGTAGGCGGGAGTGCCCTTCACGGTTCCGTGGAGGGTTGCCGAGGCGGAGCGGACGGTCCGAAGGGTCCTGACCCCCCGGTGGAGTCCTTCATCGGTCCCATCGGGGCACCCCCTCACTTTGGCCAGTCCCCAGTCCATGACCAGGACCTCGCCATACTCCCCCAGCATGATGTTGGCGGGCTTCAGATCCCGATGCACCACCCCCTTGGAGTTGGCATATCCCACCGCCTGACACACCTGCTGGAGGATGTTCAGGAGCCGAAGGCGGCCATATTGGTTGCGGATGGAGGCGTATCCCCTGCGAAGCCCCCGAATCACGTACTCCAGGGTCTTCCCCTCCACCAGTTTCATGGTGAAGTAGACCTCCCCATTGGGAAGTTTCCCCAGTTCGTGAACGGGAACGATGTTGGGATGCTCCAATTGCCCGGTGATCTGGACCTCCTCAATGAAGCGTTCCACCTGACGGGGAGTGGCAGTGGGACCGGCTCGAAGAGTCTTCAAGGCCAGACGCCGGCCCATGCTGGTGTCGTACACCAGGGTCACCACTCCGTTTCCACCAATCCCCACTTCCTTGCCAAAGCGATACTTGAATTCCGCACCAAAGGTGTCTGGGCTTCCAAACCGATTGGGGCCCTGAGAAAGATCGGAAAAGTGCCCCCTGCCGGCAAGATCAACAGGAACCGCCTCTCCGGTGGGGCGTCCCTCCCTCATGGTGCCCGCCAGCCCTGGTTGGGTCATGGCAGTAGCCCCGATATGGGAGTTCCCAGGGGGCTTCATGGAGACTGCCGTCCCCGGGGCGGTGGAGGCGGCCCGGGAGGATTCCTCTCGGACAGTGAGGCCATCACTAGGAAAGGCCTCCACTTCAGGCTTGTTTTTCTTCGGATGACGGCCGTCTGACGATCCCTCCCCCTCGATCTGGATGACTCCCGCCGGGCCGAGAAACCCCATCTCCTGCATGAGGGTCAGCAAAGGAGTGTTTCCTCCCCTCTTCCCCAGTTCATGCAGCGAAGCACACAGCTGATCGTGGGAGATCAAGCCCCGGCTCAGGGCCAGGGCCCCCAATTCCATATCCCGCAACAAAGACGACATGCTTACACTCCCCGTTCGGAGTCCCAACCCCGAAGCCCTCGATCAAGTATACCCCATCACACCCCTTCGTTTCCCCAGGTTCACGGCAGGTTCATGGCGATTTTGCTTGAGCCGGGAACCAACTCCCTGTACAACCCCGCCCGTTCGTGGGCCCGCTTCACGGGTCCGATCCCCTTCATGGTTCCAAGGAGGTTCCCCATGGCCACTGGCCCCAACGCTTTCTTGATGGGCGCCTTGTTGAGCTCCCTCATCCTTCTGTCCGCCCCTGGACGGGCTGAGGCGGCCTGCACCGTCACCCAGACCCAGCCCCCCAACAATTCCACCCAGATCAACAGCGTGGCCTTCAAGTGGAACGGCGGAGTGGACTGCGCCCAGTATCGGGTGCAGTTCTCTCCCTCGGGGATGTACACACCTGGCAACTACACCAGCACCCCCTATCAGACCACCAAGGTCTACCAGCTCAGCGAAACCGATTGGGAAACCAACCAGTTGGGAGCCTGGGCTGCTGGAGTCTACTGGCGGGTTCAAGGCAAGGACGCCGCCGGCGTGCTGGTGACCTCGACCAAGCGCCGCATCCTCATGGATCCGGACATCGACGATGACGGGGCCTCAGTCACCGCCGGACTGGACTGCGACGACAACAACCCCACCATCAAGCCGGGGGCCCTTGAGGTGTGCAACGGGGTGGATGAGGACTGTGACGGAACGGCAGATGACGGCTTGCCCGCCATCGCCTCCTACCCTGATACGGACCTGGATGGCTACGGAGACCCCACCTTGGGTGTGATGTCCTGCTCCGTGCCCCTGGGGTTCGTCCTGGATGGTTCTGACTGCGACGATCAGGACGACGCCATCCACCCCTCTGCCACCGAGGTCTGCGATGGAATCGACAATGACTGCGACGGCGAGGTCGACCCCGCCTGCGTTCAGCTCCCTCTTCCTGGCGATCTGGTGATCACCGAGATCATGCAGAACCCCGCCATGGTGGGGGATTCGGCTGGAGAGTGGTTCGAGATTCACAACGTCGCCCCCTACGACCTGGACCTCACCGGGGTGGAGGTGAGCGACCTGGGGACCGACTCCTTCACTCTGGGCTCGATGATCCTGGCGTCTGGGGGGTACATGGTGTTGGGAAGCAGCGCCAACATGGCCCTCAACGGGGGATTGCTGGTCAACATGGCCTGGTCTGGCTTCGCCCTGGGCAACTCTGACGATGAAATCATCTTGACCGCAGCCGACGGCACTCTCCTGGACGAGGTTCTCTACGACGGGGGAGCGACCTTCCCCGATCCCACCGGCGCCTCCATGACCCTGGATCTCACTGCGTACGACGACCTCCTCAACGACGATGGCATGTACTGGTGCGAGGCCACCTCCCTCTACGGCCTGGGAGACATGGGCACCCCGGGGATGGAAAACGATAGCTGCGACCTCCCCGTGGACATGGACGGGGATGGTTCCCCGGCTGAGGACGATTGTGATGATCTGAATGACACCATCTACCCCGGAGCCCTGGAGGTCTGCGAAGACGGCATCGACCAGAACTGCGATGGAGCCGATGAAGCCTGTGGCAGCCCCATCCCTGGAGTGGGCGACCTCATCATCACCGAGATCATGCAGAATCCTGCGGCGGTCGGAGATGCTGCGGGAGAGTGGTTTGAGGTGTACAACGCCACCGCCACCACCCTGGATCTGACCGGAATGATCATCAAGGATCTGGGGACCGATTCCGTTACCGTGGGTTCCCTCCTCATCGCCCCCGGGGACTACATGGTCTTCGGCAGCAACCCCAATCTCGCCGTCAATGGCGGGGTGACGGTGGACTACGGCTACGGAGGCTCTTTGAGCCTGGGCAACGCCGACGATGAGGTGGTGCTGGTGGCCCCCGGTGGCACCATCATCGACCAGGTGAACTACGACGGCGGGGCCGCGTTCCCCGATCCCAACGGGATGTCCATGACCCTGGGGCCCACCATGATCGATGCCGTCATGAACGATGTGGGAGGGAACTGGTGCACAGGGACCTCCGCCTACGGGCTGGGGGATCTGGGGACTCCCGGCGCCGCCAACGACACCTGCCTGTAGGAAGACGGGCTGGGGAGGGAACCTCCGGTAACGAGGCTCCTTCCCCGGCCCTGTTCCCGATCCCCCCCTCTTCGCCACACCTCCGGTATACGCCCTCCATGACCACCTTCCAGAATCTCCTGTCCCCGGCCGTCGCCAAGGTGGACATGCCCGCCATCGCCCACCATCTGGACTCCTTGGAGCCTGAGGCTCGGCTCGCCGAGGTGGTTTCCTTGGGGAGAGGGGAACAGCGCCGCCTCTTTGATGCTGCAGCCGGCTTCCTCCCTCTGACCTTGGATTTCCTGGTGCCCCAAGGGGTGCCCGCCATGAAGGAAGTCGTCCATAACGGCAAGAACACCCTCCCCGCCTTCACCCGCTTTGCCAAGGTCTTCACCCGCCCCGATGGGGAGGAGGAGGGAGGGGAGTTCGTATGGGGTTACAACCGAACCGTTCCCTGGCAGGAGGCCGTAGTGGGACCGGGGTACTTCGTGGCCCGCCCTTATCCCGATGGACAGCTCCTGGTGGACTACCTGGTGGTCCCTCCCCGTCATCCCGAGGGGTGGC
>CAYRTW010000195.1:0-11857 GCA_964426935.1 uncultured Rickettsiales bacterium
GGGGGATTGGCGGGGATCGGGCTGCTTCTCTCCCCTTCTCCCCAAAAGGGCTCTCCATCAGCACCTTTGGAAACGAGTTCGGCTCCCTCGGGCGACGTAAACCTCAGGACCTTTTTGTGGGGATGCCTGGCGGGGGTGCTTCCCATCCTGCTGCACCCCCTGGTGGTCACGTCCGGATCGGCTCAGCCCCAGCCCCTCCTGGCCGGCGCAGCCATCCTGGTGATGGGCCTCTCCCTCCCCCGGGGAAGGCCAGGAACCGGAGGAGCCGTGGCCTGGACGGGGGGAGCACTTCTCTGGGCCCACATCGCATGGATCTGGCGACCTTCCTGGGGATTGCGTTGGCCCTCCTTGGGCGCTTCCATCGCCGATTTTCCTATGGATGTCCTCTGGATCGCCGTCACCTTGTGGCCCCTTCTGGGAGCGATTCGTTCCTTGGCCCCTTCCTCCAACCCCTCCCCATCTCAGCGATATTTCGCTGCGGCCGGATGGGCGTCGGGAGGAATCGTGGCCGCCTTCCTCCCCTGGGACGGCGACCCGGAGGTCCTGACGAGGGGGGTTGGGGCTGCCCTGGCGGCTCTGGGACTTCTGCTTTGGAAACGTTCAGATTTATTTGCTTTTTCTCGATGGACTCCCCTCATCTCCCTGCTCACTCTCACCGGATCGGTGGCCCTTCCCTTCGCTCCTCGCCTGCCGCTGGCGGTTCATCCCCTCCGTGGTGAGGTTTCGGTCCCATCCCTGGAACGGTGGGTAAAGGACACCCGGGGGACGGTTGTGGTGGCCGAAACCTGGGATGGAGGGGGTGGAGCCTTTCTGACCCAAGGAGGAGTGTTCGGCGCTCGGCTGAGCCTGCCCGGTCGCCTCCTGCCCCTGGACGAGGGCAGCGCCGGTGAGGATGCCTTCTTCGGTCACCTCCCCTTCCTCTTTCGAGAGGGAAGCTCCCGAGTCCTGGCTTTGGGAATGACTCGCCCCCTGGTCCTGGATGCGGCGAGGGAGGAATCTCCCCTGGAGATGAGAGTGGTGGAGGGCTCCCTCAAGGTTCGAAACATGGTGACGGCTTCGGGGATGGGAATGAATGCCCTTCGAGATCCTGGTGTGAGGGTGCGAAGTCAGTCTCCCCGAATGGCATTGGCAGAATCGGGTCGTTGGGACGTGATCCTGGTGGATCTCCCCCCTCCCTGGGCCCCCACCACCTCTTCCCTGTGGACCGCGCAGGGAGTCGACCGTCTGGTCGGCGCCCTGGCCCCCGGGGGTGTCGCCGCCCTCCGGGTGAGCGCCACCGAGGTGGGTGGGGAGGCCCTGTCTCGACTCTGCCGGGAGGTCCATCGCCATAGCCCCCGCTCTCTGCTGTGGCTGGGTCCCGGGGGTGGAGAGAACGCCATCCTCCTGGTTCCGCACCCGGCACTCCCGACCTGGGATGCCTCCATCCCCTTCCACCGCCTGGAGCGTCCCTCTACCGCCTCAGGGTTGAAGAAAGCGGCCATCCACAATCTGGGGGATCTCCTGTCCAGAGCCGTTTCCCAGGCCGTGGCCGTGTCCCCCCCCCCGCGAGCTCCTGTCTTGGAGGCCCCCCTGGCCTTTCTCGGCCCCTCCTCATCGCGCACCTACGGCACCGTCTTGGACGTGTTTCCCTCCCGCCCTTCCCCCATCAGCTCCTTGTTTGATCTGGAACGCATGACTCCCGAGGCCAAGGCGGAATTGACTCCCCGCCTGGAGGCCGAAGACCTCCTCCGCCCCACCTGGTTGAGCCTGCTGCGTCACCTGGCCCGGGGAGAGACTCGGGAGGCCCTTCGCCTTTCCGGGAAACTCAGAGAGGAGGGTACGACGGGACAGAACATGAGCCCGGCCACCGCCTCCCTGGTCGGGCGAGCCAAGGCCCTGCTTGCATCGGGCCAGTCTCGGGAGGCCCAGACCCAACTCCTTCTGGCCATCGCTATTCGTCCCGAAGACCCCGAAGCCAATCAGCTCTTGGGGAGAATGGCGTTGCAGGATGGGGACCTGGCCGCTGCCGAAGAGCGGTTTCGCGCCGCCCTCACCTCCCAGCACCAGGACCTTCTCTCCCAATTGGGTCTGGCTGAGGTCTACCGCCGAAGGGGGGAGTTGGACAAGGCGGCGGATGTGCTGGAGCCTGCTGTCGCTGCCCATCCGCGCAGCGTAGAGGCCCTGAACAACCTGGCCAATGTCTATCGGGGCAAGTGGCTGCTCCAGCAAGCCGTGACCACCTATCAGAGGGCCCTGGCCCTCGCTCCGCGCAGCGACAAGGTTCTGGGGGGATTGGCGGAGACCTTCTACTTCATGGCCCTCTCTCCGGATCCCGAGGGAGCAGCCGATCGGGAGGGAATGCAAAAAGCCTTGGACCATGTGCAGTTGGCGTTGGCGGTGAGGGATGATCCGATCTATCGCAGCTTGATGGGCCAGATTCTCATCAAACTCAAGCGATTCGATCAGGCGGAGGCCGAGCTGATGAGGGTGATTCTCAAGAACCCCGATGACGCTATCGCCATTGGCAACCTGGGGGTGGTGTTTCTGCTCAAGGGGCGGTTCTCCCAGGCCAAGGAGCAGTGGGAAAAGGTGTTGTCCCTGGATCCCCAGAACCGCGCCGCCAAGGAGAATCTGAGACGGTTGCAGGGAGAGGTGCCCACCTTGTTTGACGGCTCTCCGCCTTCGAGTCGGCCATGACCTCCGGGCGAGGAGTGAACCTTCTTGGCCCCTCAGCAGAAAAGGCCATTGCCGTTTCCGTTCCCGGGGTCACCCTGCTCAAGGCCACTCCCCGGGATGTTCTCTTCCTCCGGGAGATGGATCGACTGGCCACCGATGCCTCCCCCACCGTGCTCCTCCAGATTTATCGCCCTGCCTGGGACGCCCATCAGGACGCCCTGTGGAGGAACTTTTCCGAATGGGGGAGGATCGGCTTTGTGGCATGGATGGATGGAGTTCGCGCTGGAGGGCTGTTCCTATCCAGCCACACTCCCGACAACCAGGGAGTGGAGGCCCTGAAGCTGGTCATGGGGGTGGTCCCTGCCTTTCGCCGTCGAGGAGTGGGAAGGGCCCTGCTGGAGGCCGCGTCCATCCATGCCGGCGCCGCTGGATCCCCCTACCTGGCCTTGCATGTGGATCCACGCAACCTCCCCGCTCAGAGCCTGTATCTGGCCTTTGGGTTCCGGAATCACATCAAGGAGGCGGGGCTATGGGAGATGCGCCTTCCCCTTCCCCACTCCCTGGGCCGGTAATGCCAGGTAAATTAGATTGATCCTGAATAATTACATGAAGTTGGGAGTGTGGAGAGCGGAGAGGGCGGTGGCCTCCGCCATGGAGAACCCCGCCGCCTGAATCCTTCGAATCCTCCCCTGCTCCATGGTGGTCAACAGATCCCGAAAGGCGCGGTGCCCGGTGGCTACAGCGACGGGGTGATGACTCCCTGCCGCCAGGATCACCAGCGCGTCTTGAACAGGGGCAGGAACGCTTCCCCCCTCCAGGTGAGAGGCCCGTTTCTGCACCGCCTCCGTCAACCTCTTCCCCAGGGCAGGATCGGCAGCCATCGCCCCTCGCACGTGGGACACGCCAAAATGAACGTGGCGGGCCTCATCGAGGCGTGCCCTCCGGGCCACTTCGGCTGTGGCAGGATCGGGAGCATGGGTCTCCACGAAGCGAAGAAGGTCCAAAAAGGTCCCCTCCCCCAGCACAGAAAGCAGGAACGTCGCTTCGGTGAAATCATAGGGAATCAATAGAGAAAGGAGGGAGCGAGCGGTGGTGGCTGACGAAATTCCCGGTGCCGCTCCCCTGGCCCGGGCCCTCTTGAGGAAGGCGTCGATGTGCCGGGCCTCATCGGCAAGCTGGGTGGCCAGAAACATCGCCACCTCCAGGTAAGCGGGATGGATGGTGGGGAGAAAGCGAGCGGGAACATACAGGGCGGCCACTTCGTTCTCCGCCAGGAAGGCCATGATCTGAGCCACCGCCCCCTCGACCTGAGGAGAGAGTTCGGGGATGCGGTCCCAAGGAATGTCCGAGGAAGGGTCCCAGGGAGAAGCCGCCGCCTGATCCAGAAGTTCCCCCACCTCCTTGGGGGCCACCCTCTCCTTTTCCCGCAGAAAAAATGGCTGCGTGGGGGATCCGGGTTCCCTGGGGATTCCCCGGGGGGAGAACGAGGAGGGGGAGGCCGAAGAGGGAAAAGGGAGGATTTCCAGCAGGGAGGCGCTGGTTATTCGACCTTTTGTTTGTTGAGGAGCCGGTGTGGGAGCCCAGACCTCTGCCGCCAACGCCCCGTAGTGGCCCCTCCCGATGCGATGCACCCACCCCGACCCCGGGATCACCTCCGACCCGTGCCAGACGTGTCCTTCGCTGCGGCACCAGGAGGCCAGATCCTCCTCCAACCTGGCATCGTCCCCCCGAATCGCCACCACCCCGCCGGGGGCCAATCGCATCAAGGCAGGACGAAGGAGGGAAAGAAGTCCCGTGGCCAACTGCAGGCCCCCCCCCTCCACCGCCACCGCCCCCAGTCCCTCTTCCTCGGCCGGTTTCACCACCCCCCCTGGACATCCAAGGCGGCAATCAGGCTTCGGTACCCCTCCTCCCGGGGGGGCATCCACTTCTTCAGCCCCTCCATCTCCAGGATGGGGCGATGGCGAGGATCGTCCCAGTCCATGTCCCACAGCACTGTCTGGAAGGCGGAGATCCGCGAGGAGGCCAGATCAGGCAGGGCGTCGAACATGCAGTGATCAAAAGGCGGGGAACTCCACAGCACCTCCAACACATCCCCGTTTATTCGCCCCGCAGCCTGTTCCAAAGCCCAAATCAGGTCCCCCACCACTCCCGCCTCCGCCCTTCCCTCGTGCAGCGCCATCAACACGTCCAGTTCGCTGGTGCCGGTGTCTCCGTGCTTCCCCAGATCGGTATCGAAGGGGAGGAAGTGGAGGGAGGTCAACTTCACTCCCGCCTCACCAAGGAAATGAAGAGGAAGGATGCGGGCCTGGGTGGAGTCCCGGCTACCAACGGCGAGGGTTCTTCCAGAAAGATCAGCGATGGAGCGGATTCCCGAATCCTTGCGAACGATGAGCTTGCTGCGAAAATCCCGGTCGCTGTCCCTCATTCCCAAGGAGAGGGAGGCTCCGTCTGTATTCCTCTTCACACGAACATGAGCCAAAGGAGTGTTCCAAGCGATGTCAATGTGGCCCCGCAACAGGGTCTCTACCTGCCTTTCATAGTTGGAGAAGAGGGCGAAGTCCAAGTCCACCCCCGAGGCGCGAAAGTGGGCCCGCATCCCTTCCCAGATGGGGACCACCTTGGGGTCGTAGGCCACGGCCCCGAGAAGAATTGAAGGGGAAGTCATGTGAAATCTCCGATCAGAAGAGGGGAAGTCCGGTCAGTGCCCTGCCCATGAACTCGGCAAGATGGTCAGCGGTGGGGGCCATCACCCAACCGGCGCGGGCATCTCTGAAGAAGCGCTCCACCGGCAGGTGCTTGGAGAAGGCTGCTCCACCACAGGCCTTCATGGCCAGATCGGTCACCTCCACCGCCGCTTCCAAGGAGGCAAGGCGGCTGTTGAGGACGAACAGGGGCGCCGCTGGAGAACCCCCTTCGATTTCAGCAAAGGTTCTCGCCAGAAGGCTGCGGGCCTGTTCGGTGACGCTGAACATCCGAGCCACCCTGGCCCTCAGAGTCGGCAGATCCCGCAGAGAGGTGCCGGTGTGCTCGAAACCGGTCCCGGAAACGTGGGCTGCCGTGGCCTGGAAGGAGCCCAGGCACAGTCCGTTGGCCATGGCGGCGGTGCCGAAGACGAACCAGGGGAGGACCTGTTCCAGCATGGTGGCCGCTCCCGCCCCCAAGGCACTGAGCAGATCCCCCTGGGGGACGAAGGCAGCCTCCAGGGTCACTGGGGCCGAATCGTTTCCCCGCAAGCCCAACCCTTGAAAGGGGCCCACCACGGTCACCCCCGGAGAGGGGAGCCGGAGAAGGTAGACCACCGACTCCATGGGAGCGGCTGCTCCCGGCTTCTGGGCACTGGAAACGCAGGAATGGACCTGACTGGCGGCGGTCACCCAAGACTTGGAGGCCCAGGTGCGGTAGCCCCCGGGTACCTCCTCCATACGGGACACCGGTGCCCAGAACTGGGAACGGGAACCCTTCTCGGAGAAGGCCAGGGTGGTGAGATGTCGTCCCGCAGCGATCTCCCTGAGGAGATCCTCCTTGCCCACCAGGGTCTCACTGGAAAGAATGGCGGCGGTGGCAGAAACGTGCATCACGTACACCATCGCCGTGGATGCACACGCTCCTGCCAGGGTCTCCACCACAGCAGCGAAGGTGCGGGGCCCCTCTCCCAGTCCTCCCAAGGCAGCAGGAACGGCAAGCCCCAGCAGGCCCGCTTGAGCCAAGGCATCCAGGGATTCTCGGGGGAATCGCCCTTCGGCATCCACGCTGGCGGCATGGGGGGCGGCAACCTGAGCGGCGATTTCAGTCGCGGACTGGAGAGGAGGCAGGGAGGACGAAGAGAGACCGTAGGGGTGGAGGGACATGGGCAGGACTCCTGACGCCGAACCGGCGCGGAGCGAGCCGACGGCGCTAGCGGGAAGAAATGAAGAGGAACATCGGGGACTCGGCACGCGATCCTTCGAACCCCACTCATGTGAAGCCGGATCGGGCGCAGCGAAAGAAGAGGAAGGATCCCACGGGTGGAGGCTACCAGTGACACGCCGACGGCGCGAGTAGTCCCCCAGTTTTTCTTCTCTTCATCCGCGCCCCGGTGTCGTGTAGGGTGTGTGCCCTCCCCTCGGGAAGAGCGGCTGTTCATGGCAGGCTTCCTGCGTCCTCATACTCTCCTGCTTCTGCTCATCGTCCTGCTCGCGGGGGCCTGTTCCTCCGCCTGGGATGGAGAGGGAGAGCAGGTCCCGGTGGGGGATGACGACGCCACCGCCACTGTGGACGATGACACCACTCCCCCTCCCCAGGATGATGACGCCTCTCTGCCTCAGTTCGACCACTTCTGTGGTGACCCGCTGCTCATGGGAAGTGCCCAGTTGGCCTGGGCAGAGTGGTTTGCTTCTGGAGGGGCTCCCGATGACTCCCTCGCTCCCTCCGTGATCTATCCTGAGCGGGGCACGCGCTATCCGGGAAACTGGCCTGCCCCCGATTGGCAGTGGGGAGCGGGAGGGGGTGGAGCCAATCTGTATTATGTGGAAGCAGAAATCCCAAACGAATCCTGTACGTTACGAATTCTCACTACCGATCCTTCCCTCACGTTTGACACGACCACCTGGGGACACGTCCGGCTGGCCGGCCCCGGTCAGAGCGCGTTTTTGACGGTGATGGGAGCCCAGGTGGATCTGACCTCGGGCACCCTCCTCGCCGGCCCGTGGACGCCCACCTCTTCTCGGGAGTTCGTCATCCTCCCCTTTACCGCACCGGGCCGCATCGTCTACTGGACCCCCACCCATTCGGCATTGATGTCCATAGACCTGGGAACCACCACCCCCTCCTATTTCTACGGCCCCAACAACAACGGTGGAGGATGTGTGGGATGCCACGCTGGCAGCCCCGACGGCCGGTACATGGCCACCACCGATGATTTCTACTGGTCAGGAAACTACCGGGTGGATCTGTTTCGCAACCTGGATCTGACCCCCCTGCCCGGGCTCGATGGGGGCGTCTCCTCCTCCCTTCAGACCCACGACACCGCCCTGCCCGCCTTTTCGGAGGCGTACTGGAACGATTGGGACCCCCGAATGCTGGTGATCCACAACGGCAGGTTGACCTCCCTGGGCCTCCTGTCCGGCGCTCAAACCACCCTGGCGGCCAGTGGAGACCCTCAATACCAGGCCCTTCCCGCCTGGTCCCCCGATGGTCTGAACGTGGTCTACACCTCCTCCGCCACGGTGGGGGCCGGCCTCGCCTGGTCCGAATCGGGGGTGGATTTGTGGACGGTCCCTTATGCCGATGGAGCGGGAGGAACCGCCACTCCCCTTCCCGGCGCCTCGGACCCCGGCTGGCAGGAGTTCTACCCCTCCTTCTCCCCCGATGGCCTGTGGCTGGCCTTCAACCGTGGCACCGGCTCCCCCTACAACAACACCACCGCTGAGGTGATGGTGGTCCCCGCCGCTGGAGGCGCCGCCACCCGCCTCGCCGCCAACGATCCCGCCCCTGAACTGGGACAGATCAGCCCGGGGCTGACCAACTCCTGGCCGGGATGGGCGCCGGAGTGGCAGGACGTGGGCAGCGACCGCTGGTACTTCGTCTCCTTGGCCTCCAAGCGCCACTGGGGAACGGCCCAGGTGTGGATCATTCCGGTGATGACCTCCTCGGGCACGGTCACCAGCTACCCAGCTCTTCACCTCCCTGGCCAGGATGTGAGCACTTCCAATCACATTCCGGTGTGGTTTCGAGAGAAGTTGTGAGGATCCTCCCATCAGCAGTGGGTTTTTCCGGCCTCCTCATGGCCCTGTGGGGGTGCGCTCCCGGTGATTTTGAGGACACCACGCCACCCGGGCTGGCTGATGACGATTCCACTGCGCCCACTGGCGATGACGACACCACCCCCATCACCACCACCTACGATCACTTTTGTGGGGAGCTGATTCTAGGAGGAAGCGCCCAGGCCGCCTGGGAAGGGGTGTTTTCCTCTGCCCCGGCGGTGGATGATGGCAACGCCCCCCACCTGGTCTTTCCCCAGGACACCACCCGCTACTCCGCCAACTGGCCGGCTCCCGCCTGGAACTGGAACGCTGGAGCGGGAGGGGCCAACCTGTTTCTCCTGGAGGCCACCGTCGCCACCGAAACCTGTCCCTTGCGAATCCTGACCACGGATGCGTCCTGGACGGTTTCTGACGAGGCATGGAGCGACCTGCGGTGGTGGAGTGCCGACCAGGAGGCCTTGCTGACCGTCACCGGAGCGGTGGTGGACCTGGCCTCAGGGGCCCTCCTCGCCGGACCCTGGAGGGCCACCTCGGGACGGCGCTTCGGCACCCTCTCTTTTTCCGCTCCGGGCCGGATCGTCTATTGGACCACCAGCACTTCTTCCCTCCAGTACGCTTCCATTGGTGACTCCTCTCCCAGTTACTTTTATGGACCCGATAACAACGGTGGCAATTGCGTGGGATGCCACGAGGGCACTCCGGACGGGCAATACATGGCGGTGACCACCCAGAGCGCCGCCTTCGGGGGATTCGTCCTGGATCTGTTCGACAACGGCGATTACACCGCCCTCCCCGGCCTGACCGGGGGAGCCGATTCCACCATGCACACCCCCGTCACCACCTGGCCCGCCTTTTCATCGGCGTATTGGACCGACACGGATCGGCGGATGGTGGCCGTCCAGAACTCTCACCTGGTCTCCATCAACCTTCTCACCGGAACGGTGCTGGGAGTGGCGGTCAGCGGGGACGCGTTGGAACAGGGGGAGCCCACCTGGTCTCCCGATGGCACCACCATCGCCTATGCCTCCTCTTCAGAGGTGATCGATGGCCGCACCAGCGACGAACCCATTGACCTCTATCAGGTGCCCTACAACGACGGCTCGGGCGGAGCGGCTCAGCCCATTCCTGGCGCGGCGGATCCCTACTGGCAGGAGTACTACCCCTCGTTTTCTCCTGATGGGCAGTGGCTGGTCTACAACCGGGCGTTGGAGGGGAGTTACTTCTCCAGTTGGGCCGAGGTCATGGTGATTCCTGCTGCGGGAGGCACCGGAGTTCGCCTGCTGGCCAACGATCCTCCTCCTGAGACCGGCCAGACCAGTCCGGGCCTGACCAATTCCTGGCCCCGCTGGGCACCCGCATGGCAGGATCTGGGGGCGGACCGCTGGTACTTCCTCACCTTTTCCTCCAATCGCCAATACGGTCTGCCCCAGGTGTGGATCGCCCCGTGGAAGCGGGACGGGAGCGGAGCCGTGGTCTCCTACCCTGCCCTTCACCTCCCTGGCCAGGATCTGGCCACCTCGAACCACACTCCGGTCTGGCTGAGGGATTGACGGTGTCCCTGCTCCTCGCCGCTCTGGCCGCTCCCCGCCTGTTGTTCCTGGGGAACAGCTACACCTTCGTTGAGGATCTGGATCAGCTCACCCTCCAGGCGTTGACCGAGGCGCCGGGGTGGGAGGCAGTTTCGGTGGAAGCCCTGACCGCCGGAGGGCTGTCCCTCGCCGACCACCTCGCTCGGGTCAAGACCGATCCCCGCTGGACGACCGCCCTGACCGATGACGGCGAAGAGTGGACATGGGGGATCCTCCAGGATCAGAGCCAGATCCCCGGATTCCCCAGCACCGACGAGGATTTTCAGGCGAGCCTGAGCGCTGCCCTCTCCTTGGATCTCCTCCTGACGGACAGGAAGGCTCGCTCCATGTTCCTGATGACCTGGGGACGACGGGACGGGGATGAGGAGAACCCCGAACTGTTCCCCGACTTCACCACCATGCAAGATCGGCTGACCGAGGGCTATCTGGCCTACGCTTCGGTTTGTAGCAGCACCGATAGAAAAGCGGCCATCGCTCCGGTTGGGCGCGCCTTTCAGGTCGTCTACGACGGGATTCTCGATCTGGGAGAAGATCCTTCTGATCCTGCCAGCCTCTTCTACGCTCTCTACAACGAAGACGGCAGCCATCCATCGCTGGAAGGCTCCTGGCTTGCCTCCTGGACCCTCTACGCTGCCCTGACCGGCCGCTCCCCGGTGGGTCTGCCTGCTCCCGATGGGTGGCCCGGAGACGAAGATTCGGTCGTCGTGCTTCAGCAGGCAGCGGACAAGGCCGTCCTGGACGATCCCTTTGGCACCATCCCCTACCCCTTTGTCTGGAGCTTTGCCGACTGGTTTGCCGCCAACAGCCAGGAAGAAGGAACGGGAAACATCGGTGGGGTCCTGGAAGTCCCCTGGGTTCATTTGGAGGAGGAGGGGGGCTCCTGGGAAGAGCTGGTGCTGGCGGGAGGAAAGGAGAGCGTGGGAGAGGGAGCGCGCCTGTTCATCGGCGAGGGGGGTTCCCTCGACGTTTCCTCCCTGGTTCTGGCCAGCCCCGGGTCAGCCTGGCTCCTCCTCCAGGGAGGAACCCTCACCGCCGAAGCGGTGGCCGCAGCCGTCACCACCGACTCCGAGGCGACCTTCCGGGTGGAAGAGGGAACCCTTTCGGTCACGACCCTGGAGGCCGGATTGGGGACCTGCACGTTCCAACTCCTGGGGGGTGAATTGCGGGTGGCCGACACCCTGTCCTGCACCATGGTCCACGAAGGGGGTACCCTCACCGCCAACGGCGACCACCTCATCCTGGGGGAAGGCTACACCCTTGGCATGGGGGCTCGACTCCAGACCTTCCAGGGCTCCCCTGTCCACGTCCTGGGAACCGCCAATCTGCTGGGAAGCCTGGCATGGGAGGGAGTCCTGGAAGAGGGGGACGAGTCCTTGATCCTGGAAGCCACCGTTCTGGATGTCACTCATGTCCACCCAGACCTGCCCGAGGGAGTTCGGCTGGACCAGAGGGACACCGGATCGGGGGTCTCCCTGTGGGCGGTGGAGTTTGAGGGGGGAGATGACGATTCGGCCTCGGACGATGACTCCGCAGGAGAGGATGACGACGCCTCTTCCGACGATGATTCAGCCGATGGGAACCAGGGGGGAGCCTCCTGCAACCCCGGCTGCGGTGACGGAAAGGGGGGACTGGCGGGCTTCCTTCTTCTGGGGTGGAGACGGCGAAATCGAACTTCCCGCCGGCGGGCCTCACCTCTTTCAGCCATTCCATCCCGTTGATTGGCAGAAATGCGTATAATTTCTCCTTTGATTTCATGTATTTCCATCCTCATGGGAGGATTTCTCCTGGCCTGCTCTCCCCCGACTGAGGACGACGACGACGCCATCCATGGACAACCCGTAGATGATGACAGACCGTCCGACGACGATG